>QCIV01000036.1 GCA_003216455.1 Prochlorococcus sp. AG-402-N17 | reverse complement strand
CCAATTTTTATAGGCGCAAGAAAGTTAGCTTCGCAATTTACTATGGGAAAAATAATTTGACTTTTACGTATAGAAAAATCTGGGAAAATATCTTGATATGGAATCCCATAAATTTCAATACTCTCTTCCCAAGCTTCGTGTGACCATTTTAATAAGTTATGAAAATGAATTACACCTGCAGAATCACAATCACCAAATCGTACTTTCTTCTGCAATATTAACCAATCAGAGGGTTTCATCAAAAGAATTTATCTATCAACAGATCCCATAATGACATCTATTGAGCCAAGAATTGCCATAATATCGGCGATTTTGGCACCTTTGAGAATATGAGGCAATATTTGCAGATTATTTAAATCAGCTGCTCTGATTTTAAATCTCCATGGGGTTACTTCATTATTTCCTTGAATAAATACGCCTATTTCTCCTTTACCGGACTCTAATCTTGTATACAATTCTCCGTTAGGAATTTTAAAAGTTGGAGCAACCTTCTTAGCTACATATTGATAGTCAATACCAAATATATCACTCTTCTTATCTTCTGTAGCCATTCTTTGAGCTTCTAAATTTTCTGTTGGACCTCCTGGAATCATTTCACAGGCTTGGCGAATGATGCTTAGTGATTGTCTCATCTCTTCAACTCTTACTCGATATCTCGCATAACAATCACCTTCTTTTTCTGAAGCAATATGCCAATCAAAATCGTCATAACATTCATAACTATCGACTTTCCTTAAATCCCAAGAAACTCCAGAAGCTCTAAGCATTGGCCCGGACAAAGACCAATTAATTGCTTGGTCTCTTTGTATTGTTCCAAGACCTTCAATTCTTTTTCTAAAAATTGGATTATTTGTGATTAATTTTTCGTATTCATCTATCTTAGGACCAAACCAATCACAAAAGTCTATACATTTTTCTAACCATCCGTATGGAAGATCACAAGCGACACCACCTATCCTAAAGAAATTATTGTTTATTAACCTTTGTCCAGTAGCAGCTTCCCAAAGATCATAAATCATTTCTCTTTCTCTAAAAATATAGAAAAATGGAGTTTGAGCTCCAACGTCTGCTAAAAAGGGACCAAGCCATAAAAGATGATTAGCAATACGATTAAGTTCCAGCATAAGAACTCTGATGTAGCTAGCTCTTTTAGGCACTGGAATATTAGCTAATCTTTCAGGAGCATTTACTACAATGGCTTCATAAAACATTCCTGCTGCATAATCCATTCTGCTTACATATGGTACATACATTACATTTGTCCTATTTTCAGCTATCTTTTCCATTCCTCTATGTAAATATCCAATTACCGGCTCACAATCAATGACATTCTCACCATCAAGAGTTACAACTAATCTTAAAACCCCATGCATTGAGGGATGGTGAGGGCCAAAATTGACCACCATTGGTTCTGTTCTAGTCTCTAGCTGAGCCATTCGAAATTTAACTTCTAAATAAATCTTAGTCGAAAGTTATGCAAACTGACCTATCTGATTCATCTTTTTTCAATCATAAATCAGTTATGACAGATGAGATTATGGCTTCATTGGAGCATTACCCATTAATGCATCACAACCAACTTAAAGGTGTAGACGCAACTTTAGGCGGAGGCGGGCACTCTTATCATTTATTGAGAAAATATTCGGATTTAAATATAATTGGACTTGATCAAGATCCATTTGCAAGAAAATCAGCATCACAAAAACTTGATGAATTTAAAAATAGGATTGATATAAGAGCTTCAAATTTTGCAGATTTTGTACCAAAAGAAAAAGTTTCTTTTGTAATTGCAGATCTTGGAGTAAATAGTAATCAAATTGATGACCCTAAAAGAGGATTTAGTTTCCAAAAAGATGGTCCTCTTGATATGCGCATGAATCCTTTTCTTGAGGTTGATGCAGAGAAATTAATTGAGGCTTTAAATGAAAAAGAACTAGCTAATCTAATTTATAAATATGGAGATGAGAGATTATCAAGAAAGATTGCTAGGAAAATAAAAATGGATTTGAAAGAAAAGGGAAAATATTCTGGGACAAAAGAATTAGCTTATTCTATTGCTGGCTGCTTCCCACCAAAACAAAGATATAAAAAAAT
>QCIV01000035.1 GCA_003216455.1 Prochlorococcus sp. AG-402-N17 | reverse complement strand
TATTTAATTATTAATTTTTAGTTCTGACGATAACTTCCAATAGTTGTTATGTTTTAACTAAGCAACCATAAATCCAAATGGAAAGTTTTTTCAATAATTCATTCGCTATTTTAATTGCTTACATTGGAATTATCTCTACCTATTTATTGGTTATTCCATTAATACTATTTTACTGGATGAATAATAGATGGAATATTATGGGTAAATTCGAAAGATTAGGAATTTATGGCCTTGTATTTCTTTTCTTTCCTGGTTTAATTTTATTTTCTCCATTTTTAAATCTCAGACTAAAAGGAAATGGTAAAGGGTAAGGTAAATAATTGACTAAAGGTAAAGTTATACAAATAGGTTTATTTATTTCATTAATTGGATTAATTAGTTATAAATTTGCACCGCAAATTGGTGTCGACAATTTTACAGCCACTACTCTATCAAGTTGCATCTTGATTTTTATTGTTGTTACTTGGGTAACATCTTATGTTTTGAGAGTTGTAAATGGAAAAATGACTTTTATGGAACAAAGGAAGCGTTATAGAAAAGAGTATGAAAAAGTTGTTAATGATAAACTAGAAACTAAATTCAATGCATTGTCAAAGGAAGAGCAGCAAAAACTAATGGAAGATTTAGAGAAAAATCTATAAATTTTTCATAGAAAAATATCTAAAAACCATGAAAGATAACAAAATCCAAATTACTAAAAATGAATCTTTATCTAAGGTAGATGAGACGTTTTATGAGTTAAAAAATAATAAAAAATTAGCTTTGATGCCTTTTATAATGGCTGGAGATCCCAATATTGAAATAACCTCTGAGATCTTATTAAAGTTACAAGAAAATGGAGCTGACCTTATTGAATTAGGTATCCCTTACAGTGACCCACTTGCAGACGGGCCTGTTATTCAAGTGGCTGCCTCTCGCGCCTTAAAGTCAGGTACTAGCCTAAGAAAAGTAATTAAACTTTTAGAGTCTTTAAAAGGTAAATTAAATATTCCCATCATCCTTTTTTCTTACTTAAATCCATTACTATGTTTTGGCTTTGAAAAGTTTTGCGAGATGGCATCCAATGCAGGAGTTTCTGGACTTATAGTTCCTGATCTCCCTTTAGAGGAGGCTTATAAATTTTCTGAAATAGTTAGTAACCATTCTATGGACTTGATTTTATTGGTAGCTCCAACTACTCCTTTTGAAAGAATGATTCAAATCTCAAATCATACAAAAGGCTTTACTTATTTAGTAAGTGTTACGGGTGTCACTGGTGAGAGAACCAAAATGGAAAATAGAGTAGAAAATCTTATTGCTAAATTAAAAAATGTAAATAGCAATCCAATTGCTGTTGGTTTTGGAATATCCACTTCAGATCATGTTAATAAAGTTCGTGAGTGGGGAGCAGATGGAGTAATTATTGGGAGTGCATTTGTAAAACGAATTTCTAGTTCAAGTGCAAAAGATGTTGTCGATCATGTTGGTAAATTTTGTAAAGAAATGCGTTTAGCTGCTGATCAAAAAAAATAAATACACAGATAATTTATTAATTAAAAAAATACATTATAGAAAATAAATTAAAAATGATAAGTCCAATTTATTTTTGTTGTCTTTAAGGCTATTCTGTAGGTAATAATCTGATTTGTTTCCTTCCGAGCTTAATTTCGAATTCATCACCTGCCTTTAAATCAAGAAGTGCTGTATATGCTTTCCCAATCAAAAGATTTCCATTGCCTTGAACTGTAGCTATATAACTAAGTTTTCTTCCACCTTTTCCAATACCAGCAACTCCAGAATCACCAAGATTAACCCCTTTTGCTTCTAAAAGTGCTTCATAAAATGCGGTAAAGTTTAAGCGTTCACCTCCGTTTTTCTTTGTCGAAACATATCCACAAGCGCGAACTAGGTCAGATTTGCTAACATCACCAAGTTCTTTAACTTTTGCAAGGAGATCGCTGCTAGTTAGCATAATTATTAAAAGAAAGTTGTAATAAATAACATAGCAATTTGGGTGTAATATATGCAATTATTTAGTATATATTTATTCTATTATTTATATATAAAAATGGAAAAGTTTGTAGTTTTCGGAAGGTACTGTGAAGATGCAATTTTTAAAAGGGAACCATTTCGTCAACAACATCTTAATAGACTTAAAAATCTAAAAGATCGTGATATTTTAGTTACATTAGGGCCAACAAAATGTAGCAAATATTTGTTTGGAATTTTTAATGCTAATG
>QCIV01000034.1 GCA_003216455.1 Prochlorococcus sp. AG-402-N17 | reverse complement strand
TTTGCCAGATTACAGACCCTTTGTAAAAGTGTCTGAATGTATTGGAAGACAGCTAATGATGTTCTTCAACAGCTTCTCCAATGTAGTAGGCCGCTAAAGTTGCGAAAATCAATGCCTGAATTGCACTAGTAAATAATCCTAAAAACATAACTGGTATTGGGAGAATTAGTGGAACCAAAAAGACTAAAACACCAACAACAAGTTCATCAGCCAAAATATTTCCAAATAGCCTGAAAGAGAGTGATAGAGGTTTAGTAAAGTCCTCTAGAATTTTGAAAGGAAGCATAATCGGAGTTGGGTGTACATAGTATTCAAAGTATCTCCAACCCTTATTGCTTAAACCTGCATAGAAATAAGAAAGTGAAACCAATAAAGCCAAGGCTATTGTTGTATTGATATCTGCAGTGGGTGCTCCTAACTCTCCACTTGGTAACTTTATCAATCTCCAAGGAATTAAAGCTCCCCCCCAATTACTAACAAAGACGAATAGAAATAAAGTACCTATAAATGGCATCCAATCTCTATATACTTTTTCACCTATTTGCGTCCTAGCTAGATCTCTTATGTAATCCCAGAGGAACTCAAGCAAGTTTTGAAGGCCTTTAGGATCATTTTCCATTTTTTTAGTTCCTAAAGATATAAAAACTAATAACGCTCCTAATAAAATCCAAGATGTTAAAAATACCTGCCCATGAAGTCTGATATTTCCAATTTGCCAATAAAGATGTTGACCAACTTCTAATGCTGCAAAATTTGTTAGCAAGGAATTAAAAAACATTTGTTTTGAAAAAAATTTACTTAAGAACGTGAAAAATAAAGAATGAGTGAAGGCTTATAAATAAAAAAACCTATCATTGCAGGAAAAATATCCAAAGATCCTAGCTTGCTCGCAAAAATAAAGAGGCAAACTGGAACTAATAGTTGCAATTTTGATACACCTGATGATTCTTTACCAAGTTTCCCTATACTTTTGGCAAGCAAACGTAGGTAAAAAATGCCGGTAATTGCACCTATAAAAATACTAAAACCAAAAGTAAATCCTAGAAAAATTCCAGTTATTGATGCTAACAAAATAGAAAAAATAAAAGTAATTCCAAAAATTGTTAATTGCAATTTTGTGTATTCATCATTTTGAGAAAGCAAATTATCTATTTGCTTGGCAATGCCAGATTTACTTTCTTTGATGATCGAATTATTCAGGGATCGAGGAAATTGAACATTCTCATTAGAGGGATGCTCAAGTTTTTTTCTATTTGAGTCCACTGATGTGAACATAGTTTAGAACCCTCTCCGAATGGTTTGAAGTAAGTATATAAACTCACGGAATCTATCACGGAGAGGTGCCTTTTAGCTAGTTTTTTTCTATAAAAAATTAATTCTTAAGATTTATAATGAATCTTTAGACCATTTTTTCCTTTATTCTTCAAAAATAAAATTCTTGAAATGTCATCTTTTAATTGATTTAACACTTTAAAACGTTAATAAAAGACTTGGCAAAATCTCAATTAAACGTCTCAATGGTACATATACATCTAAAAAATTGGAGATAAGTCAAGAAAAAATAAAATATAAAAGTATTTCTAATAGAAAAAAAACATTTAGTTCTAATTACAAAAAAAATCTAAGCAATTTAACAGAGTCTATATTTCCCTTGCCTTGGACGATATGGCCTTATGAGGCAAAAATCCTCATTGTTCTCATTGGAATTTGGTCAATATTAGGAATATGCATTCTTGGATCATCAAGTTGGTGGGTGGCTAGTAGGGAAATGGGAAATTGGGCTTACTTCTTAAAAAAACAAATTATTTGGACAATTCCAGGAGTTGGTCTGTTTTATTTTGTTCTGAATACAAACATTAGAAATCTTTTAAAGTTTTCAAAAATTATTTTTTTTATTTTATTCTTTCTAATATTCCTTACTAATATTACTGGAATTACAGTTAACGGATCTTCAAGATGGCTAGTACTAGGAAATTTACGTCTACAACCATCTGAATTAATTAAGCCTTTTCTAATTCTAGAAGCTTCTAACCTTTTCGCTCATTGGAATCTGATTAAGAATGATAAAAAATTAATTTCAATATTATCTTTTGGATTATTAATTTTATTAATACTAAAGCAGCCTAATTTAAGTACTGCATCATTAACTGGAATTCTTTTTTGGGTAATGGGTTTATGTGGAGGCATAAAACTAAGTTCTCTTTGCTCATTTGCTTCAATAGGATTCATTACTGGATGTATTAGCATCCTCAATAACGAATATCAAAAACTTAGAGTTACTTCATTTATTAATCCTTGGGAAGATCAACAGGAAAATGGATTTCAACTAGTTCAGAGTTTATTAGCTATAGGTTCAGGTGGTCTATTTGGGCAAGGTTTTGGCTTGTCTATACAAAAATTACAGTACCTACCTTTTATGTACACAGATTTTATTTTTGCCATTTTTGCTGAAGAATTTGGTT
>QCIV01000033.1 GCA_003216455.1 Prochlorococcus sp. AG-402-N17 | reverse complement strand
ATTAGTTTTATATCATTTCAAAACAACTTTCTGAATGAAGGCATTCTTGGAATGATAATTGCTGGTGCTTTTTTAGGATTTTTAAAATATAACTACTATCCCTCTTCTATTCTTATGGGTGATGGTGGCTCATACTTATTAGGGTCTTCACTAGCTTTTTTAAGCTTAATTCCCACTAGTAATATTAATCAAGTTGAATTTCTACCATTTGCATCAAATATTAATTTATTAGTAATTTATCCGATACTTTTTGTTCCATTAACTGATATGATTTTAGTCCTTGCCAAAAGAATATCATCTGGCTCATCAATTTTTCATCCTGATAGAAGTCATTTACATTATTGCTTACTTGATAATGGTATAAGTCATAATGAGACTGTAAAATCAATTATTAGTATTTCTTTTATTTTTTCATCTATTGGTCTAGCAATTTTTACTAGAAATATATATATAGTTTTATTCTCTTCTTTAATATTTGTTTTTCAATTATATGGAATAAAAAAAAGAAGTTAAAAATTTTTCATTATTTGATCACAATGGAGTTCCTTAATAAATTTGATCCAGAGATTGCTGTAGTTGGACTAGGTTATGTTGGCTTTCCTCTAGCAATAGAGTTTGCCAAGTATTTTAATACTACGGGATATGATATAAATCCTAAAAGAATTGATGATTTGAAAAGAGGTATTGATAATACCGGCGAAGTTTCAAAAGATGAGCTACAAAGCAGCAGTATTATATTAAGTAATAATGAGGCAGACTTAAAACAAAATAATTTTTATATTATAACTGTACCTACACCAGTTGATAATTCAAAAAATCCTGATTTTTATTTTATTAAAGAAGCTTGTAAATTGGTTGGTAAGTATATTCAAAAAGGGGATGTTATAGTTTTTGAATCTACCGTTTATCCCGGTGCTACAAGAGAAATCTGCATTCCAATTTTAGAGGATATTTCACAATTAAAATTAAACATAGATTTTGGAGTAGGATATTCTCCAGAAAGAATTAATCCTGGAGATAAATCTCATACAATTAAAGATATAGTAAAATTGACAAGTGGAAGCGATGCAAAAACTTTGGAGATTGTTGATTATTTATATAGTAGGATTGTTATATCGGGAACTTTTAGAGTTAATTCTATAGAAATTGCAGAAGCAGCAAAAGTAATCGAAAACACTCAAAGAGATATAAATATTGCTTTAATGAATGAACTATCTATTGTTTTTAACAAACTTAAAATTCCCACTAAAGAGATTCTTGAAGCAGCAAATACAAAATGGAATTTTCTTAATTTCGAACCTGGTTTAGTTGGGGGACATTGTATTGGTGTAGATCCATATTATTTAACTTATAAAGCTATGCAAATAGGAGTTAAACCAAATCTTATATTAGCTGGTAGAGGTATAAACGACGACATGCCTGAGATCATAGTAAATAATTTCTTAAAATTAGCCAAAAAAAGAAGTTTATTCAAATGCACTAAAAAAGTACTTTTAATGGGTATAACCTTTAAAGAAAATTGTCCCGATATTAGAAATTCAAAATCAATAGAAGTACTTGAAAAATTAATGCAATATGGATTGGATGTTGATATTTACGATCCCGTTGCAGATCTTTCTAAGATATCAGACTATCAGATTATCAAGAAACTTGATAGTGGTATAAAAAATTTATATGCAGGAATTCTAATAACTGTAAAACACGAAAGTTTTAAATCATTAAAAATAAAGTTTCTTAGAGAACTTTGCGTACCAAATTCTATTATATTTGACCTTAAGGGCATCTATTTAAATAATGATGTTGATTTAACATTGTAGTCTTTATGCAAAAAATTATATTGGTTACTGGATCGGCAGGATTTATAGGATTTCATCTAAGCAAACTTTTACTCGATGAGGGAAACTTAGTTATAGGAGTTGACTCCATATCAGATTATTATGATGTAAAAATTAAACTATCTAGATTAAGAATTTTACTTCAAAACAAAAACTTTACTGAAGTCAAATTAGATATTAGTAACTATAAACCTTTGGAAGAAATATTTGAGCAATACAGACCAGAAATTGTTGTCCATCTAGCAGCTCAAGCAGGAGTAAGATATTCGATTGAAAATCCTAGAGTATATATGGATTCTAATATCATAGGCACTTTTAATATTTTAGAATTGGTCAAAAAATATAATGTCTCCCATACTTTAATTGCATCTACATCATCTGTTTATGGATCAAATACAGAAATGCCATTTGAGGAGATTCAGAAAACAGAGACACAAATGTCTTTTTATGCTGCCACAAAAAAATCCTGCGAAATAATGTCACACTCTTATTCACATATTCATAATTTGCCTATTACTAATTTTAGATTTTTTACAGTTTATGGTCCATGGGGAAGGCCAGATATGGCCTTATTCAAATTTGTTAAATCTATAAAAGAAAATAAGCCTATTGATGTTTATAATAATGGAATAATGAAAAGAGATTTTACCTATATTGCTGATTTAGTAAAAGCGATTTCATTGTTAATTAATTGTATTCCAGAAATAGGCTTAAAGAAAATTGAATCAGACTCATTATCCCCAATAGCTCCTTGGCGAGTTGTTAATATCGGAAATTCTAATAGTCAAAACTTGATTGATTTTATTTCTGAAATTGAGAAAAATTTAAACTGCAAAGCTACTAAAAATTTAATGCCTATGCAACAAGGAGATGTAAAAGAAACTTATGCAGATTGCAAACTTCTTTATGAATTAACAGGTTTTAAACCTAATACTTCAATAAAAGAGGGCATTAAAGAGTTTTGTGATTGGTATTCAAGTTATTACTAATTAAAATAGAAAGTAAATTTCTTGAAATTAATAGTTCTTTATCTTTACTAAATTAATCTAATTTAATTATTCTGTTTTATTTATATTTTTGAGAAATGCGAATTATTATTCTTAAAGAATAATTTAATAATTATTGAAATCATTATTATTAAAAAATAAGGTATAAAAGA
>QCIV01000032.1 GCA_003216455.1 Prochlorococcus sp. AG-402-N17 | reverse complement strand
GTTGTCCATTAGTTAAAACGGCCATATCTTCAAGCATAGCTTTTCTTCTATCTCCAAATCCAGGAGCTTTTACTGCAGCAACGTTTAACACGCCTCGTAATCTATTGACAACAAGAGTTGCTAAAGCCTCTTTTTCAATATCTTCTGCAATAATGACTAGTGGTTTCCCAGTTTTAGCTATTTGTTCCAAAACGGGAACTAAATCTTGCACTAGGGCAATTTTTTTATCAGTCAGAAGGATATATGGTTCATCTAAAACAGCCTCCATTCTTTCTGTGTCTGTTGCGAAGTAAGGTGAGATATAGCCTTTATCAAAGCGCATCCCTTCAGTAACTTCTAATTCAGTAGTCATTGATTTTCCTTCTTCTAAGGAGATAACACCTTCTTTACCAACTTTATCCATAGCATTGGCAATCATTTGACCAACTTCTTCATCGTTTCCAGCAGCAATAGTCCCACATTGAGCTATGGCATTGCTATCGCTAATAGGTTTGGAATTCTCTTGAATTTTACCAACTAGAAATTCAGTCGCTTTGTCAATTCCTTTTTTCAAGGTAATAGCGTTAGCCCCTGCAGCAACGTTTCTCAACCCTGCTTTAACCATTGCATGAGCTAAAACAGTGGCTGTTGTGGTACCATCTCCAGCTGCATCATTAGTTTTTGAAGCAGCTTGTCTGATTAAAGCAACCCCTGTATTTTCAATGTGGTCCTCTAATTCGATTTCTTTAGCGATTGTGACACCGTCATTGATAATTTGTGGAGCACCAAATTTTTTCTCTAGTACAACATTTCTTCCTTTTGGTCCAAGCGTTACAGCCACGGACTCTGCAAGGATATCAATTCCTCTCTCGAGCGCTCTACGAGCTTGCTCATTGTAAATAATTCTTTTAGCCATGTTTAGGCAGTAATTTAATAATAAGTTTTAATAATTTTTGAAACAAACATTTTAGCTTACTACAGCTAAAATATCTTTTTCTGAGAGCAAGACATATTCATCTCCCCCCAATTTTATGTCTGTGCCAGCATATTTGCTGTACAAAACTTTATCGCCAATACTCACTTCTGGAGTTTGTCGAGAACCATCGTCATTAAGTTTGCCAGGGCCCACCTGAGCAACTTCTCCAACCTGTGGTTTTTCTTTAGCTGAATCAGGCAAAAGAATGCCCCCAGCAGTTTTTTCCTCAGATGCGGAAACTTTAATAAATATTCTATCTCCCAGTGGTTTTACTGTAGAGACTGTAAGTGAAACAGCTGCCATAGATTAATGGAGGATCATAATTGAGACGCTTTGCGTCATAAAAGTGGAAAGAGAAGTTCTCCGTCCGTATCTTCAACAACATAATCTGCAAAGCGGCAATTAAACCATACTTAAACTGTGCGGGTGGCCGAACCCATTTAACGAATATACCCATGAGGTGGTAGTATTTTCGGATTATGAGCTGTTTAAATCAGCTAATCATCACCAATTAATAAAAAATGGTAGCAACTCCATCAACTTCTTCACAAACAAAAGGCGTAGTACGTCAAGTAATTGGTCCAGTTCTAGATGTAGAATTTCCAGCTGGAAAATTACCGAAAATATTAAATGCTTTAAGAATTGAAGCTAAAAATCCAGCGGGACAAGACATAGCGCTCACTGCAGAAGTCCAACAGCTTCTAGGTGACCATAGAGTAAGAGCAGTGGCAATGAGTGGCACAGACGGCCTTGTAAGAGGCATGGAGGCAATCGACACGGGAGCACCAATATCTGTACCTGTAGGAGAAGCAACTTTAGGAAGAATATTTAATGTTTTAGGAGAACCAGTAGATGAACAAGGTCCAGTGAAGACTAAAGATACTGCTCCAATTCATAGAGCTGCACCAAAGTTAACTGACCTAGAAACTAAGCCAAAAGTTTTTGAAACTGGTATTAAAGTTATCGACCTTTTGGCTCCTTACAGACAAGGAGGAAAAGTTGGATTATTCGGAGGTGCTGGTGTTGGGAAGACAGTTCTTATTCAAGAATTAATTAATAACATCGCAAAGGAGCATGGTGGAGTTTCTGTTTTTGGCGGTGTAGGGGAAAGGACTAGAGAAGGGAACGATTTATATGAAGAATTTAAAGAATCGGGAGTTATCAATGCAGATGACTTAACTCAATCAAAAGTTGCCTTGTGTTTTGGACAGATGAATGAGCCACCTGGTGCAAGAATGAGAGTGGGTTTATCAGCACTTACAATGGCCGAACATTTTAGAGATGTGAATAAACAAGACGTCCTACTTTTTGTTGATAACATTTTTAGATTCGTTCAAGCTGGTTCTGAAGTATCTGCATTACTTGGAAGAATGCCTTCAGCTGTCGGATACCAACCGACTCTGGGAACTGATGTTGGTGAATTGCAAGAGAGAATTACATCTACATTAGAAGGCTCAATAACATCTATCCAGGCTGTTTACGTACCTGCTGATGACCTTACAGACCCTGCTCCAGCTACAACTTTTGCACATTTAGATGCTACTACCGTGCTTGCTAGAGCTCTTGCAGCTAAGGGAATTTATCCAGCAGTTGACCCATTAGACTCAACTAGCACTATGCTACAACCATCAGTTGTTGGCGATGAGCATTACAAAACAGCCAGGGCTGTTCAATCAACTTTACAAAGATACAAAGAACTTCAAGATATTATCGCAATTCTTGGTTTAGATGAGCTTTCTGAAGAGGACAGATTAACAGTTGACAGGGCCAGAAAAATTGAAAAATTCCTCTCACAACCATTCTTCGTAGCAGAAATATTTACTGGAATGTCTGGTAAATATGTAAAATTAGAAGATACCATTGCCGGATTCAATATGATTTTGTCAGGTGAACTGGATGATTTACCAGAGCAGGCATTTTACTTAGTTGGTAATATTGATGAAGTTAAAGCAAAGGCTGAAAAAATAAAATCAGAAAAATAAATACTTAAATATATATTTAACCTTCAATAATCTTAAATTAATGGCAATTTCTCTAAAAGTTTTAGCTCCTAATAAAAATGTTTATCAAGGCGAAGCTGAAGAAGTAATCCTTCCTAGTACTACTGGTCAACTAGGTATACTACCAGGACACATCTCTTTAGTTACTGCTATAGATATTGGCGTTTTAAGGCTAAGAATGAATTCCCAGTGGAAATCAATAGCTCTTATGGGAGGCTTCGCTGAAATTGAATCAGATGAAGTTATAGTTTTAGTAAATAATGCTGAAATTGGTTCTGAAATTAATGTTCAAAATGCTGAACAAGACCTTA
>QCIV01000031.1 GCA_003216455.1 Prochlorococcus sp. AG-402-N17 | reverse complement strand
GAACTCCTTTAGGAGCTTTTGCTCCAAGATTTTCAAATTTTTTTGGTTCTTTCAAAAATGTTATTACTTCTTTTAATTCCTCAGCAGCTTCAGGCACACCAGCTACATCATCGAATCTCGTTTCTACATCATCAATAGTTACAAATTTAGCTTGATTTTTGGTAAAACCAAAGGCCCTGGAAGCCAATTTTGATGTACTCCTCAAGATTAAGACTATAGCTAATATGAAAATCAGGAAAAGACTTATTGAAGCAAATGAATTAGCAGCTGAGGTTTCTTTTCTACTATTGTTAATAGTGAGATCTACCTTATTTTCGGTAGCCTTTTCAAGGATTAATTGATCGTTGTAAAGAATAGGTATTTTAAATTTATCGCCATTTTTATACAAAACATCAATTTCTCTCTGCCTAGGATAGAAAAATATTGATTCTATTTTCCCCGTCTCTATATCTTCTAGAAGATCCGAATAACTTGATTTAGAATCTGAATATGAGAATTTTGATCTAAACACTAATCTTTACAAGTGATTAATAAAGCATATATGCTTATTTAAAAAATTGACGTATATAAACAAAATATACTCAAAAGTTTTGGAGATAACCAGTTAAAGGTTATATTATTATATGGAAATAAAGAAACAGAATGGCTGTACCAAAGAAGAAAAAATCAAAGAGTAAAAGAAACCAAAGGCACGCTGTTTGGAAAGGGAAAGCAGCAATAGCAGCTCAAAAAGCTATATCTTTAGGTAAATCAGTTTTAACTGGGAAAGCTCAAGGATTTGTTTATCCGATAGAAGAAGAAGAAGAAGAAGAAGAATAGCTTTTAAGATCCTAATTTAAAGGCCTCAAGTATAATTGCATAAATTGCTCCAATTCTTAGTTTATCAACTACGGTCCATAGATAATAAAACTTTGAACTTGCGGCAGGTTTAATTCTTATAATTATTTCAATAAAAACAATAATTATTGGGACCATTATCAACTCATTTTTACCTTCAGATATAAATTTTGTAAGAAAATTTGCAAACAAAAAATAACCTGTCAAAACAGAAATTAGACCAATAGATTTTGTCCTCCAAGTATCACTTAAAAAACCAAAAAATAAATTATTTAACTGGTAAGTAATTCTTGAAAAATTTGTTTTTTGCATTACTTTAAAGACACTAAATAATCACTTAGAAAGCTATAGTCAACATATGATTTTTTTAGTTTAGGGCCTTTAATTACATTTGCCACATTATTCTCATCACCAAGACTGTCTAAAATACAATCTAATTTAATATTATCCTCAAGAAGAATTGGGATATTTGAATGAACAAAAATTGTAGGCAATTTAGCTGCCAAGGAAGATTTCAATCCTGGATTGGAGTCTTCAAAAACAATTGAGTTGTTTTTGTTAATACCACTTAATTGAATTGCCTTTAAATATGGTAATGGATTTGGTTTCTTTAATTCAACGTCTTCACTTGAAATAATGAACTCAAAAGGGTTGAAGCCATTAAAAAGATAATCAACAAGTAGATTGACTTGATTTCTTGAACTTGAAGTAACAATAAATTGTCTTACTTTTTTTCTATGTAATTCATTTATTAATCTAAAAACACCAGTTTTTAAACTAACGCAATTTTTTTTTATGATTTCTAAATAATGATACTGCTTTGTTTCATGAATTTTGAGAATTAAATCTTCTGAGAAATCATCATTATTCGATTTGGCATAAAAAGCAATCCTATTTTTGCCCCCATTTATCTTCAAAAGTTTTATGTATTTATTAGTGTCCCAATTCCAGTTAATACCAAGGTCATTGAAAGCATTATTAAAAGCAGGTAAATGAGCCTCTAATTCAGTATTTGCGATGGTACCATCTAAATCCCAATAAACACCCTCCAGAAACGTCACCAAAAAGAATATCTCTTATTTACGGTAAAATACAAGAGCAATTATTGCTGGTCCTGCTAACGCAACTACAGCCAAAGGAATAAGTGTTGCCATGATAAATGAATATGTTTTGTGATACTATTTTTACAAATAAATGAAGAAACTGTACTGATACGTTACAAGATTGAATT
The DNA here is from genome assembly GCA_003216455.1 of Prochlorococcus sp. AG-402-N17. Taxonomy (GTDB): domain Bacteria; phylum Cyanobacteriota; class Cyanobacteriia; order PCC-6307; family Cyanobiaceae; genus Prochlorococcus_A. The sequence continues at coordinate 1,219 of QCIV01000031.1, read as the reverse complement.
AAATTATGAAATCATGGACATGTATAGAAAATTGCGGAGCTTGTTGTAAATTCGACTTGAACGAAAGAAGCGATTTGGATGACAAACTTAACAAAGAAGATATAGCTTTGATAAACTCAATGACAGCTAAAGACGGTTGGTGTAAAAACCTGGACAGAGAAAATAAAAAATGCTTAATTTATGAAAACAGACCACATTTTTGCCGGGTAAGTGAATTTTCAACTTCATTTAAAGGATATTTGAAATCTGGTGATAAATTTTTAATAAATTGCTGCAAACAACATATTTCATCAAATTATGGATACCAAAGTAAAGAGATGAAAACTTTTAGAATTGCTGTTTCAGGAAAATGAATAGTAAATTAGAAAAAAAAGAAAACAATTTAGAAAAAAGTTTTTTTTCTATATTTATAACGACTTTTACAACAATTTTTATTGCTGAACTTGGGGATAAAACTCAGATAGCCACATTAATGCTTTCTGCTGAATCGGGCAGGCCAATAATTGTTTTTCTTGGAAGTTCTCTAGCATTAATAAGCTCTAGCGTAATAGGAGTTCTTATTGGTAAATGGGTATCAACAAAAATATCTCCTAGCAAATTTGCTTTATTTACTGGTGTTTTAATGATATTGATAAGTATATTTTTAGCATATGAAACCTTCAAAAATTATTTATAAATGGTTTTAAGTTTATTACTATCAACATTTCTAACCGTTTTCATAGCTGAATTAGGTGACAAAACTCAACTAGCTACTTTAACTATAAGCGGCACTTCAGGTAAACCATTAGCAGTATTTCTAGGATCTTCTTCAGCACTTATTTTCGCAAGTTTACTAGGAGCTTTAACAGGTGGTTCTATTTCAAGTTTTCTACCCGAGGTAGTTCTTAAGTCAATAGCTTCCATAACATTTTTTATCATTGGTTTAAGGCTTTTTATCAACTCTTTCACCATCGAAAAAGAAGAAAAAGAAGAGAAATAAAATAATTAGTTTTAAGCTTGGATAATAAGGTGTAATAATGAAGTGTATACCCTAAATTAATTTATATTTTCATCTAGATCATGTTCACATCATCTTCAATAATTGATAATCTTAATCAGTCAGAAGGGTTAGAATATAAAAAATTATGCAGATTATTAAAAATAACAAAGAAATCTGATAAGGATAAATTAGATATAGCTTTAACAGCTCTAGAAAAACTTGAAATAATTAATAAAAATG
>QCIV01000030.1 GCA_003216455.1 Prochlorococcus sp. AG-402-N17 | reverse complement strand
AGCCAAATTTAATCAACTATCAATTACAAAAAATCAATAATCTTAAATATGAATTTAAGAAAAATAGCTTTTCAAAAAAAATACATAATATTGATCTAACTAATCCAGATAAACCAAAAATAAAAGTGTTCAAACCCTAATATTTAAAAAAGTATTTTGAATAATTTTTTTTAATTATTGTAGTGTTGATATGGGTTTTGCATTCAAACAAAATATTTAATAAATAAATATTTTTAGGATTTTCCTCAACAAATTCCTACAGATGAGCTCAGTAAGTTCATAATGCACCCAATACTAGTATTACATTCCTATTAAGAGATGAGCTTCGGTAACAATCCAAACTTTGATCAATCGAGAGAAATCCTTCCAAGCCAAAACGCCAAAATAGAAGTTATTGGTGTAGGTGGTGGTGGCAGTAATGCAGTCAATAGAATGATAAATAGTGATTTAGAAGGTGTTTCATTTAGAGTCCTCAATACCGATGCACAAGCCCTAATACAATCTTCTGCAGAGAGTAGGGTTCAACTTGGACAAAACCTCACAAGAGGTTTAGGTGCAGGTGGGAATCCAAGTATTGGGCAAAAAGCAGCCGAAGAATCCAAAGAAGAGCTTCAACAAGCTTTAGAGGGATCTGATCTAGTTTTTATAGCCGCTGGAATGGGAGGAGGAACTGGCACCGGCGCAGCTCCCGTTGTTGCAGAAGTAGCCAAACAAAGTGGGGCTCTAACAGTAGGTATAGTAACCAAACCATTCTCTTTTGAAGGGAAAAGAAGAATGCGTCAAGCAGAGGAGGGGATAGCAAGACTAGCTGAAAACGTTGATACTCTTATAGTTATTCCAAATGACCGATTAAAAGACGTTATAGCAGGAGCACCCCTTCAAGAAGCATTTAGGAATGCTGATGATGTTCTAAGGATGGGCGTCAAAGGCATTAGTGACATAATTACTTGCCCAGGATTAGTTAATGTTGATTTTGCAGACGTAAGATCAGTTATGACGGAGGCTGGCACTGCTCTTCTCGGAATAGGTATAGGTTCAGGAAGATCGAGAGCTATAGAGGCAGCACAGGCAGCAATGAATAGTCCTTTACTAGAAGCAGCTAGAATTGATGGAGCTAAAGGCTGCGTTATAAATATTACTGGTGGCAAAGACATGACTTTAGAAGACATGACCTCCGCATCTGAAATTATTTATGATGTTGTTGATCAAGAAGCAAATATTATTGTTGGTGCAGTGGTCGATGAGGCAATGGAAGGAGAGATACAAGTTACTGTAATTGCTACAGGATTTGAAACGACCCAACCATTAAACCAACAAAGAATAAAAAACAGATTATCTAATCAACCCTTATATAATTTCTCGGAAAATAAAGAATCAGGAGCAAGTATTCCTGAGTTTTTGAGATTAAGGCAAAATAAAAAAGATATAGTTTAAAAGGTAAAATAGAGTGACTCGGTTATCTCGCCTGCCTCAAGCATCCCTTGTGGCTGCTACCTTCCGGTCCTGACCAGGTTTAGGCGTTAAAACCGCGAAAGGCCGAGTCAGAATTATACTAGCAATTCTTGATTAAAAAAGATACATAAATTTATTATGTTACCTTCAGATTTGGTTAATTATAAAAAAAAATCTCGCAAAATCATAGCACTTACTGCATGGGACTCCATATCAGGATCTATTGCAGAACAAGCAAATGTTGATGTCGTACTAGTAGGAGATTCATTAGCAATGGTCTGCTTAGGGCACAAATCCACATTGCCATTAACTTTAGAAAACATAATTTATCATACTAATGCTGTTTCAAGAGGATTTAAGAAGAAAATTGAGGAACAACCTTTATTAGTCTCAGATATGCCTTTTCTGACTTATCAATGTGGTGAGGATAAAGCTGTTGAGTATGCAGGGAAAATCATTCAGAGCACTTATGCAAAAGCTGTCAAAGTTGAAGGAGCTGAACCAGAAATACAAAAAGTTATTTCTAGATTAATAAGAATGGGAATTCCTGTTATGGGTCACATAGGTCTTACACCACAAAGCTATCTAAATATTGGATTAAGAAAACAAGGAGAAAGCTTAGCAAGCCAAGAAAAAATCAAGAAAGAGGCTTCAATTCTTGAAGAATTAGGATGTTTTTCAATAGTTCTTGAACATATTCCTGATTTGCTTGCTAAAGAAATAAAAAATTCTTTAACAATTCCCATAATAGGTATCGGTGCAGGTAATTATTGCGATGGGCAAGTAAGAGTTACTGCAGATTTGTTAGGCCTCAATGATGATCAACCACCATTTTGCCAACCAATTATCCAAGGAAAGAAATTATTTAAGGATATATTAAAAGAATGGGTAGACTCTGAAAGACTTAACTAACCCGACCCATTTTGTCATAAGTAGCGATTCGCTGAGAACGTAGTATTTAAAGTAAGTATTACAGAGTACTTATATGATTTTCAACATCAACTACAACTTGAATCAACTGTAAGACTTTTTTGACATTTATATTGATACCAACTAGTTGCACAATCATAGGATACATTTTCTTTTACCCAACCTACCGTTCTTTGATATGTTCCATAAGAAGCAGGAGTATCAGTTTTTTGTAATTTAAAGTATTTGTAACCCAATAGTCCAAAACAACTGTTCATTTCTGTCTAACCGTCTGGGTACATACCTGCTTTTGCTTCAAAAGCTGTAAATGCTGTTAAAACAATCGCAGCCGCAGGGATTAACTTAAGTAATTTCATAATTTAAATAACACTTACATAGGTATGGCAAGATAAAAAAAGGAGCTAATTGCCCCTTATTTTAGATCGACTGTCAATAATTTTTATTTAAGAGTTTTGCTTAACCTTTTGTTAAAGAAGTTTTGAAGAGATTTCTATTGTTACCCAAAATTTTTATAAAAGTAAGTGATAGCAAATGTTTTAGCTATAGCAAAAAGGATATAATTAATCTTAATTAATCTTGTCCCACCACTTAAACATAGAAACAAGAACTTGATTGCTTAGTTCCATGCCATTAGGTTCACTTAAAAAGAATCTATTCCCCTTTCTTACTAATAGTCCACTTTCAAGAAACCTTTGCCATTCTTCAAGCAATTTACAAAAGTTGCTTTCAAACTTTTTGTTTCCCCAGTTTTGTTCTTTAAACAATTCTTTAATATTTACACCCTCTTTGAGTCTTAATCCCAACATTATTTTTTCATCAAGTTCTTTATAGACAAACCCCTTATTAGTAAGGGATGAATCTAAATTAAGTTCATTTTGTCTAATTACCCATTCTTTATATTCTTTACTAACTCTTGGTCTAGTTAACTTTTCCCCCCAAGGTGAACTAGTGGAACCTTGACCAAAACTCCACCAGCCTAAACCACTCCAATAAACTCTGTTATGTCTCGATTGATGTCGCGGAAGGCAATAGTTTGAGATTTCATATCTGGAATAACCTGAGTTTTTTAAAATTAAATGGGTTGATTCACTATTTCTAAAAGCTTCTTCATCACTTGGTAGTTTCAATTTTCCTAAATTAACTAATTTTTTAAAAACAGTGCCATTTTCAATATTTAAATCGTAAATAGATAGATGTGGTGGTGAAAATGTTATTGCTTTTTTTAAGTCATCTTGCCATTCTTTAAATCCACTAAGTGGCAAGTTTTGAATTAAATCTAAACTCCAGCTTTTTATTGACCCAGAATCATATTCTCTCTTCAACCATAAACAAGATTTTTCTGCATCTTCTTTCAAATGACGCCTTCCCGACTTTTGAAGTATCTGATTATTAAAACTTTGTACTCCGAGACTAAATCTATTTATCCCAGCATTTATGAATCCAAAAAGATCATCTTGAGTAAAACTAGCTGGATCAACCTCCATAGTGATTTCAGCACCATAGTCAATTCCATATTTTTCTTTAAAAAGATCAATTAATTCCTTGATTTGGGTTGGATCTAAAATTGATGGTGTACCACCTCCAACATAAATTGTCGATAGAGGTGATTTATGCTCAATTGATAATATTTCATTATATAAAAATTGCAAATACTCTTGAACAGTTTTGCTTCCATAACCTTTTAAAGTTTCAACTTTGTCTCCTAATGGAATAACTGCAAAATCACAATAAAAACACCTTCTGTGGCAAAAAGGAATGTGCACATAAGCACTTCTTGGAAACTTATTCATAATTTAAATTCATTTTTAAGCTCCAAAAAAGTACTAAGGATCGAAAAAAACAAAATCCTTATTTACTCAATTAATAAATCCTAGTAGATTATAGATATGACAGATATCTTAGTATTAATTTTATTTGTATTGTCTGGGGCTGCTTCAGGATGGCTTGGTGTTGATTTATTGCCAGTAGACATATTCAAACAGGTTTCTAATGTAGAAGGTTTTAGAATTGTTTTAGCAATAATTGGTTTTTTTGTAGGATTAGCAGCTGGTTTTGTATTTCTTCAACTTAGGA
>QCIV01000029.1 GCA_003216455.1 Prochlorococcus sp. AG-402-N17 | reverse complement strand
TTTAATGACATTTAAAAAAACATCTCCTTTTTACACCTAGCATGCCTATAATTCTAAATTATTAAAATAGATTTATCTATATTCTGTGCAAAACATCACAACTACCTTAAAGAAATTGTTTTATCTGTGGAGGCGAAGTCAAGTTCAAGTAAAACAACCAATTAAAATTTCAAGAATAGATAATCTCATAATTTTTTTAGTATGCATTTTAATTTCAATAATTTCTTCTTATAAACTACTTCTTATCTCACCTTTAAAAATTGCAGATATTTTTTCTTGGTTATTGACATTTACTGAAATACTTATTAGCTCAGGAGTTTTGATATTAGTTTCAAAAAAAGAGAATCCCACAATTTCTTCAAGACAGATCTTCTTGATAATTACTCTTCTTTTAGCAGTGCAAGTTGCGAAATTAGCCTTAGCTTCAACCATAAGTCCATTATCTATGGTAATTCCGCCGGCATTAATAATATCTCAAGGGATGGGAAGCATAACTGCTTTAACTTGGGTATCAATAGCGAGTCTTATTTGGCCTGACCCAGAAATTGTTATCAATAACAATTTATTTTTTATTTTATTAGTTTGCGGTTCAATAGTATCTCTTCTTGGCGGAAGAATAAGAAGTAGAGCTCAGTTACTTCAACTATCAATTTTTGTCCCCATAGGCTCGTTCTTGAGTCAATGGATATTGATAGGTAAAGATAAAATATCTCTAATTAATAAGCAAGATTTTGTTTTAGCTAATGGGGATATATTTTCTGATTCCTTGCTATTAGCAATAGCTATGCTCTTTACAATCTTATTTATTCCTATTTTTGAATCGATATTTGGATTATTAACTAAAGCAAGATTGCTCGAATTGGCGGATAAGGAGAAACCTCTAATTAGAAGATTGTCTCTTGAAGCTCCTGGTACGTTTGAACATACCTTACTTATATGTGGTTTAGCAGAGGAAGCAACAAGAATGATTGGTGGTGATATTGATCTAATTAAAACTGGAGCGTTATATCATGATGTTGGCAAATTACATGCCCCTAATTGGTTTATTGAAAATCAGGATGGTTCAAAAAATCCTCATGACGAATTAGATGATCCGATTAAAAGTGCAGAAGTATTGCAGGCTCACGTTGATGAAGGATTGAATTTTGCAAGAAAAAATAGACTTCCTAAACTGATAGCTAATTTTATTCCTGAACATCAAGGTACCCTTAAAATGGGATATTTTTTTCAAAAAGCTAAAGAAAAAAATCTCGAAATTAATGAATATTATTTTAGATACAAAGGCCCCATTCCTCAGTCCAAAGAAACAGCTATTTTAATGCTTGCCGATGGATGTGAGGCAGCACTAAGAGCTATGAATATTAATGCATCTGATAATGAAGCTTTGAAAACAATTTCTAATATTATCCACTCGCGTAAAATTGATGGCCAACTAGATGATAGTAATTTATCGAAGGGAGAAATTTTTCTAATAAAAAGGGCATTCTTGAATGTGTGGAAAAGAATTAGACACAGAAGAATTCAGTATCCAACTAGCAAGAATAATACTTTTTCTTAATTTTCAATTTTATAACCTAATACTTCTTCGATGTTTCGGATTACACCAATAAAGAAGAGCTAATGTACTTAATAATGTTGTTAAAAGAGTAAACCCACCAACTCCATAAATGTCTTGAAGAGTTATGAGCCTTACAACTGAATAAGGACCCATGCCAGAAATTACCATTGATAAAGATACCAAAGTTAATGTTACTCCCCATTTTCTCTCTGCTAAAAGAGCTGCCGAAGAAACTATTCCAACAATTGCAGCAGGCCATCCAAGACTTATTGCAAGAGTTATATTCGCAACTTTCAGTGGAGGCCCATAACTTATTATTAATGCTATTATTGGTAGTGCAATTATGTTGCCGATTAAGCCAACCCACGAAAGTGCCCAATATCCAAGTACCCTTTCTCTCATTATTTTCGGCTTTAACTATTAATTTAATTTACAGTATTATGAGACTATTTTTTAATGCTACTTAATAATCCTAAGAAAATAATTTAATTTGCAGGATTAGATAGAAATTTATTATCAGAATTCTCTAAATTATCAAATTGTGGATGAATTGAATTTTTTTTCTCAGAAAATACAAGTCTATTTATAGCATTCACGTAAGCATTCGCTGCAGCAACTACAACATCTGTATCAGCAGAATGACCAGAATATATTTTATTATCCCTTCTTATTCTTATTGTTACTTCGCCTAAAGCATCAATTCCTTCTGTTACCGACTTAACAGAAAATTCAATTAATTCATTAGGAACTTTAGCTAATTTATTTAAAGCCTCGCATACAGCATCAACGGGTCCAGTCCCTATTGATACAGCAGTATCCTCACTATTATCTTCCGTGTTTAGAAGCGAAATGGTGGCAGTAGGTTTAGAGGCGTTACCACAACTTACCTGTACAAGACTTAATTGAAATTTAGCTTCTGGGAGCTGAACTTGTTCACTAACAATTGCTTCTAAGTCTCTATCAGTAATTTCTCTTTTTCTGTCAGCTAAATCCTTAAAACGAGCAAAAGCATCATTTAAATCTTCTCGGCTCAAGTCATATCCCATCTCTTCTAATCTTGCTCTTACCGCACTTCTTCCACTAAGTTTCCCTAAAGATATTTTGTTGTCACTCAAACCAACAGTTTTTGCATCGATAATTTCGTAAGTTAGTCTATTTTTTAAAACCCCATCCTGATGAATGCCTGACTCATGTGCAAAAGCGTTAGCTCCCACAATTGCTTTATTAGGTTGTACAGTCATTCCAGTTAGGTTAGAAACAAGTCTGGAGGTTTTTGTTATTTCTTCTGTTCTTATAGCTGTAAGAGGAGTTGGGGAATCTGGATTTCTTTTGAAAAAACTATTAAAAAAACTTTTCCTAACATGAAGTGCCATTACTAATTCTTCTAGAGATGCATTACCGGCTCTTTCCCCAATTCCATTAATGGTACATTCTAGTTGTCTTGCTCCATTTTTTACTGCATCAAGAAAATTGGCTACTGCTAAACCCAAATCATTATGACCGTGAACCGAGATTATTGCCTCATCAATATTTGGAACATTTTTATTTATATCGGCAACTAGTTTGCCAAATTCACTAGGAGTTGTAAATCCAACAGTATCAGGGATATTTATTGTTGTCGCTCCTGCAGAAATTGCTAGTTGAATCACTTCGTATAAAAATTCAGGATCACTCCTTGAGGCATCTTCACAAGAAAACTCAATATCATCTACATATGATTTTGCATAATTAACCATTTCTGGAACTATTTGAAGAACATCTTTTCTGGATTTTTTAAGTTTATGTTTAAGATGGATATCACTTGTAGCAATAAAAGTATGTATTCTTTTCTTGGGAGCTGGACTTACTGCTTCGTAACATGTTTTTATATCTCCTTTAGACGCTCTAGCTAAACCGCATATTATAGGTCCATTTTCTTTGCCTACGGCATTAGCAATTTTATTGACAGCTTTAAAATCTCCAGGACTTGCGAAAGGGAATCCAGCTTCAATAACATCTACTCCTAATCTTGCTAATTGATGGGCTATAGCAAGTTTTTCTTCGATATTTAAACTGGCACCAGGAGATTGCTCTCCATCTCGAAGAGTTGTATCAAATATCAAAATTCTTCCAGGATCTTTTGACATCAGAGGGAATAACCTAAACTCATATTAAGCTAATTAAAAAAATTTGACTAGATTTAGTTCAATAAAGATTTCCTGAAAGTTCATAACTTAAATAATATTGGTTAAAATTCTGAAAAAAAAAATAAAATACTTAAATTTTTAAAGTATTCTTTTAGGATTAAAGACTTTTTTTATAAAAAATAATTTCGATTTTTTATAGAAATATAGGCATTAATTCAAAAAGTATGAATGGGCAATACTCTAAAAATAATGTTTTAGGCCAGTTAGCGATAGTTTTACATGCTCATCTACCTTATGTCAGAAAAAATGAAAAAAACTCCTTAGAAGAGGATTGGTTATTTCAGGCGATTTTGGAATGTTATATACCACTACTTCAATCAATAGAGTCTTCTAAAAATGAAAATCCTTTAAATACCAAACTTACTATTAGTTTGTCGCCAACATTATTATCACTTCTAAATAATAAAAAAATTCAAGAAAAATTCCCAAGCTGGATTGAAACAAGAAATGATTTCCTAAATGAACTGTCAAAAGAAGAAAAAAATGCCTCTGGATTTTTAATGAATAACCTTAATGACAAATACTTTTATTGGCAAAAATGTTCTGGAAATTTAATTGAGAAGTTTAGAGTTTTAAATAACTCTGGAAATTTGGATATTCTTACTTGCGCGGCTACACACGGATATTTGCCAATTTTAAGGGAGAATCCAGAAACTGTTAAAGGACAAATCAATACAGCCATTAGGTACCATGAAAAAATATTTGGAATTAAGCCTTTAGGTATTTGGTTACCTGAATGTGCATATTATGAGAATTTAGATGAAATTCTATTTAATTATGGAATTAGATATGCAATCTTGGATGGTCACGGTATTCTAAACGCTACACCAAGGCCTAGGTATGGTGTGTACGCTCCAATATGCTCGAAAAAAGGAGTTGCCTTTTTTGGAAGAGATGGTGAGTCAACTTTACCCGTATGGTCTGCAAAGGACGGGTTCCCGGGAGACAAA
>QCIV01000028.1 GCA_003216455.1 Prochlorococcus sp. AG-402-N17 | reverse complement strand
AATTGTTGTACGCTATTGATTTAATGACCGAATGTAACCCATTACATGGTACAAATATAGGTGTCTGAAAATTGGCAAGCTTTGATAATATATGGGCTGCTTTTTCTGCGTATGTTCCTTGAGGACCTAAATATGCAACTTGTTTGCGCATGATTAATTGTAAAAAAAAAAGAGATCAAATAAGCATTGGAGGAATATAGAAAATGCTATTGTCTTTTAATGCTAAACAGAAACTCAAGCTTTCTGTAACACGTAATAAGGAATATCTTTCTAAATATCTTTTAGAAGAAGAAAGAGTTGTTGGAGCAATGCTTGACTCCAAAAAATTATTACCAGAAGGAGTTGGTAGATATAAGTATACAGTAACAAGTTTTAAGGTTTTTCAATTAGATATTAACCCTGTTGTTTTAATTGCCGTAGAAAATAAAGATGGAATTTTGAAAATGAGTGCCCTTGAAAGTACATTGGATGGTTTGGGGATGATAGATGATTTTAATCTTATTTTGAAAGCTAATTTGGAAGCAACTGATATTGGTTTAGAAGGGGAGGCGCTTCTTGGGGTATCTGTAAGTCAACCCCCTCTACTGAAGCTGGTACCAAAGAAAATTTTGGAATCTACTGGTCATTCAGTATTAAATGGGATTCTGTTGGGTATAAAGTCAAGGGTTCAAAAGCAACTCGTAAAAGATTTTTTAGATTGGTGTCAATTAAATAAGATTTGATTTTTTTAAAAAACTTTTCCTGTGAAGTTTAGTTATTCCATTTTTTTTGATTAATGCAAGATGCTCCTTGGTTCCATAACCTTTATTTTTAAATATCAGGTATCCTGAGTATTTTTTTTCTAACCTCTCCATTAAATTATCGCGATAAACTTTGGCAACTATGCTTGCTGAAGCTATCGAGATAAACTTTGAGTCTCCAGATACTATGTTTTTCTGAATTCCCTCCCATGGCCTTAATAATAAGGGACCATCAATTATTAATTCAGATGGCTTTTCTTTTAATTTTTTTAAAGCTCTTATCATTGAAAGTTCTGTCGCAACCCTGATACCTAACTTATCTATTTCTCTGGCCGAAGATTGCCCAATTCCATAATCTGAAGAGAGATATAAAATTTTTGGTAGAAGAAATTTTCTTTTTTTTGGAGTTAGTTTTTTACTATCCGTTACTCCAAATTGTTTTAAGATAAATTTATTTTTTTCAGTTAATACTGTAGCTGCTGCAAAAACTGGACCAAAAATTGCTCCCCTTCCAACTTCATCTATTCCAACTTCGAATACTTTATTCAATGCTTGCTGAAGATCTTCTTCTTTTTTTTCTTGCATTATTTAGCTCATCCGTAAGTTCAATTTCATCCTTTTTATCTGTAAATACAACTTCATTATTTTCATTAGTTTTATTTGTTGATTTATCTTTAGAATTTGCATTTGCTTCAATTTTAATTTGAATCTTTTCTTCTCCCGATTTTGAGATTTTTTTAATATGTTTTGTTTTTTTATTATTTAAGGGTTTTTCAGTTTCTTTATTACTTTCTTTTAAACGTACAAAATTATTGCTGGTGAGATATTCTTTACCCAACTTTATAAGTGGATTAATACCTAGTTGACTGAAAACAATTTTTTCTTCATTTGTTAGATCTACTGTTATTAAATTTTTTTCTTTTGAATTTGATTGGTTTAAATTATCATTATCATTTTCTTTTTCTTTTTTATTAGAAGAATTCTCTTTACTTAGGTCTTTGGCGTTGATGAATTCATTGTCAATTATTTTTTCCTGCTCATCAGTTGATTGAGAAATATCTGTATGTAAAGATTTTAGATTGTTTGATTCATTAGATTTATTTTCAACATTTTTAATTTTTAAGTTAGAAATTTCGTGATTTAATATATTTTCTACATGCCCGATACCATCGCATGTAGGACATTTTTTACCGAATAATTCATATATATTTTGACCTTGTCTTTTTCTTGTTAACTCTACTAAGCCTAATTCAGTAAGCTGAGCTATTTGAGGCCTAGCAGAATCATCTTTTATTGCTGAGGTAAAATGCTCAAGTAATTGAAATTGATCTCTTCTAGATTCCATATCGATAAAATCTATTACTACAACTCCACCGATATTTCTTAATTTCATTTGCCTAGAGATTTCAACTGCTGCTTCGCAATTTGTCCACAAAACGGTTTGTCTCGAATTTGCGGATCTTGTAAATGATCCAGAGTTTACATCGATTACTGTTAAAGCTTCAGTAGGTTCGATAATTATATAACCTCCCGAAGGAAGATCTACTCTCGGCTGGAGAGCTTTTTGAATTGTTTTCTTAATTTCATACTTTTCGAAAATATGTTGGTTTAAACTATTATCGTGAAATTGAATATCAATTTCAGATTCATAATTTTTTAAAAAATCTTTTGCCCTTGCAACTGAAAATTTACTATCAATAATTATGCTTTTAGTTGATTCTTTAATATAATCTCTTAAAATCTTAAGAAAGAAATCATCATCTCTTTTTATTAAATTTGGCGGATTAGAAGCTTCAGAAACTTTTATTACATTTTCCCATTGTAGAATTAATTGTTCTAGATCTTCAATTAGAAGTTCTTCTTTTATTTTTTCAGCCTCTGTTCTAAATAACAAGCCTGTGCTGGGAGGTTTTATTAAAACCCCAAGAGCTTTCAAACGGCTTCGTTCTGTTTCTGTATTTATTTTCCTTGAAATATTTACTCCTTGGCCATATGGCTGTAATATCAAGTATTTCCCTGGTATTGAAATACTTCCGGTTAGTCTGGGACCTTTAGATCCTGTGGGTTCCTTTATTACCTGTACTAGAACTTTTTGTTTTGGTTCCAATAATTCAGTTATTCCAAATGTCCCTTTTTTAAGTCTTAGTGGACCTAAGTCTGAAACATGGATAAATCCATTTTTCTCACTTTCACCAATATTTATAAAAGCGGCATCAATGCCTGGGAGAACATTTTCAACTGTTCCTAAAAAAATATCGCCAATTTGATATTGACCTTGTGCGACGATTAATTCATCAACTCGATCATCTGTGAGTAGTGCTGCTATTCGAGCCTGCTCAGCGATGATAATTTGCTGAGACATATAATTGATTCTGAATGATTTGGATTTTGAAAACCGTCTAAATTAAAGAGTTAGATTTTATCTTTTAATAAAGCAAGTTTTTTATAGCTTTTATTATTTACTTTTAAAATTAATAAAGTTAATAGTGATTAAATTCTCCTATTTATAAAACTTTAAACGATTTTCAAACTAATTGAAATTGAATTCATAGCTATGACCACATCTGAAATTAATCATAACTAAAATAATTTTAACATCTAATCACCACTAAAGCACGTTGATACATTATTCTTATATTGGTGAAATTTTTAATCTAAAGTGGTTCAAGTAAACGAAAATTATTTAAAACTAAAAGCAGGCTATTTATTCCCTGAAATTGCTAAAAGGGTAAAAATATATTCTCAAACAAATAAGAGTGCTGAAATTATTAAGCTTGGCATTGGAGATGTTACAGAACCATTACCTAGAGCATGTATAGAGGCTATGGGTAAAGCTTTAGATGATATGGGTACAACGGATGGTTTTAGAGGTTATGGACCAGAACAAGGTTATTCTTGGCTCAGAGAAAAAATATCTGATCATGATTTTATTTCAAGAGGCTGTCAAATTTCACCTGAAGAAATCTTTGTTTCTGATGGTTCTAAATGCGATAGTAGCAATATTTTAGATATTCTTGGCAAAGATAATTCCATTGCCGTAACAGATCCTGTTTACCCAGTTTATGTAGACAGTAACGTTATGACAGGCAGAACTGGTGAGTCTCTTGAAAATGGTACTTATCAAGGATTGACATATCTTGCAATAAACGAGGGAAATAACTTTCTGCCAGAACTACCTGAAAAAAAAGTTGATATTTTATATCTTTGTTTTCCTAATAATCCGACTGGAGCAACGATTGATAAAGCAGAATTGAAAAAGTGGGTTGACTATGCTCTTCAAAACAAATCCCTAATACTTTTTGATGCAGCTTATGAAGCATTTATTCAAGATAATGAAATTCCACATTCAATATATGAGATTGAGGGAGCAAAGGATTGTGCTATTGAATTTAGATCTTTTTCAAAGAATGCAGGATTCACTGGAGTTAGATGTGCTTTTACTGTAGTACCTAAAAATCTTAAAGGTTTGAGCTCAAAAAATGAGGAAATAGAGTTATGGCCTCTTTGGAATAGGCGACAATCTACAAAGTTCAATGGAGTTAGTTACGTGGTTCAGAAAGGAGCAGAGGCTGTTTATTCTCTTGAAGGGAAGAAACAGGTAAGAGGTTTAATTGATTTTTATATGGAAAATGCAAAAATAATGAAAAATAAACTTCAGAATTCAGGATATAAAGTTTATGGTGGGGACAATGCCCCTTATATCTGGATTAAAGTTCCAGATCAAATGACATCTTGGGACTTTTTTGATTTCCTTCTTCAAAAAGTTAGTGTAGTGGGAACACCTGGGAGTGGATTTGGATTAGCAGGAGAGGGTTATTTTCGCTTGTCAGCATTTAACTCACGATCAAACGTCCTTGATGCAATGGAAAGAATAATTAATATATAATTATTAGTACAATTTAAACTCTAATAAACTTAATGCGATCTATAAAATTAGAACAAAGTGTAAATAATAATTCAGCAGTGATTGAAAAGAAACCTGCTGAATTAAAAAATAAATCTCCAAAATATAAGGTTTTACTTCATAATGACCCAGTTAATTCTATGG
>QCIV01000027.1 GCA_003216455.1 Prochlorococcus sp. AG-402-N17 | reverse complement strand
AAATTTTACCTGGCAGTAATAATTTAATACTTGGAAAACCAGGATCTGGCAAAACAACTTTACTTGCATTGTTGTCGGGAATGCATAAATCTTATGAAGGGGAAATAGTAATTTCTAATTCGGAATTAAAATTGATGGCACCAAGAGTATTTAGAAGTCATATATCAAATGTTCCTCAATCTTTAATTTTTATGCAAGGAAGTATAAAAAATAATCTTTCAGGAGGGTTGTCAGTTTCTTCAGATAGGATTTCCAATTTATTGAAAGACTTTTTTCTTGATGAATTTATGAAAACATTGCCAATGGGACTGGGTACTGTGGTAAGTCCAATGGCGGCTTCTTTACCAATCCAAATCAAAAAAAAGTTATTTTTATTGAAAGCAACAATAAAGTCCCCAAAATATATTTTTGTTGATGAAACATTTTCCGAACTAAATAAAAATGAAATAAAGGAGATATTAGAGTTCTATAAGTCAAAAGGATCTACAGTAATTACAACATCCTCTGATAAATCTTTGACTGAGTTGTTTGATCAAACAATAGAAATTTAACTTAAACTAATAGAGAATGTTTTCTTTTTCTATTTTTTGAGACCAAGCATCTATTCCTCCTTCTAAGTTCTCGGATACAATTCCATTTTGTTTTAAGATTAACCCTGCTTTTTCTGATCTAGTACCACTTTTACAATAAATAATAAGTCGTTTATTTTTAGAAATATTTTTAATCTTATCTATTGAGGAGCCATCCTGAATATTACCTAGAGGGATTAAGATAGAATTAATAATTTTAGAAATTTGATACTCAACTTTATTTCTGACGTCTAATAGGCATATTGCATTTTTATCATCTTTTAAAAGTTTATGAAGTTCCCAAACAGATATTTTATTTATTATTTCTTTTTGATTATTGTCAATATTTTTAGGTGAGCAAAATTGTTTATAGTTGATTAATTTTTTTATTATTGGTCTATCTTTTGATACTCCAATTTTAAGCTCTCTGAAAGTCATATCTAAAGCATCATAGACTAACAATCGTCTATCAAGAGTCTTACCAATTCCAGTTATTATTTTAATTGTTTCGGTAGCCTGTATCATACCGATTATTCCAGGAAGTACTCCTATAACCCCTGCTTCTGCGCATGATGGAACCATGTCAGGTGGAGGAGGTTCTGGAATTAAATCTCTATAGTTAGGACTATTCTTAGTTAAATTAAAAACTGATGCTTGACCTTCAAACTTAAGTATTGATCCATATACGTTTGGCTTACCCAAAATCACACAAGCATCATTCACTAGGTATCTTGTGGGAAAATTATCAGTCCCATCACAAATCACATCGTAGTTACTAAATATTTCTAAAGCGTTATGCGTAGATAAAGGATCATTATAAATTTCTACATTACAATTTGGATTTAATTCATGAATTCTTGATTTCGCAGACTCTGATTTGAGTTTACCTATCCACTTTGTTGAATGTATAACTTGTCGTTGCAGGTTTGATTCATCGACCTTGTCAAAATCAACTAAACCGATATTTCCAACACCAGCAGCTGAGAGATACATTAATAATGGAGAACCTAAACCTCCTGCTCCAATACATAAAACTTTACTTTTTTTTAATTTTAGCTGGCATTCAAATCCAAACTCCTCCAATATTAAATGCCTTGAATATCTTGAAATTTCTTCTTTTGTTAGTGATATTTCAGAGTTATTATTATCCATCAATTTATTTAGTAATATTTAAAAATTAGACTTATGAATATAAAAATTGTAGTACAAATAACAGATATTAAAAACCACTTAATATTTATTAAAGATTTTTTTGGTAGTTCTTCAAGAAAAGCGTTTAATAAAATACCACCACTAAAAAATGCTAGAGCATAATCTGAAAATAAGTTATCATGATTACTAAAAAAGAAAGAGCTTATTAAACCAAGGAAAATAGCAGCAAAACCATACCACCTATATCTTTTTTTAAAAAGCTTTTCATGATGCCTCATAGTTACTCTATCTGATGCAAAGATATGAGCAGATAATGTTAAGGTAAAAAGGATAGAATAAACTAAACCTTCTTTTACAACTTCTGAAAGTGAAAAACTATATATAAAATTGATTGCAAAGCTATAAAATAAATTTAGTTTCAAGCTTAGTTGGGATTTTTTCTTATTTGAATTTTCACAAAAAGTGTCAACTATAAATAAACATGTTAAACCCAAAAATGAAGCTAAGAATATGGTAAATTCAAATATTTTTGCATTTAGAATGATATCGTAATTATCAATTACAAATTTTGACTTTTCAGATGCTGAAGCGGCTAGTTCAGGCAGTAAGTGAAGAAAAACATAACATAAAGATATTCCTCCACCAATTGATGTAATTATTTTTTGTTTATGAATACTTAATCTTGAAAAGTAAACTACAATTATATGAATATATGATAGAAAAGTAGCTAATAGAATTGTAATTATATAAGTTCTCATTTTAAAATTTTGAAGTTTGAAAGATAATTATTATTATATTTGAATATTAATCAGAAATATTTTTATTTAAAATTTTTATAGCTGGTTTTAAAATATTCTTATAATTTTTGCTTTGATTTACAGAGGTATTATAAATTGATGAACGCACTTGAATGTAACTTGCGCTTTTACAAATTGATTTTATTTTTTGATGTTGAAGATAGTCATCACTCCACTCAATTTCGAGCCAATTTATAAGTTCTATTAAAATATTTTTAGAATTAAATACAATATCTTCGTAATTAATAGTAAAAATTTTATCTTGAAATAATTTTTTATAAAATTCCATAACTTGTTCTTGATGCAATAAGAAATTAGAACTATCTTCTATTGATGATGAAAAACTGTTTTCAGCTAGATTTGAATAATATAGTGAAAATATATTATCTAAAGGATTCCTCACGCAATGAATAATCCTTGCAGAAGGTAAGAGTTTGCAAATATATCCTACATATTTAAAATTATATAAATTTTTATCCAAAATTATTTTTTTACCTTTAGGACGATAGTGAAACTCCTTTGATTTTTTATCTTTTAACCAACTTAAAAGCCGTTCTTCAAATTTTGTAGATTCTCCTATGCTCATAATGTTTTTGTTAACAGATAAGATTTTTTCTAGTAATGTTGATCCACATCTGGGTAGGCCTACTATAAAAATATATTCAATTTTGCTTGAGCATATTTTGTTTTGAACATTAACTTGATCCTTATAAAAGGATTTAAAATTTAATAAAGTATAAGTGGATTGCTGAATTAAAAATTTATAATTTGAAGGAAAATATTTTAATTTAAGATTATTAGCCATTCTTAAATATTTCGAACTTAAATAATAATTTTTTTCATCTTTATATATTCTTGATCTTGCAAACAAAACGCTAATTTTGTTCTTATCTAGATTTGATAAAATTTCATTATTATTAAGTATTAAATTTTTTAGTTTAGGATATTTTAAATGTAGAGATAATGATACGAAAAGATAATAACCTTGGTAATAATTTGGAAATTTATAAATTAAATTAGTTATATATTTTTTCCCCAAATCAGTATTTCCTTTGTATAGGTTTATATAAGAAAGATGTAATATGGCACTACATAAGAATTTTTTATCTTTTTTTAATCTCTTAGCATAATATTCAGCATTTTTAAGATCGCCTTCCTTTAATGAATTAGTGATCAATTTTTCATAAAGATAATTAAATTTTTTTGAAACAGATAAACATTTTTCAGCATTTATTTTAAAAAATTTTATTTCTTTTACAAAAAAATAATATTCTGCCTTTAGTAAATTAAATATTAAGTTTTCATAATTAATTTTATCGAGTTCATCGATGATGTTTTTACAATCGCTTAAATTGCCTAAAGAAAGTAGAGTTATACCTAAATATGATTTTGCTAAAAAATCATTTTGGAAATTAAGAAGATATTTTTTTAAAAATATTTCTGCAATTTTGTACTTCCTCTCTCTTAGATACATTTTTGAATAAAAAAAATGCAGTTTACTACTTTTATAATTTTTTGCTTTTAAAAGAAATTTAAGAATCTTAATTAATTTATACGCTTTTAAATATAAAAGAAACAAAAAGATTAAATTTAAAAATTTAATTGATATTTTGTTTAACACTATTTTATTTTCAAGCAATTAAAAAATATATAAATAATTCTTTTAGACAGTGGATATATTTTGACATTAACTATTAGATCCTTTCCTCTCATAATTTGAATAAATAAGGTAACTAAGGTTAATTAAATCAAATGGTAAAGTAAATAAAATATTTATAGTAAAAAGTATTGAAAATATAAATAGTCTTTTTTTAGACTCAACCATTACATGATTTATCTCTTTGTTTTTCTGTTTAGCTTTTTTCAAAAGTAAAATTAATACCAAAAAGAAAAATGTAGTTTGCAAATAAATAAATTCAATATAGGGAGTTGAATTAAAATTCGAAAAGAAAAATTTAATCAAGCTATTATTTTCTGAAAGACCCGAATTATTAATAATTTCTAATTCTTGCTTAAGGAGTAGCGACATTGTTGCTGGAATTAGGCACATAATACTAAGAAGCACACTATTAAAAAAGTTTTGCCCTCTTTCATATAAACCTGTAAGTTTTATTGCGGCCCTATGAAAACACCAACATTCATACATTATCAAAAAGACAAATACATAATTAAAGAGACTGTTACCAATTATTATTGATATTGAAAATATTTGATCTTCAACTTTTGTATTTTCAAAAAAAGAAATTGTCTTTGTGAATATATCTGGAAGCTCAAGTACTATTAAGGTAATAGAAATAGCATATATTCCGTCAATTAATCCTAACCAGAATTCTTCCTTAGGTTTTCCTATTTGTTTATGTGGGAGCATTTATTTTAAATTTAATAATTAATTAAATTTTTTTAGAATTTACAGAAAAGTTTTTAAAGAAAAACCAAAAAAATGTTCTTGATTATTCTTTTAAAAAAAATTTATCATATTAATATTTTTGTTAATTTTGAGAATCGTAAAAATTAACAAAAAAAAACAACTATAAAATAGTTGTTTAAAAATTTTTTTAAAATTTGAATTATGCACCAGCAGCAGC
>QCIV01000026.1 GCA_003216455.1 Prochlorococcus sp. AG-402-N17 | reverse complement strand
CAATCATTCATAGTGAAAATACAAAATATTTTTGCTTTAATAATTAAATTATTTATCAAATTTAGGAGTTAAAACGATATTTATTTAAAGGTTAGTTTTAAGAGGTTATATCATTTTAAATTAAATATATAATATTTTAAATAATATTTATTTACTAGTATCTTGATTTATCTGGTTTACTAATGAGTCGATATCTAATTGATTATATGGTGGTGTTTGTGTTGTTTCTTGATAATCGTTCTTGATATTGTTTAACCATTTTTGCTCAATCTTTATAAGATTTTTTGCAATATTGAACATGCCGCCTTTTTTATATAATTCATTAATTTTGAGAATAATCTCCGAGGTTCTGCTCGATTTAATTTTTAATTCATTTGCTAAGTCTTTTTGGCTAAATCCATGCGATTTTAACCAATCTTTAATGAAGGAGACGAGTTCTTTCTCTTCCTCTATAGATAATTTACTCATTCAATAAAAAGGAAATAACTTATTAAGCTTATTCTCTGCTCTTGCTCTTATTGAGGGAGTCATGTATTTGCTCCATATACTTAGTACTGCTGTTAGAGCTACAAAATCATCACTAAAACCAACTAAAGGCATAAAATCAGGGAAAAGATCAAATGGCATAATCAAATATGCTAGAGCAGCCATTAATGAAACTCTTACTTGTGCTGGAGTATAAGGATCTAAAGCCATCTCCAAAACTTCTAAGGCAGGTTTGGCAATTGTTCTTCCTGCTTTAATAAGAATCTTGATAATGATATTTTCATCAAATGTTGAACTCTCTAAAACTTCAGCATCATAGATTTTTTCTTGGGTTTTGTAATTCTCTTTCATCCTTATAAATGAAATTTTAATATTTTTAATGAAATTTTTAGCTAATACTATCAACTAATCCATTCTGTATTCCTGCTTTTCTAAGTTTTCTTAAAGCACGTTGAACAACTTGCCGGCAATATTCCCTGCTACAACTCATATGCCTTGCAACTTCAGCTAAAGTTCTCCATTCATTTGAACCGTCTAAACCAAATCTTAGACTTACTATCTTTCTTTCTTTCTCAGTTAAATTTGCTTTATCTAATAACTTCCAAGCCGAGGCTGTCCTTTCGGCTAATTCGGCTAATTCCATTGGAGGAGTTTGATCACTTGGAAGAATATCAACTAACTCGGAAGGATCTGATTTTGATTTAACAGTACCTTGGAGACTAACAGTGATACTTCTCAATTCACAAGAGAGGAGTTCGTCAATTTCCTCTTTGGTTATTTTCATTTCTTCAGCTAGCTCACCACTAGTTGGTGGAATACCCTTAAGTTGCATAAGCTTTGATTTTGCTGATCTTAGTTTTGTAAGTTTTTCATTAATGTTTACTGGGATCCTTATCGTTCTACTTTGAGTTGACAATGCTCTATTTAAACCTTGCCTAATCCACCAATAAGCATAGGTAGAAAATCTATGACCTCTAGACGGATCATATTTTTCTACAGCCCTTGTAAGACCTAATGTCCCCTCCTGAATTAAGTCCAGTAACTCTAATCCTTTCCCTTGGTATCTCTTGGCAAGGTTGACAACTAGTCTTAGGTTGGCTGTTATCATCTCGTTTTTAGCTTTTTCGCCAATTTTGATCTTTTTTCTCTCAGCTTCGGAATATTCACAAGCGGGGCCTTTCCCTCCTGCCTCTTGACATCTATTGACAAGTACAACCATTTCTTGGACTTTTCTGCCCATTGTGAGTTCTCTTTCGGGAGTCAAAAGTTGATGACGACCTATTTCACCAAGAAAATCGCTTAATGAACTCACGATTTACCTCATTGTTGATATATCCAACTTATAGTCAATTCAGTAATAAGCCACACATGTAATAATTAATTAATATTTAATTAATAATTATTAATTAGTTAATTAACATTATTTTTAAGAATTTTTAGGTTAAAAATCATAAATTATAAATTTTAATTATTTAATTTTTTTTCTTGATTCTAGAACAGCAAGTACATCTCTCCACTCAACACCTTTGTGCATAAGGGCTACTTGTAGATGATAAATTAAATCAGCAGCTTCATTTGAGATTGACTTTTTATCATTATCTTTGCAAGCCATTATAAATTCTGCAGATTCCTCTCCTATTTTTTTCAAAATAGTATTACTGCCTTTTGTTAATAATTGATTTGTGTAACTTTTTTCTGATGGATTTATTGATCTTTCGTTAATTGTATTGAATAATTCAGAGCAAATATTTGAGAAGGGAATTGTTTTTTTCTCTTTTTTATCACTTTGATTGATTTGGATTTCGTTGAAAAAACAACTTTTTTCCCCAGTGTGACATGCTCCTGAACCATTTTGTTCAATCAAGAGAATTAGGGCATCATTATCGCAGTCGAATCTTATCTCTTTAAGATTTTGGGTACTTCCACTTGTAGTTCCTTTTCTCCAAATTTCGGATCTTGATCTACTCCAATAATGAACGTTTTTGGTTTCAAGTGTCATTGTCAAAGATTCTTTGTTCATCCAAGCAAGCATAAGAATTGACCCGTCAAGCCAATCTTGTGCTATTGCAGGGATTAATCCATAATTATCAAAGCGTAGATCCTCTATCGAAAAATTAGTTGAATAAGTCATTATGTTTGTTATGTTAAATCCTACTCAATGTGTTTTATTAAAAATTATCCTAACAGTTAATTGATGTATATTCATTCTCTGAAATTTTCATGCAGCAAAAGTTACGAGGATTTTCCTTGTTCACATAGGCAATGGCGCCATGAAGGCCACTGCAGATTTGTGCATGGATATTCAAGATCATTTACCTTTTGGTTCACTGCAAAAAAATTAGACATAAATGGTTTTGTTGTCGATTTTTCAAGTCTAAAGCCCTTAGAAAATAGACTAAAGGAGCAATTTGACCATACTTTTTTAATAAATAAAGATGACCCTTTGTTGAATTACTGGGAAAAATTACATGACTTAGATGCTTTAGATCTGAGAATTATGGATAATGTGGGAATGGAGTTCACCTCTGAATTAATTTGGAGATGGGCTAATGAATACTTACAGGATAAGGATAAGGGCAGAACATGTTGTTGGAAAACAGAATCAAAAGAAAATAAATCGAATAAAGCAAGTTATGAGGAAATTCCTGATTGGTTCAAATCTTAGATTAAATTGTTAAATTTCAAGTCATATAGAATTCTTTAATTTAGATCTTTAATCAACAATTATCTCTCCATTAACCAGGTAAATATTAATCTCGTCTTTATTAAGGTAATGATTATTCAATATATTATTTGAAATTTTTGTCTCAATTTGTTTTTGAATAATTCTTTTTAAAGGCCTTGCACCATAGGCATGATCGAAACTACTTTCGACAAGTTGGTTAATTGCCTCATCCGTAATTTTGAATTTTAAGTTTTTTTTGTTAAGTCGTTTTTCTAAATGTTGAAGCTGGATTTTTGCAATTTCTTTTATGTCATTTAATTCTAAATTATTAAAAATAACTATTTCATCAACTCGATTTAAAAACTCAGGCTTGAAAAATTTTTTAATTTCACTATCTACAACTTTTTTAATTTCATTTGTATTTTCTTTTCTAACTGATAAATCATTTATTGATTGACTTCCTAAATTACTTGTGAGAACAATGATTGAATTTTTGAAATTGATTGTACGACCTTGACCATCGGTAATGATTCCATCATCAAGAACCTGTAAAAGAATATCTAATATATCTTTGTGAGCTTTCTCTATTTCATCAAGAAGTATCAATGAATAAGGATTTTTGCGTACAGCTTCAGTTAGTTGACCGCCTGATTCGAAACCTAAATATCCAGGAGGTGCACCTATAATTTTGCTCACTGAATGTTTTTCCATATATTCAGACATATCCAGTCTTGTAATTGAAGAATTTGAATCGAATATAATTTTTGCTGTTACTTTACTTAGCTCTGTTTTTCCAACTCCAGTTGGACCTAAAAAGAGAAAACTGGCTAATGGCTTGCTTGGATCATTTAGACCAGTCCGTGATCTCTTAATGGAATCTGCAACAGCCCTAATTGCACTATCTTGACCAATAATTTTTTCTTTAAGTATTGACTCGAGGCTCAAAAGTTTATCTTTTTCTGACTGGTTTAAGTTCTGTACTGGAATAGAGGTCCACTTTGAGACAACTTCTGCAATATCATCAAAAGTTACCTCTTGTCTTAAAAGACTTGAATCTCCATTTTTTTGGGAATTTACAAGGGACTCACTTTTTTCTTTCAATTTTTTTTGCAAAGAATTTAAAGTTCCAAATTCTAATTCTGCTGCTTTGTTGAGGTCAAAACTCCTTTTGGCTTGATCTATTTGCAATTGAACAGATTCAATTTCTTCTTTTATGGTGCTAATCTCATCAATTTCATCTTTTTCTTTTTTCCACTGAGCGCCTAATTCTGCCTGTTTATCTTTAAGGGATATAAGTTCATTATTGATTTTTTTTAATCTTTCTATAGAAAAATCATCTGTTTCTCTTTTTAAAGATAATTTTTCCATCTCAAACTGTAGAACTTTTCGATCAATTTCATCAATTTCTTCAGGTTTGGAAGTTATTACCATATTTAACCTTGAGGCTGCTTCATCGATTAGATCTATTGCTTTGTCAGGAAGAAATCTATCGTTAATATATCTTTCGCTAAGGGTTGCAGCAGCAACTAAAGCATTATCAGAAATTCTCACACTATGATGAACTTCGTATCTTTCTCTCAATCCTCTTAAAATTGATACAGTATCATCTATTGAAGGAGCATCAACTTTTATTTTTTGAAATCTTCGTTCTAAAGCAGGATCTTTTTCTATATTTTGTTTATGTTCATTAATAGTCGTAGCACCAATACATCTAAGTTCTCCTCTTGCAAGCATTGGTTTTAGTAGGTTGCTTGCATCTAAAGAACCTCCACTAGCGCCTGCACCAACTACCGTATGAATTTCATCAATAAAAAGAATAATCTTACCGTCTGATTCTTTCACTTTCTTTAAAATATTTTTTATTCTTTCTTCAAATTCTCCGCGATATTTTGCTCCAGCTAAAAGTGAACCCATATTTAATGAAATTAGTTTCCTATCTTGTAGCGCAGAAGGTACATCGCCATTAATAATTCTTTGAGCTAACCCTTCTACAATGGCTGTTTTGCCAACCCCAGGTTCTCCAATAAGAACCGGATTATTTTTTGTTCTTCTACTCAATATTTGAATTGTTCTTCTAATCTCTTCATCCCTACCAATAACTGGGTCTAAAATCCCATCTCTTGCAGATTGAGTTAGATCAATACCATATTTTTCCAAAGATTCATTAGAACTCTTAAATTCATTTTTTACT
>QCIV01000025.1 GCA_003216455.1 Prochlorococcus sp. AG-402-N17 | reverse complement strand
TTTTAGTTAAAACTTTAATTATTCTTTTGCTTAATTTAATTATCATAAAAATTATCTATATATATTTAATTATAAATATTTTTATTTTTTAAGAAGTAATTTATAAAGTTTAATAGTTTTATCGTTTACGATCTTTGAACTAAATTCATTTAAAACTTTTTTTCTTGCTTCATCTCCAAATTCTTTAATCAAATTTGAGTTTCTAATTAAAAGATGTACTGCAAAATAAATTGACTCACTATCTCTTAGTGGGACAAGTAGACCAGTCTTCCCATGACTTACAATATCTGAACATCCAGGGGTATTTGTAGTAATAATTGCTTTCCCCATTGACGCAGCCTCTAATAAAGCTTTAGATAAACCTTCTCTCCAAGATGGGAGAATCACAATATCTACCTTTTTGTATAAGGCTCTCATATCATTTACTTGATTAAGAATAACAATTGGTAAATTAGATATTATGTTAACAAGTTCTTTTTTTGTAACTTTTGTATCATTCCAAAAATCAAAACTACCTGCTAAGTAAAGTTTATATTTAATTTTTGTTTCACTAAGCATTTTGCATGCTTCTAGGAGTTCCAGTATCCCCTTTTCTTTAAGTATTCTTGAAGGAAAGAGTAATTTAATAATTCTATTTTTAGAGTATAAATTATTATTTTTATTGAAAAAGTAATCTGTATTAACTCCTGAGCCTCTAATGCATACTGAATTTCTACTCCCAACAATCTTTAGTTTTTTAAAAAGTAATTGATCATAATAGTTCTGGAATATTGTAAATGACTCTTTTTTATTTAATAAAAATTTGTAAAAAGGAAGAATTAATATTCTTAATAATCTAGCCTTGATATTTTGACCTATAAATATGTATCCAAGACCTGTTATTGAATTTATAAAAATTGGAATTTTCCTTAAATTTGCTATTAAAGATCCATACAAAATTGGCTTAATAGTGAAGTGATGAATTAAATCTGGATTTATTTTTTTGTAAATATTATATAAATCAATTAAAGAAATAATATCATTTATAGGATTAGTTGAAAAACATTTTAGATTCCAATGATATAAATTTAAGCCACTTTTTTTGAGTAATAATGAATACTTATCTATTGGGCAAATTAAGGAGATCTCATAACCTTCTGATATAAGTTCTTGGATTAATTCTTTTTTGAAATTAAATAAATACCAACCTGAGTTTGCAACAAAACAAATTTTCTTATTCATTCTTTTGATGATTTTTGCTAAATCAAATTTAATGTAATATTACATATAATTTGGGATATCTAAATTAAAATATTCAAGTATTAAAGGTGCAATTTTTCTTGTATCAATAAATTTTTGGAATTTATCTTTTAATTTTGCATTAATTTGATCATCATCAATTATTAAAATCCCTTCTGGTATATGATATCCAGTTCCAGGGTGTCGATTTATTATTGTAAACCCGAATTTTTTAATATTTATTGTTTTTCCTTTAAATATTAAAACTTGTTTTTTGGCAAGTAATTTAGATCTTAATAGGGATAAATTTAAAGTTAAACCAATCGGTTCATATACCTTTTTTAATAATTTATTTCCATTAGAATCTTTTATATTTTCAGTTATATCTAATAACTTTTTCAAGCTAGCTTTACTATTGCACTTAATACATATGTCAGGCTGCATCGCAGGCATTAATTTATAATCGCTTGATTCTAAGCCAGATTCTTTAATAAAAAGATTTAAATCTTCAAGATATAATTCTGGAATATATACATCTCTCATTATGGAGTCTTGACCCATGCTACTTAATATAAATAGGGTATAGTTATTTTTTTTAGAGAAGTCTAATAATTCTCTTATTTGAATGTCAGCAATATCTAAAGCTTTAATAATAGAGTTAGCATAAAAATTATTAACTTCACTTATATCAATAACAGTTTCTCCAGGGAATAAATGCCCCCAATATCTATGTTGCATTCCAGCTACATGATTAGTAAAAAATGTGGCAAAAGATGGCAAATTATTTTTCATCAGTTTTAAAAATAAATCAAATCCTAATATTGGTTGCAATAAACTTCTTCTTGATTTGTATCTTGTGAAAATTAATTCTAAAGAAACTTGTTTAATTATCTTGAAGATTACAGAAGATGATATTTGTAAATTTTTAAAAACATTAAAGAAAATTGATAAAGACTCTTTGGTATAACTTCTAGCAATTCCTTTGTTTCTGTTTGTCATTAACAAATTAAATTTTTGGAATATTTCGATAGATTTAGGAAAACAATCATGACTGGGCGCAAAAGTATCAGGCATGTAAAATTTAATATTTTTTGATTTAATTGGAGGAAATGATTGTAATGATCCAAATAATCCTATAGAAATATTGTCTTTTTCAAGCAGTTCCCAAATTGGAGGATATTTAGCTGATGCCAACAAATCTTGATTTATAAACCTTATATTATGTTTTGTATTATTTACCCCTCTGTGAATTGTTGGCCATGTACTCCATGGGTGTAACTCTCCTGTATCAGTTGTATGCGTTTTAAAATAATTTCTTTTTTTTACTAATTTTGCCAATGCAGATTGAGGTTTTGATTTTATGTAATATTCCAATAATCTTGGAGATATTTCATTAAGTTCGTAGAAAATTATTTTTTTCACATTTAAAAATATTAATTATTTTCTTTTATCTTCAATAATTTTATTAATCAGTGTGGAACTTGTTGACTTTGTATAAGGTATAAAAATAACTTTTGCAGGACTAATTTTTTTTTCTAAATCTATCCACTGGTCTTTTTGATACCAATCATCTCCAACAAAGATTACATCAAATTTTAATTTTTTATATGCATTAAATTTGTCTAAATCATATTGACCTACAACTATATCTACATATTTACATGATTCAACCACCGCTTTTCTATCTTCAAAACAAATAACTGACTTTTTATTTTTGTAGGAAACTAATTCATCTGATGAGACAGCTACAATTAGTTTGTCACATAAACCACGTGCTGTTTTGAGCATATTTACATGCCCCACATGAAAGAGATCAAAAACGCCAGCTGTATATCCAACTATCATTTTTCTAATTATTAATTTTATAGTATAAGTTATTTGTGAATTTGTACATTTCTTTGGTATCCATATTCGGCATAATTGTTCTAAATCCTATTTTAGGTATTTTTGATACAAATGAAAATTTTGTTTTTAATAATATTTCTCTTAATGGTATTTTTGAAAATTCTTTATTAAATCTATATCCTATTGGTCTTCTATACATAAAATCTACTAAAGATTTTGAACAGAATGGAACTCTAGCTTCTTTACCTGCAGCCATTGACGATTTATCTGCACGCATTAATAACCCTGGTAAATGAAAATTCAAGAAAAAATCCTCTACAAAATCAATAGCTAGTTTTTTATTTTTTATTAGTTCAAGTGCGTAGTTAATAATTCTATCTGGAATATCTTCAAATTCTGTATATGCATATTTGTGAAGGAATAAATAAATAAATTCTTCTTGAGATCTAATTATCCCATATTTATTAGCCCACCGAAAGATTCTGTCGTATCCAAAAAAGATTTCGTCAGCCCCTTCTCCTGTTAGGAAAACTTTTCTTTTCGGTCCTAAATGTTTACACAAAGCATAAATTAAAACTTCATTAGGTACAGATATTGGCTCTTTCTTAATTTTTAAATATTCGTATGCGATTTCTTGGAAATCATAGGGATTTATTTCTAAACAAGAAACAGGAATATTAGCTAAATTGGATATCTTTTTGACTACTTCAAACTCATTGTCATGCTTAAAACCTACAGAATACAATTGAGAAGGATTTGCATAATTTGTAACTATAGTACTATCAAATCCACCACTTTGAAATCCGCTAAGTGGGACATCACTTACTGTATTTAAAATAATTGATTCTATTAGTAGATTTTCAATTTTCTTATTTGAAAAATCTTCGTTGGATTTATTAAATGATGAATTTTTCCATCTTTGTGGTTTTGATTTATAACTACCAGTTAAATATGTGCCAGGAAGTAATTCATAAACTCCCTCAAAAAAACTATTGCCTGGTGTTGGTCTTCTAAATATTCTAATCTCTTCTTCTGATAATGGATCAATTTTACTGCGGCACCACATTGATATTGGATATGACTCAGAACAAACAATTAACTGATCTTCAAAATATTTATAGTATAAAGGTTTTATCCCTATTGGATCTCTAATTAAAAAATAATCATTTGTATACAAGTCATAAGAACAAAATGCAAACATCCCATCAAATTTCTCCAAATGATGGAGACCATTGTATCTAGAAAAAATCTCAGCAATAACTTCTGTATCTCCAGATATATTTTGATCTAATAATTCAAAGGCTAATTTTTTATAATTATAGACTTCGCCATTAAAACAAATAATTTGCTTCCTATTATTACTAATAAATGGTTGCGAACTATATTCGCTTGGATCAATAATAGATAATCTATGGTGTGAAAAAAAACTGCCATTGGCAGAAATAAATTCATTACTTTTATCTGGCCCTCTGTGAGAAATGTATTGAGAACATTTTCTTGCCAAATCATAATTAATTGATTTGTTATCTGAGTAATTTTTTATATTAAGAACAAGAAAAAATCCGCACATTTATTTATTCTTTGATTTTTGTTTTAGTACTCTTAATTTGAATAAGGATCCTGCTGAAAAGGATAAAATATAAAATGAAATTATTATTCCTAAAACTGTTTCAAAATTAAAAGAATTTAAATATTCATATTTATTGATAAAGCCTAAAAATGAACATGCAAATATTAAACCTTCTTGCGTAGAAATGTTTCTTATCAATATGAATAAAAATTGATTTTTCTTTATCTTAGAATAATCATAAGATAGAGCAGAATCAGAGTCAGTAATCTTATTGAACAACATGTAAATCAAATAAAAAGGTAACAATAAAATTGCTAGTATTATTAGATTTTGATTTGTACTTATACTACTGGGTAAAATTATTAAGACTCCGAAAACTAAAGTGTTTACAAGTACATGAGTTATTTTATCTATACTTGGCGCAAATACATTAAATTTTTTTGATGCTCTGGCTATATTTCCATCAGCCATATCAATAATGATATGTAAGCGCCATAGTAAATATCCTATTATAAATTGCTTGTGAAGGAATAAATTCGCAGATAAAATACCTGTCAAACCAAATAAAAATGTAACTTTGTTAGCAGAGAACTTCAATTTAAAAAGTATAAAACTTATTATTACTGCACTTTTTGAGGAGAAAAAATGCAATTTATCATTGATTAATTTATTTCCTCTATGTGTCTTTTCCTCAAATTCTTGTAGTTTCATTATTTTTTGATAAATTTATTATAAGCGTTAATATGATTACTAATATATTTTTCCCAAGAGTATTGTTTAGATTTTTCTTTGGCTTTTTTAGAGAGTTCAGATGATAATCTTTGGTCTTTAATCAATTTTATAATCGCATCTTTTGTTGATAGTACATGCTGTTTTTTAATTAGAATGCCGCAAGACTCAATAACACTCTCACACTCTCCTGCATCAGAAGAAATACATGCACATCCGCTAGCCATAGCTTCAATTAATGATTTTGGTAAACCTTCTTGTATTGAGTTAATTAAATAGATTTTTGAGTTAGTTAATTCATAAGATACTTCTTTTCTTGAGATTGTTCCCATTAGTGAAACTTTGTCTTTTAAGTTAGACTCTTCAATTAAATTTTTTATTTTTTTCTTTTCGGGACCTTCACCAATAATTAAAAGTTTCCAATCATTTATTTCAGCATTAACTTCTTGAAATGCTTTTAAAATAGTTATGTAATCTTTTTTCCAGGTTAATGAGCCAATACAAATTATTTGTTTCTTTCTAAATTTATATTCTCTAGGAAAATTAAATAAATTAAAATCAACTCCATTTGAGGCAAAGATTATTTTTTTATTTGGATACAAAATCTTAAATTGCTTTATTTGAGACATAGACATGCAAAATATAATATCAACATTATTTAAAAATAATTTTAAGAATAATGAATTCATAACTTTATAAGAGTCATATCCATGTGATGTATAACTGCATACCATACCTTTCATTTTTCCTAATATAAAAATTGGGGAGAATGCAGGATGATGAATATGTATAACGTCGAAGTTTTTAAATAAATTTCTTAGTATTAATTGAATATTTGCAAATGAAAAGGCAAATAAGTTTTCCAAAAGCTTGTTTAAGTAAGTTAAAAATCCAGTATTACTTTTTCTTGCATGTCTATTCTTTAAAAGAAAATATTTCTTTATGGTTAAATTTTTATGAGATAACTTTAAATGTTTATCATTAAGGTCTGGATATGGAGTATAAAGAGTGGTATTAATATTTTTATAATTGGATAATTCATAACAAGCCAATCCCTTACCTTGAAAATTTTCTGAAGGAATTTCTCCTATTCTTAAAATTCTTAGCAAAATTTAAATCTAAGACTGAAATATTATAACATAATCATTTTTTATCTCGAAATATATGTATGTTATATTGAATAGCTAAATATTAAATATTTGCATAAATAGAAACTTGATATATTAACAAATGTTAGTTCTAAGTAAGTATCTAAAAAATAATTTAAATTTTAAAAAAATTGTTTATTTTGTAAACATATTTACTGTATTCATACAATTTATAAATTCTTCTTTTTGCTCAGTTAAATATCCTAGAGAATTAGGCTTGGCAGCAATTTTTATATCTTTTTTTGGGATTTTTTCCCAAGCCGCACAATTTGAAGGAAGTTTTCTATATCTTTCTAAAAAATTAAGTTATTCAAATTTGCTAAAAAAATCAATATCAACATGTTTAATAATTTTTGTTATTCAATCATTAATCTCATTATATTTTCTGATTAGTAAAAACTTAGTTTCTCTTGCTTTTTTTAATCAATTTGCAATTTTGTGTTTAGGTTATTGGATGGTAGATCTTGTCAGTGGTAAAGATAGGATATTAGATGATAAAAAAAGCGAATTTAAATATCAAAAACATTTAATTTTTAATTTAATTTTATTTGGCATAGTTCCAAATATTATTACATTTTTAATCCTTCTGCTATCTCCATCAAGTTTTTTCTTATGGATATTATTTTCTTTAACTTTATTTGCATCATCAATTTTCTCAATTTTTTATTTATTTGCTTTATTTAAAAAACAAAAATTTAATAGTCATTATAAATTCACACTTCCAAAATTAACTTTTTTATTAGCTCCAACAATTAAAAGAGCAGAAAGCTCTTCATTCCTAATAATTATTGGAATTTTACTAGGTCCAACTATTTTTGGAAATTTGCAGCCAATTATAAAAATTGGAAAGTCCACAAATATACTCACCCCATTAATTATGAAGTTAAACTTTTTAGAAATAGATAGAAAGATAAAAAATAAATGGCTTAACCCACTTTTTAGCTTAAATTACTTATCTACTATTTTATTAGCCATTTTTGTTTATTTATTATTGCCTAATTATCTTACGGAAAATGCAAGTTTAATTCTCACTATTTTAATTTTTATAAACTTTGCATCAACAAATAATAAGACATTTATATGGACTCTTAATTACAAAATTGGTAAGTCAGACTTTATATTAAAAAGTAGATCATTATTACTCATATCA
>QCIV01000024.1 GCA_003216455.1 Prochlorococcus sp. AG-402-N17 | reverse complement strand
GTGTCTCAAATATACAAATAGAGCTGGAAATAGAGCTAGTTTCTAATTAGAACTGATGAACTTTTAATTTCGCACTATATTTTTTTCTGTATTTTTAAGGAATAAATCAAAAATCTATCTAGTCATCCTAAAACGTATCTGGTGCTTTGCTTAAAATTAAAAACATGCTTTTTTGTTGCACTTACTCTAGGGAGTCGAAGTTAAATTTAATTCTATTTTTTACCAAAATTTAAATATGCTCTCTTTCTCTACAATATTTCCACAACTATTAGTATTTTCAGCTTCAACTGGAATTTCGCTATTTAATGACCTTAAAATATCCACGATTGAGATGGCAAAATTTAAGTTCTGAGCTCTACCCTCGTCTCCAGGCAAACTCCAAGTATTAACTCCAACTACCTCACCATTGCTATTTACTAAAGGGCCTCCGCTATTGCCAGGACTTATAGCAGCATCTGTTTGTATAAGAGTCACATAATATGGGACTAAGTCCTCTAAATCACTTGATGGTTGTCTCACTGCACTTACAATCCCTCTAGTCACTGTTCCCGCTAGACCTAAAGGCGATCCAAGGGCAATCACATTTTGACCAGGTCTTGGATATTTACTAAAACAAAGAGGAAGAGCTTTTGAATTCTTAATGTTATTTGCTTGTATTAATGCGAAATCAAGCCTTGAATCTACATAAATAACTTCACCTTGATCTTTTAATCCATCATCTCCAGAGATAGTGAATTCTTTATCTCCACCAGCTACTACATGCATATTAGTGACAATAAGTCCTTTATTATTTATAAAAAAACCACTTCCTAATCCTGCATCCCCCTCTAATTTGACCACTGATGGAAGAGTAATAGATGCAATTTCCTCTACATCAAGTTTTTTCG
Organism: Prochlorococcus sp. AG-402-N17; assembly: GCA_003216455.1. Classification (GTDB taxonomy): domain Bacteria; phylum Cyanobacteriota; class Cyanobacteriia; order PCC-6307; family Cyanobiaceae; genus Prochlorococcus_A. Next base: position 7,103 of record QCIV01000024.1, on the reverse strand, counting down.
AACTGATTGAGGCTCTTGCTATTTCATATTTAGGTTTACTCCACTCTTTTGTATCCTTTTGGAATAAAAGTTTTAAATTTTTTATTGTCTCTTCTCCAATAGGAATAAATTTATCTGCCAAACCACTATTTGGGATACCTTTAATTTGTAAACTAATCGATTCATTTTCTCCCATATTCTTTATTTTTTTTGCAAATCCTGCAGGGAACTGAAATTCACCTCTACTTCCTCTTAATCTAAACCTTTTATCTCCAACAAATATCTCTATAAAACCAGGGAAATCATAATATTTAGAACTTTCATAAGTACATGTCCAAAAACCGCAACCACCCCAAGTTAATATTCTTCCTTCTAGTTTGTTGGTGTTCCATTTAGTGACATAACTTTTAACTGCTCCAGTATTAAAGTCAGAAACATAATCTCTATCAAAGATTGTTAATTCATAGGAATTTCTAAGAGATGATTTGTATTTTATGATTTTGGACCAAGCAATCTTAGGGTTTTTCTTTTTCCAATCAACATCTTTTTCATATTCAATGACTTCTAAACCTGTATTTTCGTCAATGACTAAATTACGCAAATATTTTTCAGTACATCTTTTGCTTTTTTTGTGAACAGGCGAATCACAATTAATCTTAACTGCCAATAATTCTGAAGTATTTAAAAAAGAACCGAACCCCAAAATAATTACTGTGAATATGAATTTTCTCATCAAACAGTTTTTCTTTCTATTGATACTATCTTTATTTAAATTAATTGTCCTTCTTTTGTTAAGAGAAGATTAAGCGCACAAAAAATTAGAGCTAAGAGTAGAGCTAGGAAATAATTAACCCTAATTAAAACTAATCAAAACTCCCAAATTCTTGTCTCAAATTAGCTGCTAAACCTAGTATTCATTGAGAACATAACTAGGGTCTTATGTATTTCTCAAAAGTTAGCACTAGTGCTTTGGGAGCACTAGGTCGCAGGTTGGAATCCTGTCGCCCCGACTCTTAAAACCAAGTCATGCTAGAGAGTTTCCCAGACTCTCTTTTTTATTGTTTTCATTCTCAGATGAGAAAGGGGAGCTAGGAGGGGAGCTAGGAAGTAAGTACAAGTACAAATAGGTGCTGAAGGGGGAGCTAGGTGCAAGTAGTAAGCGTTTAATCAACTACATTTCCTTTTATATGAATTAACTGCTCTAACTATGTCAGGGTAATTCATTACATTCTCTATTTTTTCCGCTGGAACTTGCATATTGTTTAAATACCTAATCGCTGTATTCATTTCTTTCTCGCCACATAAAACTTGTCCAAGTGTCTTACCAATTTGTTTATCACTAATTATTTGTGAAAATACTGGAACTGAAACACCAAATAAAAAAGGTAATAAATAAAGTATTTTCATAAAAAAAAAGGAGCTAATTGCCCCTTATTGTAGATCGACTGTCAATTACTTTCTATGAGTAGACTTTGGCAACTAATGGACCAGCTTCTTCAACTAGTACAAGTTGGTTTATCTGATTTTGTCCCACACACATATTGATACCAATTAGTTGCACAATTATAGGATACATTTTTTATTGTCCATTTATTTTGGTTTGGATTTGTATTATATGCCCCCCAAGAAGCTGGAGTATCGGTATTTTGTACTTTATGGTGGCTACCTCTATGTGCGTTACAACTTGTCTTTGATGTCCAAGGGGCTGGAACAGCCTTCGCTTCAAAAGTTGTAAATGCTGTTAAAGCAATCGCAGCGGCTGGGATTAACTTAAGTAATTTCATAATTTAATAACACTTGTATATGTATAGCAAAAAAAAAAAAAAGGAGCTAATTGCCCTTTATTGTAGATCGACTGTCAATTAAAAATTTGCTCCCTTGGTCATCTCAATATTTACCTCTTCAATCTGGTTTTTATTTAATCTGAAATATTCAGTTTGTGGGATTCTAAATTCTTTATATTTCTTATGCAATTCCTTCTCTAAACTTTCATAGTTTGAACATCTGACAACATTTAAAACTTCATCAGGTTTTAGTTGGTTAAACCTTCTAAGTAAATTTTCAGTAATACCAATTTTATAAATATCATCATTTCTAATTAGATAAACAAAACCTTTTTCTTCAATAGTGATTGGCTTTTGTTGTTCAACAACAAATTCTAATTTCATTTTTGGGTAAGGCTGATATTTAATTTTTTCTGATAATCCTTGAGTTTCAATTAAAGTTTTAAGAATTGCTTTAGAACAGGCCCAGAAAGCATGCTACAACTTGTAAATCTCTAGGTTCATTTTAAGGTGCAGATTTCAATAATCAAACGCTATAAAGTACTATAGGAATTACGGACGTTACGAAAGAAATCTTTAAATTGATTGATATGACTGACGTTTCGAGATTTGGGGCCATAGCTCAGCTGGTAGAGCACCTGCATGGCATGCAGGGGGTCAGCGGTTCGAGTCCGCTTGGCTCCATCATGATTTTCGCTATCAATAAAAAAATTCTGAATGATTTTATATGGTTTAAATTTAAACATAAATATTTATTTTCTACGAATACTTCTGCGACCAAGTTTTTGAATACAAATAATTAATAATCGAATAATCTATTTTTTATAAATTTATTAATAAAAATAATGGTTTTTCTATTCAATTTATAGGGTATTTAGAATTAGTACATCAAGGCTTTAAATAGTTTCCCCTAATTTAAATCAAATAAATGTATAAATTCTTTTGCAATTTTTATTCAATTTTAATTACTTCTTACGAAAATAAGTTTCTTAAAATTAAATATTCCAAGAGCAACTTAGAAAAGAATGGTTATTCTTTTTATACAAAAGAGAATGAACAGGTTGAAAAAATAATTGGAAATTATCAAGAAATAATTCAGAAAAAATATCAAAGCTTATATCTTTATAATAAAAAAGAATTAGAAAAAATTATTAAGATAGTTTTTAGCGAAAGCTTTAGAAAATACATCACTGATCAAACTGGTTTTAATTATTCGATTGATTTCTTTACTGCATACAAGAATATGAATATATCTGGTAATGATATTGAATTGGGCTGGTATGGAAATAATTATCATTTCGATAAGCCATACAGTAAAAATATGTTAAAAGTTATGATTCCAACTGAAAATCTCGGAAAAGCTGAAGGTCCCTTAGAACTTCTAGATAAAAGGAATTCAAACCTTTTAGTTAATAAAAAAAAATATGTAAATAAAAAAATTAGACTTACAGGAAAAATTGGTGATAAGTGTTTATTTTTGCCAAATGTTTGCCTTCATAAAGCATTAATACCAGAAGAAAAAAAATCCGCAAATTTATTAATGTTTCAATTAAACCCCTCTAAAAATTGGACTTATAACTCAAAGATATTTGATAAACAAGTTTATAGGGAACCAAAGTTCCCTTTCATATCATATTTTTTTGATAAGAGATTATCGATAATATAAAAAGACAAATTATTTTAATATCCGTAAAAATTTAGAGAAGTTTTAATTAAATTCATCTAAAATTATCATACCAATTACATTTAAATTTTGAATATTAATAGATTCATTAAAATCAAGTAAATCTGAATGAGTATATAACCCTGTTTGAGCTATTAAAATTTGAAATGATGATTTTTTAATTTCAGAAGAATCATTAGTAACTTCGATTTTGACGTCAGCTTTTTTTGAATAATTTTGTAATAAAGTAATTAATTTATTTATTAAATTGTTATCTGATAAATCGCAAACAGGTACAAAAGCGCAAAATTTAGTTTTTTCATTTTTAACGATATTATCTATTAATATTTCTACAAAGTTTTGCCATGATGAAATATTTTTATAAGTGAATGTTTTGAGGAGTTTATAAGGCAGTAATTCTGATAATGTATTTTTATCATAAACAATTTCTGATTTCTTTTCTTTGTAATAAGCTGCAAAAATCCCTATAACCGCTCCTAGTATTAAACCAGAAGCCATAAACCTTAATTTCGAAGGAAAAACAGGATCACTTAAAATTGTTGGCGTTGATATTAACTCCCAAGGATCTTCTGATTTTGCTTTCTCAAGGGCTAAAAATGATCTTTGAGATTCTAAAGTATTTAAAGTAGTATTATTTCTGATAGAAGCTCTATATATTTCTTTGAATTTTGTTAAGGTTCCTTCAGGTCTTTTAGTCTTTTCAATTATCGCATTAGCTTCAGATATTTTGGCGTTTAAAAAACTGATCGCTTGTTTTTTTAATATTTCAATAGTTGAATCCCTTTTTTTTAAAGTTTTTTGGATTGAAATATCATCCTCTTTGAACTTTTCTCTAAGATTAATTAATTGAGTTTCTAACAGTACTAACCTTCTGGGAAGGCCTTGAGCTTCTAATTCAGGAATTGTACTTGTAAGGTAGTAAATCTTTTCAGATATATTTTTATTTGATTCTGAGGCAAATAACTTTTTTATTTCTCCTAATTTATACTCTGATTCCTCTATAGAACTTGTTGCTAGAACTCTCTCTTGTTCAAGACTTGTGGTGAAAATTGGTGAGGATTCAATAGGTGAGAATATTTTTGTCTCTAAATCTGATAGTTCTCTATCCTCAACTATCTTTGATGATCTTACTATTGGAACAATATTATATTTTTGAGCAAAATCATCTAAAAGAAGAAGAGAGTCCTCTGTTTTTTTTGTAAAGTTATCTATTTGTTCATCTAAGTAAATTAAGCCCTTCTTTAATCCCCGAATTCTATCTCTTTTTGAGTATTCTTGATATTTATTTGATATTTTTTCTAGTACAGGGATGATAGTTTGTTTATTCTTACTTTGGTATTTAATTTTTAAAACAGAAGTATTTGTTTCTAATTCAATTTTAAGATTATCATCTTTCCAATCTTCATAAAGCAAATCCGAAACATCCTCTCCTAATGCAGCTTCAGATTTTTTTGCAAATTTATAGATAGGTCTTAAAATAGATGAACTTTCTAGTATTTTTACCTCAGTATCAAGTTGATTCTCGCCTTGCGCACCAAGTAACCTCTTTAAACCAGGCTGCGAATTTATAATTGCAGCTCCCATTGAGGAGAAAGAATCTGAATTATTATCACTCAATACAATTTGGAATGAACCTTCCCATATTGGTCTTACTAAAAATGTTATGACAGTTGAAGATACAAATGTTAAGACAGTGATTCCCGCAACTAAATTCTTTTTTCTTAGAATGGTTTTTATGAGCTGATCAAATTTGATGGATGATTCAGTATTTGGATCATTTGTAAAAAAGTTATTTTGTGTAGAGTTATCCATGGTTTAATTACCTCGATCAAAAATTTCTTGTAAAGCAAATATTCCTAAAAATGGCCGAGTAACTTCATTAGCTACTTCAAGTGTGGTAGTTAAAGCAGAATTTCTCACTCTAATAATATCTCCATCCATAAGTATAGGGTTATCTCGGGAGCCAATTTTTGTATTCGGATTATATAAAATAAGTCTTCTGTCTAATTCCCCATCATTTTGAAATCTAAGAAATTCTATTTTCCCTTTTAGAACTTTTGTGCCGCCAGCTATATTAATCGCCTGATTTAAAACACTTCCTGTAGGTATTTTTGTTGTACCAGGAAGATTTACTCTTCCTGAAATGAAAACATTTATAAATTTAGGATTTAAATTTGTTTGACCAGTTTTCAAAATTTGTTCTCTTATAGGAAGATCACTTTTTGATATAAAAATAGAGTCACCATCTTGTAATCTAATATTTTGGGATTGGTCCCCTGTTGTAATTAGATCAACAAGGCTTAGAGTGGTTTCTTTTTTACCACCCCCATTACTTATAGAATTTAGCCTGATTACTTTTATATTTGAAATATTTGAGAATGGTGTTATACCTCCAGCATTCCTTAGAGCGTCAAAAAGAGTAGGAGCAAAATTTCCATAAGTTTCAAATCCTGAATCTTCTGAAGAAGGAAGAAGAGCTCTATCCTTTCTTCCAATCTCTAAACCCGCATCTAGACTATCTAGTTTTTCATCAGAAATGGAAATTTTTTTTGTAGATCCTCTCAAAGCATAGAATCCAGGCCTAGATATTTCACCTCCAACATATACAGCTATACGCCTATATCTAACTATTCTCAAGTAAAGGACAGGATCTAAAATATAATTTTTATATTCTTCTGTTAAAAATAAATTTAATTCATTTAAAGTTAAGCCTTCTACAAAAATTTCATTTAATCTTGGCAAATAAAGAGTTCCATCTTTTGCTATTAAATATTCTCCACTCAATTCAGGGATATCATCAATTTCAATAAAAACAGAATCTCCAGCTCCAAGTATATATGAATCAAAATTTATATTACTTCTTTTTTTAAATTCTTCAATTAAAACTTTATTGACTTCTTCTTTTTTATCAGTTATCTCAGCATTTACGGAAAAAGTAAAGGGTAATATAAAATTTATTATTAGAAAAGATATAAAAAACTTATTTAAGCCTGATAAGGATTTCATTAAAAAATTTTATTAATTCTCTTTCTATTGTAATTTTACATTAATTTATTGATTTTTATAAGTCCTAAATATTTATTTTTAAATTCTATAATTTTAAAATTTATGTAATTATTCTTATTAACTAAATCATAAAAGAACAAATCATCTTGAATGTCATCAAAAATAATAAATGCTTTTTTAGATAAATATGGAGAAATTGTTTGCATACATCTCTTTTTATCTTTATACCATTTCGAAGAATCATAGTGAAATATATCAACTTGTCCCTTCCATAGATCAGGTATTTTTTTTAAATTGAATTGATCTCCTTCGCAATATAACATCCACCTTTTTTTTAACCTTTCATCTACTAATATTCCTAAATAATTTTCATCCTCTCTTAAAAAAGGGTAAGGATAATCGCTACTGAATAAATATCCTGATTTATTAATTTCTAAGGCTTCTAATATTGCTGATGATGTGAATCCAGTCGCTACACCAGTCTCGACTATATAACTAGGTTGATATTTGCGTGTTAAGAAATAAAGAAGATGATAAGCACCTCCACCTCCAACTTTATGCTTGATCCCTTTTAAGATTTCTGTACTAGTTTTTTCAAATTTGTTAAAGTATTCCATAGTCTCTTCCCAAAGATTCTCATCAAGACTATT
>QCIV01000023.1 GCA_003216455.1 Prochlorococcus sp. AG-402-N17 | reverse complement strand
TATGGTGGGAATTCATTAATCGCATCATTTTTTATTGCAGGGATGTTACTGAGATGTTCATTAGAATCGACAGGCTTCATAGGTATGATTAGTACACGAAAGACTCTTAATTAGTTAGAATTTATAAGATTTAAGTTAAGCTATCGAATCATTTAATTTAATTATTTCAGAATTATCTCAAAAGGGGAATCTGCTTATGCAGAATGGCCTTAATAATCCAGGTCCATTTACTATATTTTTGGTTTTCAGCGCAGGACTTTTAACAAGTCTTGGCCCATGCTCATTATCATTACTACCAATCACTATTGCTTATATAGGAGGAACAGAGAAAAATAAATTTAAACTTATAAGTTTTTCAGGAGGAGTCGTTTTTTCACTCGTTGCGCTTGGTGCTGCCAGTGGATTCTTAGGTAGGATATATGGGCAAATCCCCTCTTATTACACTTCGGTCGTTGCCTGGATTGCAATAATAATGGGTTTAAATTTACTAGGGATTATAAAGTTTCAGTTCCCGAATGGACCTGATATGAAAATAATTGAAGATAAAATACCAACATTTATAGCACCTTTTGCCATAGGGACTACTTTTGGACTAGCTTCTTCACCTTGCATTACTCCAGTTTTAGCAACTCTTCTGGCTTGGGTATCGCAAGCTAAAAATCCAACAATATCTATTATTTTTTTATTTTTCTTTGGGATAGGCCAAGTAACTCCATTAATCGTTGCAGGAGCTACTGCAGAAAACTTAAAACAATTTTTAGCTCTTAGAAAATTTAGTCAAATAATTCCGACTTTAAGTGGGATATTTTTAGTTTCCCTAGGGTTATTAAATTTATTATCAAATTGGATTTAAATGATTATTTTTAAGAATCTAATATTTAAAATATCAAGTTTAAGATTCGCCATATCACTTATAATCTTCATAGCTATTACGAGCGGCATAGGTACTTTTATACCTCAAGGTAGTAGTAATAAATTCTATATTGATAATTTCGATAGTGCTCCCATTTTTGGATTTTTAGATGGAGAAAAAGTCTTAATACTTCAATTGGATCATATATATACAAGCTTTTGGTTTTTATTTACGTTAATTCTTCTTTGCATTTCTCTAGCAGCTTGTAGTTTCAGGAGGCAAATCCCTTCATTAAAAGCTTCATTAAAATGGATTGAATACAAGAGCGAAAAAAAATTTAACAACCTGCAACTAACTACAAGTCATCCAATCAATCAAGATGGAGAACATATATCAAAAGTAGATTTATTACTTAAAAAAAGAGGATGGAAAACATACAAATTTAAAAGTCATATTTCTGCAAGAAGGGGTTTAATTGGAAAAATCGGTCCTTTAGTTGTACACATCGGATTGATAGTCTTACTTATAGGTTCAGCATATGGAAGTTTTACAAGTCAATCAAAAGAACAATATTTACTGCCCGGAGAAACTTTGGATCTTGTTAATGAGAGCACAAACTCAAAAGCCAATGTAAAATTAGTCGATTTTTCTATAGAAAGAGAAAGTGATGGTGTACCCAAACAGTTTATTTCAAAATTGAATTTTTCTTCTGAAGATCTAAATTTAAATGAAACAAAAATCACCAAAGTTAATCACCCAATCAGGTTTAAAGGATTAACTATTTATCAAGCAGATTGGGCAATATCAAGTGTTGTTTTAGAAATAGATAATATCCTTTATCTAATACAATTAAAGGAGATTCCCGAAATCGGTAATCAAGTTTGGGGAGTCCTAATTGAATTAGGATTGGAGACTAAAAAAAATTTTCTTTTAACAATAGATAATGAAAATGGTCCACTTAAAATTTCGAATATAGAAAATTTTTCCGGGAATAATCTCTATATCAATGACAATCCTCTAGAAGTAAATTCTTCAAAAGTATCTCTGAAAAAAATAATCCCCAGCAGTGGTTTAATAATTAAAAATGACCCGTCTATACCATTTATTTACTTTTCATTTATTTTAATAATTTTTGGAACAATAATTAGTCTTATACCAACTAACCAATTATGGATTCTGGTAAATAAAGAATCACAAAAGTTATCTATTGGAGGCCTTAGCAATAAAAATCTAGTTGGTTTTAAAAAAGAATTTTTTAAATTATCAGAAGAAATAAAAAATTTTTAATTTCTTTTCTGCCCACTAAATATATCTAACTGCATAGAGACATTCCCTCTGGGGTTAAATGCAGCGTTTAAATGTATCCAGTGAGGTGAACCTTCATTCACTAAATCATCCATAATTCTATTCACAACTTCCTCATGTGATATTTTTATATCTCTAAAATTATTAATATAAAGCTTTAAAGACTTCAACTCATAGACTCTCAAATTAGGTTGATAAATAATATTTAGCTTTGCAAAATCTGGATAACCAGAAAAGGGGCACTTACATGTAAATTCAGGTAACTGAATAGAAATTTCATAAATTCTTTTCTTGTTTGGATTATCGAAACAAATTATTTTTGATTCTTCAATAATTCTTTCACCATATAGCGGTCTTTGAGTCGAATCTTCTAATTTAGCTGTATTCATTTTTAGTAGAACTTTTTTACTAAACCTATACAAAAACTATATATAAAGATAAAAATTCGCAAAAGTATCAACAAATCTAAGTATTACAATTGACTAAGTCAAAAGCTGCTAAATCTTATTTTTGTATCAATAGTAACATTCATAATGTCGGCCAAAAGGGTTATATGTGTTTAGTTCAATGAAAAATTAATGGACATTTGTTTGATAACTATCGATAACAACTTAAATAAATCCCTTCAAGCAAAAAGCGCAATTGGAATGTTATGGCTTCAAACACACTTTGAGAATGATCAGTGGGAAGCCTTGTCAAATAGTACAGTAATAATTTCTGAAGAAAATTCCCAACTATTAATTGAAGACGCCACGAATGCAGGCCTTAATATTGAATGTTTTTCTGATATTTCAATGTTGGATGTTTTCCCAAAAAACAATTAAAATAGGTATGTTCAATCTTTAATCATGAAGAAAATTGAAGCAATCATACGTCCATTTAAGCTGGAGGATGTAAAAATTGCATTAGTAAACTCCGGTATTGTTGGAATGACAGTTAGTGAAGTCAGAGGTTTTGGGAGGCAAAAAGGACAAGTTGAAAGATATAGAGGTTCCGAATTTACTGTTGAATTCCTTCAAAAACTTAAAGTAGAAGTTGTCGTAGAAGAGGAAAAGGTTAATTCAGTCATAGATGCGATTGCTGAAGCAGCAAAAACTGGAGAGATAGGTGACGGAAAAATATTCATCACATCAATTGATTCTGTTGTGAGAATTAGAACTGGTGACAAAGACGAAGAAGCTCTTTAATTCAAAGAGTTTCTTTTACTAAATTTTGTATATATTCACTATTAATCCTTGTATTTGATTGACTTCCTAAGGTCATCCAAGCTAAATATTCATGATTTCCAGCAGGACCTACTAGAGGAGAAGCTATCAAATTCTTTATATTCCATTGGAAATTCTTAGCAGTATAAATAACAGACTCTATAGCCTCAGTATGGAATTTAGGATTGCGAACAACACCACCTTTACTAATTTTATCTTTACCCACCTCAAATTGGGGTTTAATCAAAAATATTCCCTCAATACAATCACCTTCTAACAAATTACCAATAGATTTAAAAACTAACTTTAATGAAATAAAAGACAAATCAGCAACCACAAAATTTGGTAATTCATTACTTCTAGATAAAAGATCATTAGGTTTTAAATTTCGAATATTAGTTCGTTCAAAAAGTATGACTTTTGGATTATTTCTAATCTTCCATGCAGTCTGCCCATAACCAACATCTATCCCATAAACTAACTTTGCTCCTTGTTGCAATAAGCAATCAGTAAATCCCCCAGTAGAGATTCCTGCGTCAATACATATTTTATCTTTTACTTTAATTTCAAGTTTATTAAATGCCTCGAATAATTTTTCGCCGCCCCTTGATACAAACATAGGTTGGTAATCAATAAAAAATTCAGATCCAATTAATACTTGTTGCCCAGGTTTATCCCATACTTTTCCATTGATATCTCTAACCTTGCCCGCAAGAATTAAACCTTGGGCTTTTTGACGAGTTTCACATAAACCACTTTTTAGAAGATAAAGGTCTAATCTACTTTTTTTAATCATCTATTAATCAATAAAAAAGACTGAATAATGAACTTTTACAAGATTGAGATCCAAATTCTTTAATACCTTCCAATTTTAAATAAGAACTAAAAAATTACCCATTATTAACGAAAGGAATAAATGCAAACATTTTTATATTTAAGCTTTCTTAATAAGACACAAAAATGATACATAAGAAAATAATAGCCCGGCAAATATGTTCAATGGCAAGTACATCTTTAAGGTATAGAGCCATAATTCGATTTTGGTTATAAAGTTTAAATTGTTAATTAATAAAAATTGTGATCGAGCGTTACACATTACCCGAAATGGGGAAAATCTGGACTGATAGCGCAAAATTCCAGAGTTGGCTTAAGGTTGAAATAGCTGCATGTGAAGCAAATTTTTCGCTGGGGAAAATTCCTGAGAATGCCATGAAAGAGATACGTTCAAATGCAAAGTTTGATGAATCTAGAATTACAGAAATTGAGAAAGAAGTTAAACATGATGTCATAGCATTTCTCACAAGCGTTAATGAATTTACAGGAGATTCTGGAAGATATATACATGTTGGTATGACCAGTAGTGATGTAATTGATACTGGCTTATCTCTTCAGTTAAAAGATTCTTGCGAATTGTTATTAGAAGAAATTGAGAACCTTGAAAATGAAGTCAGATTATTAGCAAGGAAGCATAAAAATACATTAATGATTGGCAGATCTCATGCAATTCATGGGGAGCCAATTTCCTTCGGTTTTAAACTTGCTGGATGGTTAGCAGAAATAATAAGGAACAAAAAAAGATTGTTAACACTGAAAAAATCTGTAGCCATTGGGCAAATAAGTGGTGCAATGGGAACTTACGCTAATACGAATCCCAAAGTAGAACAAATAACTTGTGATTTACTCGGCTTAAAACCAGATACAGCAAGTACGCAGGTCATATCGAGAGACAGGCATGCAGAATATGTTCAAACTATTGCACTAGTTGGCGCTTCTCTAGATAGATTCGCAACTGAAATAAGAAATTTACAAAGAACTGATGTTTTAGAAGTTGAGGAGGGCTTTACAAAAGGGCAAAAAGGAAGTTCTGCCATGCCTCATAAAAGAAATCCTATTCGAAGTGAAAGAGTAAGCGGTTTAGCAAGAATTTTAAAGAGTTACGTCTTAACAGCATTGGAAAATGTGCCACTTTGGCACGAAAGAGATATAAGCCATAGTTCCAATGAACGTATCATGTTGCCTGACGTATCAATCTGTTTGCATTTTATGCTCAGGGAAATGAAAGATATAATAAGCAATTTGGAAGTTTATCCAAAAAATATGCTCAAAAATTTAAATATATATGGTGGTGTAATCTTTAGTCAGAAAGTTTTACTTTTGCTTGTGGAGAAGGGGTTATCTAGAGAAAAAGCTTATGGCATAGTCCAAAAAAATGCGCATCAGGCGTGGAATAATGAAAATGGGAATTTCAAACAAAATATAGAGAGAGATAATGAAATAATGGATGTTATTGATCAAAGTGAATTAGAAGAATGTTTTAATCCTTCAATTCATCTCAATAATTTAAGTGTAATATGGGAGAAGTTAGGTATCTAGGATTACTGAAAACCTTATCTAAGTTAAACCAGTGTTTTCAGAGGAATAATGACAAAAAACTTTAGGATTGAAAAAGATAGTATGGGAACAATAGAGGTTCCCGTTGAAGCTTTGTGGGGCGCTCAAACACAAAGATCGATAATAAATTTTTCTATTGGAGAAGAATTAATTCCAATTGAGTTAATTTATTCACTTACCCTCATAAAAAAAGCTGCTTCAATTGCGAATTTCAATTTAGGGCTAATAGATAAAAGAAAAAAAGATTTGATTATAGAGGCATGTACAGAAATACTTGATGGGCTTCATGATTCACAGTTTCCCTTAAAGGTTTGGCAAACAGGTAGTGGCACGCACACAAATATGAATGTTAATGAGGTAATTTCAAATATTGCAGCATTAAAAACAAATTCAGACCTTGGTAGTCATCAACCAATTCATCCGAATGATGATGTAAATAAATCTCAGTCAACCAATGATACTTTTCCTGCTGCTATTCAAATATCAGTTGTAAATGAAATAATCAAAAATTTAGTTCCAACGATAAGAGAACTTACTAAGATTCTTGATAAAAAAAGTGAACAATGGAAAGACCTCATAAAGATAGGAAGAACCCATTTTCAAGATGCAGTGCCCCTTACTTTTGGGCAAGAAATATCAGGATGGTCAGAGCAACTTAAAGATGCTGAGAATGCAATTATTATAAGTTTGAATGAATTGTATTTTTTACCTCTGGGAGGAACTGCAGTTGGAACAGGGATTAATAGTCCAAAAGGATTTTGTGAAGAGACTATAAAATCAATTTCCGATGATACTAATCTAATCTTCTATAAATCAAAAAATAATTTTTCTATCATGGCCTCGCATGATCGTCTAGCTCAAGTAATGAGTCAGATAAAAATATTAGCAGGTGTATTATTTAAAATTTCAAATGACATAAAAATTCTATCTTCAGGACCAAGGTCAGGAATATATGAATTAATTATCCCTCAAAATGAACCTGGAAGTTCTATAATGCCGGGCAAAGTGAATCCAACTCAATGCGAAGCCTTATCAATGGTTTGCACTCAGATAATGGGTCTCGAATATGCAGTTTCAATGGCAAATTCTAGCGGCACTTTGCAGATGAATGAATATAAGCCTCTGATTGGATTTAATATTCTTACAAGTTTAAAATTACTTAAAAATGCAATAGAAAACTTCAGAATAAAATTAGTTGAGAGGATGGAACCTAATCAAAAGAAAATGAAGTTTAATTTAGAAAATTCACTAATGTTGGTTACAGCCCTTGTACCAAAAGTCGGTTATGAAAAAGCAGCTGAAATTGCAAACCTTGCCTTCAAAGAATCATTAAATTTAAAAGAGTCAACACTTAAATTAGGTTATTTAAACGAAGATGAATTTGATGAAGCGATGAATATTAATTCAATGATTTAATTAAAAAAAATTTAAGAATTATTTTCAATTCTTTTTGTCGCAGGATTAATATCTTCAGAGACTTTTATAAGATCATTAGATTCAGAAACAGGAAAACGATTAATAGCTTTTAATGCTAACTTTGCTTTGCTTTTTAATTTATTACTAACACCAATACAGTATTGCACTTGAGAAAGAACATCAATTGATCTTCTAATAATCCTAACTACATCGCCTTCGTCTAATGAAGTATTAAAAACCAAATCTTTCCATTTTTTTCCCCTTGCCCATTCAGAAATAATTCCAGTCAAATCAGTTTCTAAATAAATAGGAATTTCAATATGAAACTTATTTTGTTGAGAAGCGACTAATTTTCTTAAACCTTCTAATTCATTAAAAACATCTATTACCTTTAAAGAAGGCTTGAAATTACACCATAGATTAGGCCTCCTTACATCAACACATATAGCTTGAATAATTGCAGCTAAATCAGGAGGATCTAAATCGTCTAAATACCCACTAACTAAAACAAGACCAATCCATAATTCATTTTCACTTCTTATTGCACCAACTGTTTGTCCAACTTCTGACAATTCCAAATTATTTAAACAACCGAAATGATTCAAAATTTTAATCAAATCGGTAAAAGTTCTCCAGTTATGATTTTCTTTATCCTCAAGAAGTTTTTTTCTCATATTTATTTCTTGTTCAACATCAATAATTCTTTTTCTATATTTCTTTAATTTCCTGGAGTCTCCAAATCTATGTGCGGGATGATCAGTAACTTTTTCTTCTAAATTATTAATTTGTTGCTGTTGTGCCAAAACTTCCGTTGACAGATCATATTGTGGAGTTTGTAAATCATTTTTTTTAGAAAGTTTTAAAATTCGATCCGCATAACACTGCGACATATCATCTCCCCTAAATACCTCTCCAGAAAAATACATCTTTGGTACTTCAAGTCCTAGGACATCAATTGTATCCAAATCATTAAAAATACTTACTATGTATGAGGGTTTTATAAGAATAAATAAATTATCAATTGTCAAACACAATAAACTCTTAATTTTTTGGGATTCATATATTTTCTTACAAATTAATCCTGGAACAATTTTTCTTTTAATTTGAGGAGCTTTGATTGAAATTAAGCTTCCATCTTTAATATATGGGAGTGCATTAGTTATCTCTTCTGATAATTTCTCTGCTGCTTGTTTTTCTAAAATTTTCAAGAGTCTTCTCTCTTCTTTAAGACGATTTTTTAACTTTTCGTAGGCATCAAAATCTTTCCATGAAACATTAGATGTAATTTTTTTTAATTCAATTAAATCCTTATCTAAATTTTCAAGAATTATATTCTCACCTGAGGATTCACCTAAATATAAAAAACTACCAAAACTTCTTTTAATTAATTCTTTAGACTTCTCTAAAGTATAACTTTGTAAAAGATTGAGTACCATTCCATAACTAGGAGTGAATTGACTCTCTAAAGAATTTGGTTTACTAATAGCCAGTGCACTTGCTTCTTTGGCACCTTCGAATCTTGTTTGTAATGTAACAACATATCCTTGGGTATCTTTTCCTCTTCTTCCAGCTCTTCCTGACATTTGCAAAAATTCACTGCTAAATAATAATCTATGCCCATCTTCTGTCCTTTTTGATAAAGATGAAATAACAGTGGTTCTTGCGGGCATATTAATTCCTGCAGCAAGAGTTTCAGTTGCAAAAACAACTTTTATCAAACCTTGCTGAAATAATTCCTCAACCAATTCTTTCCAAGCAGGCAATAATCCAGCATGGTGAGATGCAATACCTCGTTTTAATGCCTCGCATTGAGATTTATCTTTAATTGCCTCTTGATTATTTTTAAGATAAACATCTAATTTTTGGGATATCATATTTGCTTCTGAATAACTTACTAAAGTCAAGTCTTTTATATTCTCAATAGCCTTGTCACATCCTCTTCTACTAAAAATAAAATAAATAGCTGGCAACATATTTCGTTCAGCTAGTTTTGAGATCACAAAGCCAATTGAAGGCGACTTTGGTTGCATTATCCTACCCACTTTTCCTCTCATTTTCTGCCCTTTAGGAGCTCTCCAAATCTTACAGTTTGGATGAATTCCATTACCCTTATTGTTTAAAAGTGGATGGAGGCCCTTAACACTACAAAAAATAAAATCAAGTGGGACTGGTCTCTTATCACTATTAATTAGTACTGTGGGGCCATGAACTTTTTCGATCCAATTTTGTAGTTGATCTGCATTGGCTATTGTTGCTGATAAAGCTATTATTTGAGTTCTAGTAGGGCAATGGATTATAGTTTCTTCCCAAACTGTGCCTCTTTGAGGGTCATTCATATAATGACATTCATCAAGAATCACAGATTCTAAATTTTCTA
>QCIV01000022.1 GCA_003216455.1 Prochlorococcus sp. AG-402-N17 | reverse complement strand
AGTATCTGGTGCTAGGCCAGGAAAAAGAAGGAATTCAGATTTTCAAGGAATAACAAGTAAGAGTGTTAAAAAAGTAGGAAGATGGGTATCTGAAAAAGTGGATTTATTTTTTGATGAAGATAATGATGATTGGAATGATGAGAATTTTTACGGTGATAACAGCGATATTAAGACATTTTCCAGAGAATCAACTTCTTATGAATCTGCTAAACAGCACTCAAAAAGACCTTTAGAAGCAATATCTCTAAGGCAACCAAAAAATTTACAGACAACTGAGCAAAAAAAACTACCTTATGCGAAAGAGAGTAAGGAAGAAGATTGGCCAGATGAAATGGATTTCAAAGTTGAAAGATGGCAAAGAGATTCAGAAAAAGAGAATAATACTTCGAGAGATCAATCAAACCAACAAGTTCAATCAAAATCAAGAAATCTTCCTAGATCAAGAAGAAGAAGAGTATAGATTCGTAAATTCTTTAATTCCTGAATAGCCTAATAAATTTTCTAAATGTGGATTGAATACTTCTCTAATAATTGTTAGGGGCTTTTTGTCTCTAAAAAATCTATAATTTCTTGACCAGAATGGACCTTTAAAACAAAATTGATCCTCTAACCAATTTGAATTAACAAGTGAAATTCGGTCAACTTCTCTAAACAATTCTGATCTGTCTTGTGTCAAATTTTTCCAAATTGGTTCTTCTTTGGCTTTTAAATTTTCATTCACTTGTTCGGCATTCCACCAACTTTCAGCCCATGCTAGGTTTTTATTATTGTTTTTAATCCATACTTGTCTTCTAATTAAAGGTCCATTTAATTGATTTAATTCTTTAGGACCTTCTTCAATAAATAGAGGATCTACTCGCATTGAAATCAATTTAATTTTTGTCTCTTTATTAGTTAAAAGCTGTAAATGTCTAGTAGGACTTCCATCCCCAAGCAGCATTAATTTCCATGGACCAGATATTTTTGGTAATGAATTTTTGACTAAAAAAGTAGAGGCTTTTTCTTCCCATAAAATTTTTGGTGAGTTAAAAAGTTTATTATTCAGTGCTTAGAGGGAATGCTTCTAAGATGATAACTTTTTTTCGACAAAAATATTTGCCTTTTCTTTTTTTATTTCTCTTATTTTTAGCCAAACAAGTAATGCAGTTAAATCAGCTTTGCTTACTCCAGGAATTTTTGAAGCATCACCAATACTTTTTGGCTTTATCTTATTCAAATTTTCTCTAGCTTCTAAAGATAATGTATCTATCTTTTCATAATTTATTTCTTGAGGCAGAGATTTACAGCTTTGACGATTGATTTGTTCAATGTTGTTTTTTTGTCTTTTAAGGTAACCCTCATATTTAATATCTATTTCAACACCTTCCTGTATTGAAGAACCTAGATTTTTTTCAGTCAAATTATATTTAATCAGATCTGAATAATGAAAGTTTGGTCTTTTTAAGAGTTCTTTCAAAGTTGTTGAGCCTTTGATCTTTGATTCCGTTTCTAATTCTATTTTTTTTGATATTTCATCGGTATTTTTTAAACGAGTGTTATTTAATCTAAATTTCTCTTCCTCGAGGAGTTTCATCTTTTCTTGATAGGCCGCCCATCTTTTCTCATTAATTAGCCCTATTTGATAACCTAATGGTGTTAATCTTCTATCGGCATTGTCTCCTCTTAGAGTTAACCTATATTCACTCCTACTAGTGAGCACTCTGTATGGTTCTTTGAGATCTTTGGTAATTAAATCATTGATCATTGTTCCAATATAACTGCTTTCTCTAGTGAAGATTATTGGATCTTTTTTGTCTAGTTTTCTAGTCGCATTAACTCCTGCAACTAATCCTTGTGCTGCTGCTTCTTCATAACCAGTAGTACCATTAATTTGTCCCGCGCTAAATAAATATTCAATTTCTTTCGTTTCGAGTGATGTTTGGAGCTGTGTTGCAGGTATATAGTCATACTCCACAGCATATGCTGGTCGCAACATTTTACATTCACTTAATCCAGGTAAGGTTCTTAAAAGTTCTAATTGAATATTTTCGGGTAAACCTGTAGAAAATCCTTGTACATATATTTCAGGGGTATTAATTCCTTCTGGTTCTAAGAAAATTTGATGTGATTCTTTATCAGCAAATTTAACGATTTTATCTTCAATTGATGGACAATATCTTGGCCCCTTACTATCAATAAAACCGCCGTAAATGGGAGTTAAATGTAAATTGTCTCGAATTAGTTGATGCGTTTTGGTGGTTGTTCTTGTGATGTGACAACTAACTTGGGGCATATTATTTTTTATATCTGGGTCAAACGAAAAATATTTATCTGCTGCGGTACTTGGTTGAATATCTAATTTATCAAAAATGATACTTCTTTTATCAACTCTTGCTGGAGTTCCTGTTTTTAAACGTTCTGTTTTGATACCAATTTCGTGCAAATTTTGAGTAAGACCTTTTGCTGCTTGTTCGCCTGATCTGCCAGCTGACATTGATTTATTTCCTATCCATATTCTTCCTTCTAAGAATGTTCCGGCTGTTATGATAACTGATCTTGCTGAATAATAACTACCAAAGAAAGTCCTTACACCTTTAATTCAATATTTTTTTCTATTTCGCTGATTTCTTCTCCAATCAATAACATAGCTTCACAAAATCTATCCAATTCAACCAAACTTTCACTTTCAGTAGGCTCAATCATTATGGTCTCTGGAACAGGCCAACTTATAGTTGGGGCATGAAAACTATAATCTATTAATCGTTTAGCTAAATCATTTACACTCAAACCAGTTTTAGATTTTAAATCTCTAAAATCTAAAATACATTCATGTGCAACAAAATTATTTTTTCCTTTATAGAGAATCTTGAATTCATGCTTTAAAGAATGCGCAATATAATTTGCAGATAAAATTGCATGAGCAGTTGCTTTCCTTAAACCACTAAGACCAGCCATTTTTATGTACATCCAACTTATTGGTAAAATACTTGCACTCCCATACTTGGCAGAAGATACGTAATTGGAACTATTAGATAAATTATTATCCATTAATGAATGAGTAGGAAGAAATGGGCTTAAAGTTTCTGATGCGGCGACTGGACCTACTCCTGGACCACCACCTCCATGTGGAATGCAGAATGTTTTATGTAAATTCAAATGGCAAACATCAACACCATAATTCCCCGGTTTGCATAATCCAACCTGAGCGTTCAAATTTGCTCCATCTAAATAGACAAATCCTCCAACAGAGTGAATTAAATCACATATCTTTCTGATTTGTAATTCAAAAACTCCATGAGTAGAGGGATAAGTCAACATAAGAGCCCCTATTTGGTTATCAAATTTCTTGACCTTAATCGACAAATCTTGAAAATCAATATTTCCTTCTTCATCACATTCAACAGTTAAAACATCAAAACCTGCCATAACTGCACTAGCAGGATTTGTTCCATGAGCACTTTTAGGAATTAAACATTTCTTTCTTGAAAGTTCGCCTTTTGATTCAAAATAAGAATTGATTGCCAATAAACCTGCAAACTCTCCTTGAGAGCCTGCATTTGGTTGAAAAGAAACTGATTTTAAACCGACAATATCACTTATCCATTTTTCTAGGTCGGATATTATTTTTGAATAGCCTTTAGTTTGATCTAGTGGAGAAAAAGGATGTATGGCAGATAAATTAGCCCAAGAGACTGGATTTAATTCTGCTGCAGAATTTAACTTCATGGTGCAGCTTCCCAATGGCATCATTCCATCTACCAAAGAAAAATCTTTTTCAGCAAGTCGGAATATATATCTCATTAATTCTGTTTCACTTTGGTATTTTGTGAATATATCTTGCTGCATCCATGCACTGGATCTCAAAGCTAAACTTTCAAGATGAAATACTTTATCAAATTTTATATGCTCTAAATCTTCTTCTTTTTCTATAAGGTTTGCTATGAAAGTCAAAATATCTTTGATTTCTTTTTCATTACTAAGCTCATCTAAAGAGATTCCAAAGCCAGTTGAATTTTCAATAGTTGATCCCAACGGCAAAATTCTTAAGTTATAGCCATTTTTTAAAGCTTCATTATGGATCCTCTGGGAGTGCTCAGAATAAACATCAACACTATCAAATCTAATCCCATCAGGAATATCAAAACCTAAAGCAGCTAAACTTGATTCTAAATTTATTCTCAACTCCACTAATCTCGTAGCAATTTGCGTTAATCCAGAAGGTCCATGATAAATAGCATAAAAAGAAGAAATTATGGCTAACAAAGATTGAGCAGTACAAATATTACTAGTGGCCTTTTCCCTTCTGATATGTTGCTCTCTTGTTTGCAATGCTAGTCTTAGAGACTTTTCTCCATTTTTAGATAGAGTTTGCCCAACAATTCTCCCGGGTATCAGCCTTTTATATTTTTCGCTACAGGCAAAATATGCTGCATGAGGTCCACCAAAACCCATTGGAACACCAAATCTTTGCATACTACCCACTGCTACATCAACCCCAAATTCAGAAATTGGTTTAATCAAAACTTGTGCCAGTGGATCAATACATGCCGTAACAATAATTTCTGATCTATGTGCTTGGGATATTAAGAATGTGGGATCATATAATTCCCCATTTTTACCGGGTAATTGCAACAATATTCCAAAAACATCATCATGATTAGGAAGGTTGCTTTGAGTAAAGCGTTTTAAGGATATTCCCAATGGTTTTGCTCTGGTTTGTAGAACATTAAAAGTATGATCAAAAACATTTGATTCCACTAAATACACTTTTGAAGATTTACTTTTTCTTGCGGAAAAACTCATGGCCATAGCTTCTGCAGCTGCAGTACCCTCATCTAACAAAGATGCGTTTGCCACAGGGAATCCTGTTAGTTCACAAACAATAGTCTGAAAATTAAATAGAGCTTCTAATCTTCCTTGTGCAATTTCTGCTTGATATGGAGTATAAGACGTGTACCACCTTGGATTTTCAAGAACATGTCTTTGGATTACTTTAGGCATGTGATTTTCATAATAGCCAAGGCCTATTAGTGATCTCATTTTAATATTTTTATTCGCAATCTCTTCTAATTCATTTAAAGCCTCAATTTCTGAACAACCTTGGGGCAATATTTCAGAAGATTTATCTTTAAGCTGAATATCTTCAGGAATAACTTGATTTATAAATTGATTAATATTATTAAAACCAAGTTTATTCAGCATAATTCTTTCATCATTATCTCCTAACCCAAGATGCCTATCTATAAACAAATCAGACCCAAATTTGGATGTCATATTAAAATATTTTTCTTTAAAATAGCTCTTTTTAAAAAGTTTGCCTTATTTTGGTACAACCTTTGATTGATATTCCTCAGAAGTCATCAAATCAGCAATTAATGCTTTTGATTCTGGTTTCAAAATAACTAACCAACCGTCTCCAATCGGATCATTCTGTAAAAGCTCAGGGTTCTCAATAACACTTTCATTTACAGATACTATTTCCCCTGAAAAAGGCAGATAGACTTCCTCAACGGCCTTAACTGATTCTATTGTTCCAAAAGTCTCACCTTTCTCTAAAGTCGCCCCTTGATCAGCTAATTCAACAAAAACAATATCTCCTAATTGATCTATAGCGAATTCACTAACACCAATTTTTAATAATCCATTTTCTTCCAAGACATATTCATGAGTATCAGCATAGTTGAGGTTGTCTGGAAACTGGTAAGACATGATTAAGTAGATAAAGGAAGAAGAGAATCCTTTGAAATTAATTTTTCCTCTAATAATTCAAATAATAATCGAATTAATGCAATTTTGATGTGAGCTATGTGAGAACCACCTTGAACAAAAATATTGTAAGGATCTCTTAGAGGGGCATCAGCAGAAAATTCACTTGTACTACCTTCAATAAATGTACCTCCTGCCATTAATAATTTTGAATCATATCCATCCATTGATGATGGAACAACATTCAGAAAAGAATCTACTGGTGAAGAATTTTGAAAAGATTGACAAACTTTTTGTACCAAATCAGGATTATTTAATCTTACTGACTGAATAAGATCAGATCTATAAGTTGCTGGCTCTGGTAAAACCTTAAATCCCAAATTTTTAAAGACTGCTGCAACCATATCAGCACCTTTTAATGATTCGTGAACAATTTGTGGTGCTAAAAACAAACCCTGCAAAATTAATCTTCCTAGTCCAAAATTTATTCCTGCAGAAGTACCAATACCTGGTGAGGTTAATCTAGAACATGCCATCTCAACCAACTCTGCATCTCCTGCAACATATCCACCAGTAGGAACGATTGTTCCTCCCAAATTTTTAATCAATGATCCAGCAATTATATTTGCCCCTTTAGAAATTGGTTCACTATCTTCAACAAGCTCCCCATAACAGTTATCAACAAAACATATACAGTTAGGATCAAGAGAATGAATAAGACTACAAATTTTCTCTATCTGATGATTCGTAAGAGACTTTCTCCAACTATATCCACAACTTTTTTGTATGAATACTAATTTACATGAATTTTCTTTAAAAGAATGAACAATTTTTTCTTCAAAAGAATCAAAATTCTCGCAGATATTTATTTGCTTATATTCAATCTCAAAATCTTTAAGTGAGCCTTTACCTCCTCCCCTTATTCCTATAACTTCTTCCAACGTGTCATATGGTTGTCCTGTAAGAGATAACATTACATCTCCAGGTCTAAGAATTCCAAATAAGACAGAACTTATTGCATGCGTTCCACTTACAAATTGCATCCTCACAGCTGCCTTTTCAGCAAGAAACAATCTTGCAAAAACCTCATCAATTTTTTCTCTAGAAATATCATCATGACCACTACCAGAAGATTGATTGAAATGACTAGTGGAAACTTTTTCTGCCTTAAAAATTGTCAAAATATTTTCTAATTGCTGAAAAACCTGATTGGACCTTTCTTGGAAAACTTTACTTAAACTCTCTTCGACAGAAAGAACAGCGTTTTCAGCCAGTTTTAAGTTATTATTTAGCGTCATTTATTATGAAAACTCATATTATTTTTTAGAAGCTAAATTTCTTAATTCTGCGAGGAAACCATTAGGTCCCCTACCTTGAAAATAAGAAAGTTTTTTTGAAGCCTCATATAAATCAAGTAGTTCCCCATCTAATTCTTCTGCCGTATAATCTTTAATTCCTGCTATTACCTCAGCAAAACGTTCTCTACGGCTAGATTTATTAACATTATAAGCTTCCATTACCTGAACTTTACATGATCTCCAAGCCTTATTCTGACAAAAATGCACTGAAAGAGCATCACTTAAAGCAGAAGCTTCTTCATCTTCTATGTACCAGTCAAAAGATGAAGGTAGAGATTTTAATCCTGAAAATATCTCGAATAATTCCCCGGCCGACAATGGATTACCAGAATCATTTTTTAGGGGTAATGCAGACTCTTCCAAGGATTTCCATAACTCTGGGTAATCATTTTCAAAACGATCCCTGATTTTTTCTATACCTTGATCAAGAATCGTATTAACTTGAGCTAAAGCAAGAAAAACTTCAGGACCTGGCGAAGATAACTTCCCATTCCTAAGATTAGAAATTTGCGAATTATGAACTTTACCTAAATCAAGAACTTCAGAAAGTAATGGCAAAACTCTATGTGACCATCCATTTCTTTCATGCCAGAGGTGTATCAAATGAGCCATAGCCCTTCGACCTCTAGATAATTTATCGCGATATCCGAGACTCACAGATAATTAAACTTATCAATAGTATAGTATGATAATATTACATATCGGTAATTTTGAAAATAGTATTTCGATATCATGAATCCAGTAATTTTCCAAGAAACAGCAAAATTAAAGAAACCTGTCCCAGATGAAAAAGTTATAGAACTTTCAGAAAAATTACTGGAACCTTCCAGCCATTCAAAAAGATATCCTCCAAGACTACATAAAACTTGGGGAACAATTGTTTTCATGGCTGCAATTCATATTCTTTCTCTTGTAGCTATACAACCAAAATTTTGGAGTCTCCCTGCAGTCACTTCATTATTATTTTTTTACTGGGTAACTGCTTGCTTAGGAGTCACTCTTGGATATCACAGATTGTTATCACACAGATCGTTCATTGTTCCAAGATGGTTAGAAAGATTTTTTGCTACCTGTGGAGCTATAAGTTGCCAGCATGGACCAATAGATTGGGTAGGTTTACATAGACATCATCACTCTTTTTCAGATACTGAAGTGGATCATCACAATAGTAAAAAGGGATTTTGGTGGAGTCATATGGGTTGGATGTTTAAAGATGTTGAAGCACTAAAAGCTGTTCCAAAACTAAGTGCAGATTTAATCAAAGATCCATACTATAGATTTCTAAATAAATATTTTTTATTCTTACAAATTCCTATTGGATTTTCTTTGTACGCAATAGGTCAAAAATTAGGAGTTGGAGGCTGGGCTCTAGTCCTCTGGGGAATTCCATTGAGGCTTGTGGTTGTTTATCACATAACTTGGCTAGTAAACTCCGCGACGCATTGTTGGGGTAAAGCACCATTTGAAAGTGGTGATTCATCTAAAAACAATGCATGGGTTGCTGCATTAACATTTGGGGAAGGTTGGCATAATAATCATCATGCATTTCCCAATTCGGCAAAACAAGGATTATTTAAAGGTCAGATAGATATAACATGGGAACATATTAAGATTCTTGCAAAATTTGGTCTTGCAAAAAAAGTAAAGTTACCCTCTAGGTCTTATTATTAACTATATTGTTCAATATTTTTATGTCTAAAAGAGTACAAGTCGCATTAACTGAATCAATCGCATCACTAGGCAAAGAAGGAGATCTAGTTGAAGTAGCACCTGGATACGCAAGAAATTTTCTATTACCTTTTGGCAAGGCAATGAATGTAACACCAGCAGTCCTTAAACAAATTGAAAGGAAGAAAGAAAAAGAAAAAATCGCTGCTGATAAATTAAAGCAAGAAGCTTTAGATTTCCAAACTGCATTATCTACAATAGGTAGGTTCAATATTAAAAAACAGGTTGGAGAAGATGGTGTCCTTTTTGGAACAGTTACCAATGGGGATGTTGCTGAGGCAATAGAAGCAGCAACTAAAAAGGAAATTGATAGAAGAAACATCACAGTCCCTGATATACATAATTTAGGTTCCTTTACTGCAAAAATAAAATTACATCCAGAAGTAAATGCAGAAGTAAATATTGAAGTAACAAGTTAATCAATTTGTTGCATTATTTTGAAAAGTAGTCAGAGTATATATCTAAGCAATTAAAGATATGGTTTCCGTACCTTTTCCAAATAATGGGCAAAATAAAAATTTTAAAAAAGATTTTAATAATGAAAATGCTGGATTAGTTCCTCCTCAAAACGTTCAAGCAGAGGAAGCAGTTCTTGGTGGCATACTTCTTGATCCAGACGCGATCGGAAGAATTGCAGACTTAATTAAACCTGAAGCTTTTTATATAAATGCTCATCAAGAGATTTATAGAACAGCATTAATGTTGCATACCCAGGGTAAACCAACTGATTTAACATCCATGAGTGCTTGGTTAGCTGATAATGGATCATTAGAAAAAATTGGAGGGAATAGCAAACTGGTAGAACTAGTTGAAAATGTTTCCTCTACAGCTTCAATAGAACAAGTTGCTAATTTAATTAACGACAAATTCTTGAGAAGGCAACTTATCAGATCTGGAAATGAGGTGGTTCAACTAGGTTTCGATCAGACTCAAGATACTAATGAAGTTCTAGATAAAGCGGAGCAAAAAATATTTGAAATCAGTCAAGAAAAACCTTCAAAAGGTCTGACTCAAGCAGCTGAAATCCTTACAAGTACTTTCAACGAAATAGAGTCGAGATCATTAGGTACTTCAGTAGCTGGAATTCCTGTAAATTTTTACGACCTTGATGCGATGACTCAGGGTTTTCAAAGAAGTGATTTAATAATTGTTGCTGGAAGACCTTCAATGGGGAAAACTTCAATAGTTCTTAACCTGGCTAAGAATGTTGCTCAATCTCAAGATTTACCTGTGTGCGTATTTAGCCTTGAAATGAGTAAGGAACAGTTGACATATAGATTACTCTCTATGGAAGTAGGAATCGAGAGTGGCAGGCTAAGAACTGGCAGATTACAGCAAGATGAATGGCCTTTACTTGGAGAAGGAATCAATTCATTAGGTCAATTACCAATATTTATAGATGACAAACCTAACTTAAGTGTTTTAGAGATGAGATCTCTTTGCAGAAGATTAATAGCTGAACAAAAAAAAGAACTTGGATTAATCGTTATTGATTACCTCCAGTTAATGGAAGGATCAACCCCTGATAATAGAGTGCAAGAACTTTCACGAATAACAAGAGGTCTCAAAAGCATGGCCAGAGAATTAAAAGTACCAGTAGTAGCTTTATCTCAGCTTAGTAGAGGGGTAGAATCTAGAACAAATAAAAGGCCAATGTTAAGCGATCTAAGAGAATCAGGATCTATTGAACAAGACGCAGATTTAGTATTAATGATTTATAGAGACGAATACTATAATCCAGAGACTGAGGATAGAGGAATTACAGAAATCATTGTCACTAAACATAGAAATGGACCGGTAGGAACTGTTAAATTATTATTTGAACCTCAATTTACGAGATTTAGGAATTTAGCTAATTAAAACGATCCTAAAATGCAAGATCACCACACAACAAATGAATCTTTTGACATTATCGTTATTGGAGGAGGACATGCAGGATGCGAAGCAGCTATAACAACAGCAAAATTAGGATTTTCTACAGCCTTATTTACAATCAATTTAGATAGGATTGCCTGGCAACCGTGTAATCCTGCAGTTGGGGGACCGGCAAAAAGTCAGTTGGTACATGAAGTTGATGCTTTAGGTGGAATTATGGGTAAATTAGCTGATGAGACAGCTATACAAAAAAGAATATTAAATGCAAGTAGAGGCCCAGCTGTATGGGCATTAAGAGCTCAAACAGATAAAAGAGAATACTCAAAAAAGATGATTGAAATACTACAAAATACAGATAATTTATCTTTAAAAGAAGCAATGATTACTGAACTGGATATTGCAAAAACTGAAGAAATTAGATTGAACTCAAAAAAAATCGTAAAAAAAAGAATAAAAGGTGTAAGGACTTTCTTTGGTAGTTATTATTCAGCAAGATCAGTTATCATAACAGCCGGAACATTCTTAGAAGGAAGAATATGGATAGGAAATAAATCAATGTCAGCTGGCAGATCAGGCGAACAAGCAGCAAAAGGTCTTACTCAAAATTTGCACGAAATTGGTATCAAAACAGAACGTTTAAAAACAGGAACTCCAGCAAGAGTTGATAAAAGAAGTATCATTTTTGATAAATTAGATATTCAACCAAGTACCGCAGCAGATAAATATTTTTCGTTTGACCCAGATATAAAAAATAATATGCCCCAAGTTAGTTGTCACATCACAAGAACAACCACCAAAACGCATCAACTAATTCGAGACAATTTACATTTAACTCCCATTTACGGCGGTTTTATTGATAGTAAGGGGCCAAGATATTGTCCATCAATTGAAGATAAAATCGTTAAATTTGCTGATAAAGAATCACATCAAATTTTCTTAGAACCAGAAGGAATTAATACCCCTGAAATATATGTACAAGGATTTTCTACAGGTTTACCCGAAAATATTCAATTAGAACTTTTAAGAACCTTACCTGGATTAAGTGAATGTAAAATGTTGCGACCAGCATATGCTGTGGAGTATGACTATATACCTGCAACACAGCTCCAAACATCACTCGAAACGAAAGAAATTGAATATTTATTTAGCGCGGGACAAATTAATGGTACTACTGGTTATGAAGAAGCAGCAGCACAAGGATTAGTTGCAGGAGTTAATGCGACTAGAAAACTAGACAAAAAAGATCCAATAATCTTCACTAGAGAAAGCAGTTATATTGGAACAATGATCAATGATTTAATTACCAAAGATCTCAAAGAACCATACAGAGTGCTCACTAGTAGGAGTGAATATAGGTTAACTCTAAGAGGAGACAATGCCGATAGAAGATTAACACCATTAGGTTATCAAATAGGGCTAATTAATGAGAAAAGATGGGCGGCCTATCAAGAAAAGATGAAACTCCTCGAGGAAGAGAAATTTAGATTAAATAACACTCGTTTAAAAAATACCGATGAAATATCAAAAAAAATAGAATTAGAAACGGAATCAAAGATCAAAGGCTCAACAACTTTGAAAGAACTCTTAAAAAGACCAAACTTTCATTATTCAGATCTGATTAAATATAATTTGACTGAAAAAAATCTAGGTTCTTCAATACAGGAAGGTGTTGAAATAGATATTAAATATGAGGGTTACCTTAAAAGACAAAAAAACAACATTGAACAAATCAATCGTCAAAGCTGTAAATCTCTGCCTCAAGAAATAAATTATGAAAAGATAGATACATTATCTTTAGAAGCTAGAGAAAATTTGAATAAGATAAAGCCAAAAAGTATTGGTGATGCTTCAAAAATTCCTGGAGTAAGCAAAGCTGATTTAACTGCATTACTTGTTTGGCTAAAAATAAGAGAAATAAAAAAAGAAAAGGCAAATATTTTTGTCGAAAAAAAGTTATCATCTTAGAAGCATTCCCTCTAAGCACTGAATAATAAACTTTTTAACTCACCAAAAATTTTATGGGAAGAAAAAGCCTCTACTTTTTTAGTCAAAAATTCATTACCAAAAATATCTGGTCCATGGAAATTAATGCTGCTTGGGGATGGAAGTCCTACTAGACATTTACAGCTTTTAACTAATAAAGAGACAAAAATTAAATTGATTTCAATGCGAGTAGATCCTCTATTTATTGAAGAAGGTCCTAAAGAATTAAATCAATTAAATGGACCTTTAATTAGAAGACAAGTATGGATTAAAAACAATAATAAAAACCTAGCATGGGCTGAAAGTTGGTGGAATGCCGAACAAGTGAATGAAAATTTAAAAGCCAAAGAAGAACCAATTTGGAAAAATTTGACACAAGACAGATCAGAATTGTTTAGAGAAGTTGACCGAATTTCACTTGTTAATTCAAATTGGTTAGAGGATCAATTTTGTTTTAAAGGTCCATTCTGGTCAAGAAATTATAGATTTTTTAGAGACAAAAAGCCCCTAACAATTATTAGAGAAGTATTCAATCCACATTTAGAAAATTTATTAGGCTATTCAGGAATTAAAGAATTTACGAATCTATACTCTTCTTCTTCTTGATCTAGGAAGATTTCTTGATTTTGATTGAACTTGTTGGTTTGATTGATCTCTCGAAGTATTATTCTCTTTTTCTGAATCTCTTTGCCATCTTTCAACTTTGAAATCCATTTCATCTGGCCAATCTTCTTCCTTACTCTCTTTCGCATAAGGTAGTTTTTTTTGCTCAGTTGTCTGTAAATTTTTTGGTTGCCTTAGAGATATTGCTTCTAAAGGTCTTTTTGAGTGCTGTTTAGCAGATTCATAAGAAGTTGATTCTCTGGAAAATGTCTTAATATCGCTGTTATCACCGTAAAAATTCTCATCATTCCAATCATCATTATCTTCATCAAAAAATAAATCCACTTTTTCAGATACCCATCTTCCTACTTTTTTAACACTCTTACTTGTTATTCCTTGAAAATCTGAATTCCTTCTTTTTCCTGGCCTAGCACCAGATACT
>QCIV01000021.1 GCA_003216455.1 Prochlorococcus sp. AG-402-N17 | reverse complement strand
AAAGAAATTCTTGAGATGCAACATAGAGGTATTTCACTACAAAAGAATGACCAAGAAGAATTCAACAATATTTCAGAAAAGCTTGGAAAGCTATCAACAGACTTCAGCAATAATGTTCTTGATGCAACTAATAAATGGTTTTTAATATTAAATAAAAAATCTGAAGTCGATGGCCTACCTGAACGAGTACTAGAGTTAATGGCAATTTCTGCACACAAACACTTAAAAAAAGATGAAGCAGTCGATATCAAAAATGGTCCTTGGAAATTAAGTCTGGATATTCCAACTTATACTTCATTTATGACATATGCCACCGACCGTAACCTTAGAGAGAAACTATATAAGGCATTCGTTGGCAGGGCGTCCCAAGGAGAAAAAAATAATTCTCAAATCATTGAAGAGATATTATTTCTTAGAACTAAACAGGCTAATCTTCTCGGTTATAAAAGTTGGGCAGAACTAAGTTTGTCAACGAAAATGGCGAAAGAAATTAAAAATGTTGAAAAACTTTTAGAAGAATTAAGAGAACCAGCATTCAAAACCGCAAAATTTGAATTAGAAAACCTCGAAAAGTTTTCTAAATCTAATGGTTTTTCAAAATCACAGAATATCGAGCCATGGGATATTAGTTATTGGTCCGAACTTCTTAGAAAAGAAAAGCTCAATTTGGATCAAGAGTCTTTGAGACCTTGGTTCCCACTAAATGATGTTTTGAAAGGTTTATTTAAATTAAGTGAAAAGCTTTTTGAAATTAAAGTAGTCGAGGCAACTGATGAGGCACCTCTGTGGAATGATGACGTTTTATTTTTTAATATCCTCAATAAAGAAAGTAATAAAATAGCATCTTTTTACCTCGATCCATATTCGAGGCCTGAATCAAAGAGAGGAGGGGCTTGGATGGATGAATGTTTGAATAAAAATAATGTTGGCAAAAAGACCCTCCCTGTAGCTTATCTAGTTTGTAATCAGACTCCACCATCAAAAAATAAACCTAGTTTGATGAGTTTTGAAGAAGTTCAGACACTTTTCCATGAATTTGGTCATGGTCTTCAACACATGCTTACAACTGTAAATCTTCCTCAAGCAGCTGGCATCAACAACGTTGAATGGGATGCAGTCGAACTTCCAAGTCAATTTATGGAAAACTGGTGTTTTCATAAAAATACGCTTATGAATATTGCTAAGCACTACAAGACAGGAGAAAAATTATCCGATGAGAATTTTGAGAAGCTCCTAATGAATAGAACTTTTAATTGTGGTATGGCTACTCTTAGACAACTGCATTTTGCAATTACAGACCTCAGATTACACAGTAGAATTGATAAAAACGTAGGTAAAACAGCAGATGAAATAAGAAGAGAAATTGCAAAACAAACTACTGTTATTGAACCAATCCAAGAAGATCACTTTCTTTGTTGTTTTAGTCATATATTTGCAGGAGGATATTCTGCAGGATATTACTCATATAAATGGGCTGAAGTTCTAAGTGCGGATGCATTTTCAATGTTTGAAGAAGCTTATCTAGAAAACTCTGAAAATTTAAAGTTAATAGGAAAGAAATTTAAAGATACAATACTTAGCTTGGGAGGAAGCTTACCTCCACTAGACATATTTAAACTATTCAGAGGAAGAGAGCCACAAACAGATTCCTTAATAAGACACTTAGGTTTATCTGGAGCTATATAATAATTTCATGGATTATTTTGTTAACAACAGATTTATTTCTTACAAGATTCCTATGTTTATATACTTTTACTGAAATTTTTTTCCCAAAGTTTAAATTTGTCCACCAGCCTGGGAAAACCATCATATCCCAATAAGTAAAGAAATTTATACATTCAATATCATCAAGAAAAAAATCATTATTTGCGAGTTCTCTTAAAAACTTACTATTTATTTTCATTTCTGATATTCCTCTAAAAGGGTATTTAGGTATTAATTGAGCCATCAAAGTCCCTTTGTGAGGGGAACCTATAGATATTAATCTTCTTGTTCTTTTGTACCCATTAAATTTTTGAAGCCAGTACCTACCAATTATTCCTCCCATAGAAAATCCCAAAATATCTAATTCTTTTTCTAAACCATATTTCTCTAAAATTAAATCGTTTAATTTATTAGTCAAATCCAAAATTGAAGTCATTCCATATGAATGCTTAAGAGTTGGGGCAAAATATTCAATACCAATATCATCAAGTTTTGAGGTAATAGAAGAAAAAATACTTGAAGTATTCCAAAGACCATGAATCAATATAATGGGATTACTTTTTTCCAATACTTTAATTATTTTCAAGAATTCTTACTATTGAAACCTTCCCATCGAAACCTCTGATTGGAGGATTACATTTTGTCAAAATTATTTTAATTTTAGAAAGTTTAAATTCCTGATCAATGATTTCTAAAATTTCGTTCGAATATTTTTCGATTGTGAAACAATATATTTTCTTTGATTGATCTTTTAAAATTTGAACTAATTTTGAATAGTCAACTGTTTTTTTTATATCATCATTTACTGTACATTTTTCAAAATCAGTCCACAAAAATATATCTAAAATAAATAGTTGTCCTAATTCCCTTTCTTCATCAAGAACGCCTACCCTAGCCCAAAGTTTAATATTCTCAATTTTTAAAAAAGTTTCCATCTTTAAAAGTTTTAAAGATCTTTATGTATATAGGTAGCCTTTCCTGATGAAAAATCATCAACTATATTCCCATCACCTTTTAGGAAATACTTATAAGTTACCAAACCTTCTAGACCTACAGGTCCCCTTGGTGGAAGAGTTTGAGTAGATATACCAACTTCAGCTCCGAATCCATATCTAAACCCATCTGCAAACCTAGTAGAGCAATTATGAAAAACACCTGCACTATCAACTACACTCATAAATTTATTGGCAGTATTTGAATTTTCAGTAATTATTCCATCTGTATGTTTTGAACTATATTTTTGAATATGTGTGATTGCTGCTTCAAGATCATCTACAATTTTTATCGATAAGATTAAATCCAAATATTCAGTTTTCCAATCCTCTAGGCTAGCCTCATACTTTAACCCTAATTCAACTGATCTTCTATCTCCGATTAATTTAACATCATTAGAATTAAACAGAGGGATGGCCTTTTTTAAAAAAGCTGCTGCGATATCTTTATGGACTAATAAAGTTTCGATTGCATTACATGCTGCAGGATATTGAATTTTGCTGTCCAAAGCGACTGATAAAGCCATCTCTAGATTTGCCTCATTATCTATAAACAAGTGACAAATTCCATCAGCATGGCCTAACACAGGAATTCTCGTATTCTCTTGAATAAATTTAACTAATTCATTACTTCCTCTTGGAATTATTAAATTAATATATTTCTCAAGATTTAACATCGCCATGCTATCTTTTCTGCTTGTTAGTAAACATATTGAATTTTTATCAAGGCCTGATTCATATAAGCCTTCTTGCAATGCTTTCACTATTGAAGTATTTGTTAAATTGGCTTCACTACCACCTTTCAGAATTACTCCATTACCTGATCTTATTGCTAAAGAACTGATCTGCATTACTGCATCTGGCCTAGATTCAAAAATAACCCCTAAGACTCCAATTGGCACAGTTTTTCTTTCTAAGATCAATCCCTTTGAAAGCTCTCTTTTTATTTGAACTTGATTTACAGGATCAGCTAAATCTCCAACTTTTCTTACTCCTGCAATTCCAGAATTTAATTTTGCTTTTGATAACTTTAATCTAGAAAGTAAAGCCCTAGAAATACCCTTTTTTTCTGCATATGAATAATCGGCATTATTAGCCTCTAATATTTCTTTAGAATTTTTTTCTAAGTAATCAGCCATAAAATTTAAGGCTTTAATTCGATTTTGATTTTCAGTCTGACTTATTTTTACTGATGCCAAACGAACTTTCTCAGCTTTTTCTAGAAGATCATTACCTGGTTGAGGAACTTCAAAGATATCAGCCATAATATTTTTTAATTAATCTAATAATAATTCAAATTAATGATTCTTTAAAGTAAATTTCTTTCTGAGTTAATATCTAAAAAATAATTGAACTTGACTTTTCCAATCCCCATTGGAATCATAAGAACCTAATAATTCCAAGTTTGGATTTGCCTGAAAAGTCAAAATTCCTAAAGGTGAAATATCATCTCTACTTGGAACCGTTTGAAAGGCAAAATTTATCGCATCAGTAATATCAAGCCCTATTTCTGCTACCCAAGCTTGAGAAGCAAATTCCTCATTAGAAGATGATTGACCATCATTCTGTATATCTAAATTTTCATTGGAAAAAATATTATTAAATGAATCATTATTTTCTATTAACGCTGGATATAGAGATAACTGAAATCTTTCACTAAATGCATCAGCATTATTAAGTTGAGAAATAAATGCTCTATTTATTAAATTTGCAGAGTTACCTCCAATCAAACCAATTATTTGTGATCTGTTATAACTTGGCGTGCTCCTTAATTGGATTCTTCTATTTTCATCAGCAAAAGATAATTGATCTAAAAATCCTTCATAAGATGCTTCAATTTTGATAAGCCTTGAATTACCAATCCCAAATGATCCCAAACCACTAGAACTCGCATTCACATCAAGATCACCTGAGATGTTTGAATCCTGATTATTTTCACTTATAGGTATTATAGAATCTGGAACTTTACTAACCAGAGAAAAATTAATAAATGGAACAACGCCACTTCTTGATGCAAATAAAATATAATTATCTTTATTTTTATCAAGTTTAAATGGAGTAGTATATAAATTAGCTCTCCCTTTTTTAAGATAAATTAGACCTCTAGCATTTAAATCTTTGCCTACCTTACCGTTTATATCAAGGTCTAATTTAGTATCTAAATAAGCTTGAATTAATTCTGAATATTGAAGTTTAAAATCTGGACCAAGTTTTAATTTAAGATTATTAAAACTCAAATTATCCAAATAATTAGGCAAAGTTTCTCCCAAAAGAACTGAATTCAAAATTGTTTCATTTGAAATTATTTCAATATTTTCATTATTATTCCAATACAATTCTGACCAATCTTTTTTATCCTCTTTTCGTACAAGATTATTTTCTTTTTTATTATTTTGATTGGTGTTATTAAAATTTATAAATCCATTATTAAAAGATAGAGAACCTCCCAAAACAGGACTTTCAAATGATCCACTTAAATCGACATCTGAATCTATTAAAAAATTAAAATTATCTTTCTTTAAAGTAAATCTATTCGTTAAGATTTTAATTTTTGCCTTCGCTGAATCATTTTGACTATAAAAAGGCAAAGAACCTTTTATAAAAATTTTTCCGGACTCTTCAGCCTTCGCTTGTAGATTATTGATCTCTAAAGAATCAAAATCAAAAATTATTGTACTATTTAAATCTTTTATTGTATTGTTTAAAAAATCAATTTCAGAATCTTTAACTACGATAAATCCATTTAATAGAGGTTTATTTAAGGTTCCTTTAAGAATAACTCTAAGATTAATATCTCCTTCTTTAAAGGTAAAGTATTCTTCAGCAAAAATATCTATTAACTCAATAAATTTTCCATTCCCAATCAATCTTAGATCTAAGTTATCAGCTTTATTTATAGGTATTGAGCCTTCAATATTAATTGGGATTTGAGAATCATTTATTAGAAGGGAAAAATCAATATCAAAAATAGAATTATTAAATTCAACTAGTCCTTTATCAAATATTATTATGTTATTTTTAATTGATGAATCATTAGAAAAAATATCACTAGAGAAAGATTTTGTATCAAGATCATAAAATAAATTCATATCCAACCCGCCAAAAAAATCTCTTGGTTTATTTAAAAAGATATTTGCTGCACTTAATGGTAATTTTTTAATTCTTAAAGAACCTTTCCCTGTTAATAATCCTCCTTCCAAATCAATAGAAAATTCCTCTTTATTATTCTTATAGTCATCTCTAGATAAATCAAGATAGCCATTTAATTTTGCATTCAATTTGTAATTTACTGGTTTATCACCCTGAATAGTAATTTTTCCATTGTATCTGCTTCTAAATTTATTTAAATATTTTTGCAAATTAAACTTTTCCTCTAGCAAATTTCTATTTTGAATAAAATTATTTATGAAATCTATCCTCTCTTTAAATGATTTATTATTTTTATCTATTTCCAAATCATCCAAAATATTCGATTTACTTACAGGAATCACTTTTTTATTATCAAAGTTAAAAATATCAACAGCGGTTAGGATAGTCCAACTAGTGCTTATATCCTTGAATTCTGAATTAATCAAATTATTTTTACTTGAATCATATTCCACTTCAATTATTCCTCCATCAATTGGATACAATGAAGAATTTATATAAAAAGATTTTTCTTTGACGCTAAAATCAAACAATGAATTAGCTAGATTAATATTTCCGTATTTACCTAAACTCCAAGCAATTCGCCCATCAAGGGATGACTGGTCTGATGAAAATGATCCCTCACCATTAATAATTCCATCAATTCTATCGAATTGATTTTTGTCAAGAGATAATTCAAGTTCATCAAGTGGAAAATTATCCGCTCGCCAATTATAACCATCATCCTCTTTGACTATACCTATAGTTCCTTTATTTGAGTTAAAAACTCTTATGAAATTTGCATTATCTATTTTAAGATCAGAATCAAACTTGATTGAAAGAAATGAAGGGATTGGAGAATATCTATTTTTCATATTTAGCAGAAATTTATTATTTTCATTTTTAATATCTCCCTCCCATATTTCTCTAATGCGGATACCTTTAAAGTGCGGGTAATCAAGATTAAAGTTTATCGAAATATCAGGATCAGTAATTTTTCCTTTGAATTCTCCTTTAGCAGTAATAAAACCCCTTATATCATTTTTTCGGAAAATATTTAAATTAGATAATTGAGTTCTATTTATTTTAAAACTAGTATTTATATCACCAAAATTTATACCTCTTTTATCAAACCAAAAAGGAATATTACCCGATAATTGGATATCTGGATTAAGGCTATTAATGTATCCAATACTTCCTTTTAAATCAATATTATTAGAACTTCTATTAAATGGTATATTTAGATTAAAATTCGAAGTCAAAGTTCCATAATTTAATTTTTCTGAATTACCAATTAAATTATTATCTTTACAAAAAAAACTAGTTGAATCTGAATTTATATTCTCTGAGAAAGCTTCAGATTTTATTTTTAAATTAGTAAGAGAAAATCTTCCTTTGCAAAATGTTTCATTTGGTAATTTATTAAATTTAAAGTTAGATTTAAAATTTCCTTTTTTAAAACTAATTTTTCTATTCCCAATAATATATTCAGAATTTTCAAGATCTAAACCCCTTGAAAACAACTCAAGAGATAAAAAGTCTTTATTTAATTTTGTATTAAATTTAAATTTTAAAAACCCTTTTTCATCAAAATTTGATTTTACATTTGCAATAATTTCTCTATTACTGGACTTATAAATAACGTTACCTTTTACTTTTGTTTTTAATCCTGATTTTTTAAGATTTAAAATTGTATATTTATTTAAGTTAAAATTCAATTCATAATTTAATTGTGATTTTTTTGTAATTCGATTATTTTTATAAGATTCGTCTCTTATAAAAAAATTTCTATCTATGTTTATGGCCGCCTCCTTAGGACTTATTTTTACAATCAATTTTTGTTTAAAAAGAGATCTAAAAGGCATAATGCCCACATATACATTTTTAGCTTTAATTTCAGAATCTAAATTTTTTTTATCATTAATTTTTGAATTACCCAAAGAAATACCTAGAAATCTAATACCGACATAATCACCTAAATCAACATTTTTATCTAAAAGATTCTCAATACTTTTTTCTAGTTCTAATTTCCTAGAACTATAAGTTTCCTCTAAAAAATTATTTAATAAAATAGAGCCTAAAAAACCTAAGGGTAAAAGCATCCCTACTAAAAGAATCTTGGTATTTAAATTTAGAGATCTAATTTTTTTCAAGTTAGAGCCCAAAAATAGAGTAGGCTTACAAAATATAAGAAATTAATCAGGACAAAGCCACTAAATGTCTTTTTTTGAACTATTAGAGAACACACCCAAAATTTTTGGATTCTTTGGAATATTTCTTTTAATTTGCACCATAGCAGCATTGATATTTAATTTTGGTTTTAAATTTCGATTAATTGGAGCAACTATTTTTTCATTATTGCTTTCTTTGAGTAGTTGGGCTTTTATACAAAGTTACTCCGAAAAGGTTGTAATAGAAGGTGCAAAATATGTTCCAATTGTTTATGACAATGGGTTCGATTTGATTATTGCTAAAGCAGATAATGACTTTCCAGAAGAATCTATTGAACCAACTTTAGAACAATTATCGGAA
The DNA here is from genome assembly GCA_003216455.1 of Prochlorococcus sp. AG-402-N17. Taxonomy (GTDB): domain Bacteria; phylum Cyanobacteriota; class Cyanobacteriia; order PCC-6307; family Cyanobiaceae; genus Prochlorococcus_A. The sequence goes on along the minus strand of QCIV01000021.1, from coordinate 6,182 downwards.
AACTTAAGGAAAGGTAGCAGAGCTGGTGCGAATGTAAAAATAAAGATAAGAAAACTTGAAAAAATTTCAGATGGTGTAAGTAAACCAATTGTTATAGGAGAAGTTCAGAAAAATGTGAAAATGAATTAGTCTATTAAACAATGGAAAGTAAACCCTTTTTAGATTTTTTACCAACTAATTTTAGACATGAGAAATCTTTTTTTATTCAAAATAATCTAACTGACTTTGAAAAATTAAGTAATCTTTCGGACTTAGATATAAATGAGATTCAAAGAAAATCTTCTCTATGTACATTAAATAATCTAAAGAAAATTAGAGCTATAGCTATTTTTAAAAAAGAAATTGGAATTTCTCCACCGCAAGCATATCTACTTTTACATTGCGGTATATCTTCTCTTAAATCATTATCACTATCTACCCCTTACGAATTAGAACGCAAAATTGGTAGATTAGAAAGAATCCTTAAAGTAAAAACTGAGACCGATACAACTTTTACTCTCTTAAAAGAATGGATTAAAAAAGCTAGTCAAATCGACAAATCTATTAGAAATCTTGGATAAAAAAAATTTTTAATGTAGAATTTAGAAAAAGTTAGTGATAATGAAACCTTTATTATTTTTTTTATTATTGTTTTCCAACTCTTTATACCCTGTTTTAAGTCAATCTAACCTATTGGAAACTGTTAAAAAGAATCCAAACGAAGCTAGGAATTTATGTAATAAGTTTAGAGAGTTTAATTCAAAAGGCATTTCAGCTAGTTCAGATAAAGCAATAGAGTATGTATCAAACAAAAAAAAGTTAACTCCCGTTAACGCAGAGATCTTTTCTATTTACGTCATTGGGCTTCACTGCCCAGACATTATCTAAAGCCTAAATGTCTGGTTCAAGATGGTTTGACAAGTCTCTAGTACTTAGAGATGGAGTAAGACTTATATCCAGGATTTGGTTACCTAATAGTAATGGGCCATGGCCTGCATTATTGATGAGACAACCATATGGCAGGGAAATAGCTTCAACTATTACCTATTCTCACCCAGAATGGTGGGCTTCCAAAGGGTATATGGTAATAATTCAAGATGTTAGAGGTATGGGTTCTTCTGAAGGAGTTTTTAATGGTTTTTCTCAAGAAGCTAGCGATACTTCAGAAACACATGAATGGGTAAGGTCTCTAAAAGAATGTAATGGGAAACTTGGCTTATATGGTTTTTCATATCAAGGATTTACTCAACTAACTGGCGAATTAAATTCAAAGCCGCCTGATTGTTTATCTCCAGCAATGACTGGGATGAATATTAAGGATCATTGGTGCTCAGATGGAGGAGCATATTGGTGGCATAACAATATTGCATGGGGACTTCAAATCGCAGCACTAAAAATGAAAAGAGAAAATAAATTGCTTGAGTGGGAAAAGATAAGATTAGCCTTAGAAAATAAAAATTATTTAAGGAAAGGAATTGATACTTTAAAAAAATATGATCCTAATAGCTTTGTTTTAGCATGGCTTAAAAATTTAAATAATGCATGCCCATTTGAAGAATTTAAACCAATTTCAACATGGATTAAACAACCTATGTTAATTATTGGAGGACTTTGGGATCCACATTTAAAAGGTGCCTTTGATCTTTATAAAAAATCTAAAGAAGCTGGTGGAAGCCCAGAGATTATTATTGGGAATGCGACACATCTTAATTGGTGGGAGGGATCACAAGAATCTTTATTAAAATTTTTTGATAAACATTTAAAATCAGATGAAAAATTTAATTCTAAGAAATTTAAAGTCGAGAAAAAAATATGGAATATTTCATTAAATAAATGGGAAGAATTAGATAATAAATTTCACCCTGGATTTATTTTTGGGCTCAAAAGCGATGGCAAAGCAAATGTAAACGTTGAAGATGGAAGTCTGACCATAAATTCAAAAGGATCAGGATGGTTCACAATTGTTAATGACCCATGGAGACCTACTCCATCTGACGGTGGTCATCTAGGTCCAAATCCAGGAAAGTTTAATAGAAGTATTATTGATAAACGCCTGGATGTAGGTGTTTTTCAAACCAATTCTTTTGAAGAAGATCAATATTTAAAAGGAGTTCCCACATTAGAAATCCAAGTAAAAAGTGATCAGCCCAATTTCGATATCTGCCTTGCTTTATCTTTAGTTGAAGAAGGGGATGAAAAGGTTAATCAATTTTCAACCGGATTCTTAAGGGTTAAAAACTCCAAAATAAGTGAAGAATGCATTTATCAAATAACAATGCAACCAACAAATATTTGTTTGACTAAAGATAGCAAGCTTCGCTTATCTATATCTGCAGCAGCTTATCCTGCTATTGGAGTCAATCCTGGCTTTGGGGAGGGAAATGTTGGAGCCCCTTCGGCAAATCATAGAGTTATCACTCTAAGTTTTAGCCTTAATAGAACATTTATGAAAATGACCCCTTTTTTTTATAAATAATTATTTTTTTGGTTAATCATTTGATATTATTAATCCTTAATATCTACCAGTCATGATCGAGACAATTCAAGCAGACTGGATTAAATCAGAAGCCATCAACCTAGAAAATTGTTGCAATGATAATCCATTAAAAATATTAGGTCCTCATTTTTATGAAGAACAATGGGTTGTAAGGGTATGGATGCCTGAAGCCGACGAAGTTAAAATAAATTTTAAAAACAATACCTATAAGGCGAAAAGCATAAACCATAAATGGCTTTTTGAAGCTATTCTGCCTGAAAATCCAAATTATAATTACGAAATAAATATTTCACGAGGAGGGATCACACATACACAACATGACCCTTGGTCATATATAGAAGAGTGGATGGGAGAAGTTGATAGACATCTTTTTGCAGAAGGTAATCATCATCATATTTGGGAAAAAATGGGAGCACATCTCATTGATGAAAAGAATCAAAAAGGTGTTATGTTTTGCATTTGGGCTCCAAATGCAAAATCAATCTCGATAATTGGGGATATAAATTCTTGGGATGGGAGACATCATCCAATGCAAAAAAGATTAGGGGGAATTTGGGAACTATTCATACCAACAATGCAAGAGGGAGACACATATAAATACGAAATAAGAACACAACAAGGTCATATTTATGAGAAAGCTGATCCATATGGTTTCCTTCATGAAATCAGGCCTCAAAATGGTTCAATAGTTTCAAAATTGAAAAACTTTGATTGGAATGATAGTTCTTGGATTTCAAATAGAGATTCTTCTAGTCAAATTAACAAGCCAATTTCAGTTTATGAAATGCATTTAGGAAGTTGGCTCCATGAATCAACAAATAATAAATATCTGGAGGACAATGGTGAACCAAGAGACCCAGTGCCTGCAGCCGATTTAAAACCTGGAACAAGATTATTAACTTATCCAGAATTAACCGAGAAACTCATCCCTTACGTAAAAGAGAGAGGATTCACTCATATTGAACTAATGCCAATATCTGAACATCCTTTCGATGGTTCATGGGGATACCAAGTTACAGGCTGGTATGCACCAACAAGTAGATTTGGCACGCCAAATGAATTTAGAGAGTTTGTAAATAAATGTCATGAAGAGGGCATAGGCGTAATTCTTGATTGGGTACCTGGTCATTTTCCAAAAGATAAGCATGGTTTGGCATTTTTTGATGGTTGCCATCTTTATGAACATGGAGATTCACGCATAGGTGAACATAAAGAATGGGGAACCCTAATATTTAATTACAGCAGAAACGAAGTAAGAAATTTCTTAGTAGCCAACCTCGTTTATTGGTTTGAAGAGTTTCATATTGATGGCATAAGAGTTGATGCTGTAGCTTCCATGCTTTACAGAGATTATCTACGTCCAGATGGTGAATGGATACCCAATGAAAATGGTGGGAATGAAAATATAGAAGCCGTTAAATTTCTTCAACAGGCTAATCATGTACTCTTCCAACACTTCCCAGGTGCACTTTCTATCGCTGAAGAATCAACAACTTGGCCAATGGTAACCCAACCAACTGACATGGGAGGATTAGGGTTTAACTTGAAATGGAATATGGGATGGATGCACGATATGCTTGATTATTTTGAAATAGATCCTTGGTTTAGGCAATTCCACCAAAATAGTGTAACTTTCTCAATTACATATAACTATACAGAGAACTTTATGCTTGCACTTAGTCATGATGAAGTTGTCCATGGGAAAAGTCATCTATTGCATAAAATGCCTGGCGATGACTGGAAGAAATATGCAAATACTCGAGCATTACTAACTTATATGTGGACCCACCCTGGCAAAAAAACGATATTTATGGGAATGGAATTTGGGCAAAGACAAGAATGGAATGTTTGGGATGATCTGCAATGGGAGTTACTAGAATTTGAGCCTCATAAAGGTATCAGAAACTTGATTGATGACCTAAACATTCTTTATAAAAATGAACCTGCATTATGGAAGAATGACTTTGATCCTTATGGATTCCAATGGATTGATTGTAATGACAAATCTAATTCGGTTATAAGTTTCATGAGAAGAGAAAACGATACCAATGAGTGGCTTGTTGTTGTTGCTAACTTTACACCTAATACTCATGGGTCATACAAAGTAGGTGTTCCTGTGGAAGGATTCTATAAAGAAATATTTAATTCAGATGGCTCTAGATACGGGGGCAGTAACAAAGGAAATATGGGCGGTAAAGAAACTATAAATTACAATATTCATGATTATCAAAATGCTCTAGAAATTGCTTTGCCTCCATTAAGCGTGAGTATCTTCAAACATCAATCAAAAAACTAAGAAGGCTCATTTAACTTAGTGCTTCATATAAATGTTCATATAACGCTTTTGCTCTGCTTTACATTGTAAGATTTTTAAGTTGGATTTTAATTTTTTAAAAATATCGAATTGAAAAATGGGTCAAGATTTACCACTACTACTTTCTGCCGCATTAGGTAAAAAAGTAAATAGGCCTCCAGTATGGATGATGAGGCAAGCAGGAAGATATATGAAAATCTATAGAGATTTAAGGGAGCGTTACCCAAGCTTTAGAGAGAGGTCTGAAAATCCAGAATTATCATATGAGATTTCAATGCAGCCTTTTCATGCTTTCAAACCGGATGGTGTGATCCTTTTTTCAGATATTCTCACACCTCTCCCAGGGATGGGCATAAATTTTGAAATAATAGAAAGTAAAGGTCCAATTATTGAGGACCCAATAAGAACTCTTAACCAAGTAGAAAATTTAAAAGAATTAAATCCAAGTGATAGTTTAGGTTTTGTTGGGCAAGTTCTTACTTCACTAAAAGAAGATGTCAATAATGAGTCAACAGTTTTAGGTTTTGTTGGCGCACCCTGGACTCTCGCAGCATATGTAGTTGAAGGTAAAAGCAGTAAAAATTATTCTTTAATAAAATCAATGGCTTTTAATGAACCAGATTTACTTCATAAACTTCTTGATCATTTTGCAAAATCTATTGGTGAATATCTTAAATATCAAATAAAATCTGGAGCGCAAGTAGTACAAATTTTTGATTCATGGGCAGGCCAACTAAGTCCACAAGATTACGATATCTTTGCTGGGCCGTATCAAAAAAAAGTTGTTGAAATTGTAAAAGCGGAATACCCTGAAACACCAATAATTCTTTACATTTCAGGAAGTGCTGGTGTACTTGAAAGAATGGCAAAAACTGGAGTAGATATAATCTCATTAGACTGGACAGTAGATATTGAAGAGGCTTGTAAAAGAATCCCCAGGGGGATAGGAATTCAAGGTAATGTTGACCCTGGCATTTTATTCGGAAACAAAGAATCAATAAAAGAAAGGATAGATAATACTTTCAATAAAATTAAAGACAGGAAATATATTCTTAATTTGGGTCATGGGATTTTACCTGGGACTCCAGAAGAAAATGCTCAAACATTTTTTGAACATGGAAAAAAACTCACTTACTAGTTAAAGCCTTGGCATATAAAAACTTATTAATCACAGGTGCTAGTGGATGTGTTGGCCAATATTTAGTTGATTGGTTTTTAAAAAATACAAAATTCAGGCTTTATCTCATGGTAAGAGACAAAAGTAAGTTGCCAATTTCTGTTCAAGAAAATAAAAAAGTCAAGTTAATGCTTTGTGATATAAGGGAATCAAATAGGTATAAAAAGGAAATTAGCCAAATTAATTACCTTATACATACTGCTACAGCTTGGGGA
>QCIV01000020.1 GCA_003216455.1 Prochlorococcus sp. AG-402-N17 | reverse complement strand
AAATCTGAAATTTTATCCAAACTTGATTAATTGTATAGTTAGATACTAAAAACTTAAGAAAATTTCAAAGGATGCCGATTACCATAATTTAATTAAAATAAAAAGAAATGATTAACTAAATTTTTTAAGAATTTAAAAAAATGCAGAAGAGAGTTAAAAGTAAAAGATTAATGCTAAATGATTTCTTTTTAAGAGATGTTAGTTTTATTGAACAAATTGAAGAGGCATATCAGTTAGCATCATCAAAATTTGGTTTGCATGATAATAACAAGGAAATTGATAAGATTTTAGAAGAAGAATGGATACCAAAGGTATACGGTCTTGAGGATCTTATGTGTATGCCGAAGGATTCCTTGGGAAGGCATATCTCTACCTACCTTTTATATGTAACGCAGGATCAAGAAAAAATACATCTTGTTCCACCAACTATGCGATTTACTATAAGTCATCCAATCCCTAGGCATTTACTAATAAAAACTAGGATTCAACAAACACATGATTATATTCACATACTGACTAACGTCGATACTAGTCAAGTGGGAGAATTAGTAATACAAGCTTTTTATTTAGCTCAAAAGACCTCTTTCTTGAATATAGTAAACGTTATAAAAAATGTTATTGATTATTTTATTCATGATGGTGAGCCTTTAATACTTGAAGCAATAATTGAAGGGTTGAAAATCGGATTAAATGCGAAGCAAAACATTCCATTTTATAGATATGAAAACGATTTAGAATTATCAATTGATGATATTAGAAAAAAATTAAATATTGAGAAATCTATAAATAGACCATGGTCTTCTCAGTTTTGATTTTATTTCATAAAAAAACTGCTGATACTTGGATTTAATAACATTAAAAATTTTTCAATTATATATATTGAATTGAATTTTTTTTAATGAAATAAATCTAATTTTTTTTTATTATCTAATTTTTCAACTTTTCTCTATTAATAAATATCTATATAAACTTTAACCTCTTTTTTACTTAAGCTGCACAAGTTGCAGCACCAACAGCAAAAGTAGGCTCTATATCCCAACCTTCTGTTGCAGCACCACCAGCAGCTTTTTTAAGTAATTCATCTTTAGATGTTCCTCTTTCTTTTAAAGCTTGATGTATGTGTTCTGATTTAAATTTTACGTTAATTTGTGCATGCAAATCATCAGAAGGGCCATTTTCAATCATCGATTCTATATAGGCGTGAGCATTTTCAACAGTCATAAATTTAAATCGTTTTTGACAATATAAGAATATATGAGAAATCGGCAATTTTTTATGAATAAACAAAAGAACATCCAGCAAGAGAAAAACTAAGTTGGATTAGAAAAAAAATGGTTAGCAAACAAACATTAACAATATAAATTAAATAATTGTTTCTAATAAAAATTTTTTAATGATATAGTAAATAAAAACTAGATTATGAACAATAAAAAAGACTCTACAGGACTCGTAAAAAGAACTATAAAAATAATTGGGAGTGGTGGATTAGGTGTGTTTATTTTTGTATTTCTAGTTAAATTTATAAAACAAGTAATATTAAATTAATTTACAAAGCTATCAAGACAAGGGCCTTTATGGGTTGCATTGAAAATATTTATTAATTCAGTAATTTCCATGTAATAAAGAATTAATTTGCCCCTCTTTTTTATCCTTGCTATATCTTAAATAAAGTAAATTTAAATTATGTTAGATGCATTTAATTTAGAGGGTTCTAATATATCACCTAATTTAAAAAAAACAATCAAGCTGGTAACTCATTTCAAGTTACTAATTTTTTTACTCTTTAGCATTTTGAATAGTATATGGAATTTAAAAATAATTGATGAACAAAGAATTTGTATTAATCAGATGAAAAAAGAATATATAAGTAAAGGAGATAAAAGTGCTCAACAAAAAGCTGTTAATTTTTGTAATGGAGGAGGATAAAACTTGAGACAAAGAAAAATGGTTTTATGAATTAAACAGTCTCAGGAACGACACGTAACAAAATTTTTTAAAAAAACTAGGCAGTTTCGATTGAATAAAAATTTTAAGATCTTTCAAAAGCGATAATATAAGAAAATTCCAATAAGGGATAAAATAGTTAACTGAATTAACTGGATATTAGTCATGAGAAATATATAAAAGTTTTATTAACTTTTTAAAAATATATACAAAAAAAGAGGAAGTAAAACTTCCTTTTCATCGTTTGTGTAAGAAATTATTTATTTTTTTGCTTTTCCCCCTTCGCCTTTTTACAAGATTTTAATTCCTGAAGATCTTCTGATTTTTCGACAAATCTGGTCAACTTATCAATTCTTTTGATCTTTTTTTTCAACGAATTTATCAAAGTCTTTATATTGAAAATTTGACATCTTTATTCGACAATTTTTATATTCATCAAAATTACTAGAGTTTTCAAACAACTCCTTTTTTGATTTAAATTTGATAACCGCTTATTCAAAATTTGGTTAAATTCTTCTGCCTTTAAATCTCTATTAGATTGTGACATTGCATTTGATGGCAATGTTAAAAATAATGCACTTGCACCACCTAATCCAAATAAAAAATACTTCATGATAATAAATTTTAAGTACGATTCTATTAACTACCATTTTTATCTTTTTTGTATCCCACAAATATAGGATTTATTTTAAAATCACTAAACTAAAAGAAAATTACCCACAACCTGTTCTTGAAAAGAAACTGCTCTTATTATTTCATCAATTAATAAAAAATTTAAGGTTTAAAGTTAATTTAAACTATTTATCAGTAAGAACTGTAAGTTGAGATTTGCTCGTCCCAGCATAAAACACAATCACAACAACAGGTTCATCTCCAATGCTTTCTCCATAATGGATTGTATTTACAACCTCATTAAAAGCGTCATTTTTCTTAAACGTTTTTTTAATGCCATCTTTAAGTTCAACTTCCAAAATTCCCTGCAAGATAACTGCTGTATTAATTACTGGGTGAATATGAAGAGGCAACTTTGTTTTGGGAGGAATGGTTATTTTTAGAATTGTAATCTCGGGTCTAGTTTTCGGATATTTAGGTAATCTTTTGCCATCCCATTGGTTCTGACTTTTTAAAAGAGTTTTTATTTGGACGCCTGAATTTTCATTATTATATTCACCTGAAATTGAAGGCTCAGACAAAGATAAAATTAATGGAAGGATTAAAAGCTTTATCATTTATAAAAGTTTTTTATCTTCTAAATATAGTTTAGATTCAATTTATTTGAATAAAACTTATAATTCTTATTAAGAAAGTTCTAATTAATTAATGCAAAAATTAATAGGATTAATTATCAGAAGAAGTACTAACATTAGAGGAAGAACCATCATCCGATAGTTCAGAAGTGGTAAGTAATTTAGCATTGGGTTTTATTGCTGAATATAAATCAACTCCTAAATCTTTACTTACTTTTTTCATGTAATTTTGAATTACATTTGCAATTTTTGTTTTATCTATAACTCCCATATTATTAAGAGAATCTATTGTTGATAAAAATTCCTGTAATTCAAGCATGGTAAGTATATTCTTACAATTACTAGAATTTTTTCTTCCTAATGGTATTACAAATGCTACTCCTCCACTTATGTATTCATTTGTTTCATCAAGAGTATTATCAGTAGTACCATTTATATCCCCATTTCCTTGTTGAGCTCCAATCCATAATGATGGTATACTTCCCCCACCTGAAGAGCAAGTGGCTGAATCTTTTGTTAAGGAAAAAGTTGAACTATTAGAACTTGGGAAACTATCTGGTATATCTTCAACATCAAAACTATAATCCGCATAACTTTTCTGAGGCAAAAGTGTAAAAAGTATACTTGCAATAAAAAATATTTTTATTTTATTTTTAAACATCTAAAATATTATATATATTATTTCTATCAGATAATAATTAATAAGCAAATTTAATATAAACAAAACTGTTTATTGAAAAGTTTTTTTTTTAAATTATTATGAATTTTATAAAAAAAATATAAATGGAATATATCAGGATAATCATTCTACCAATACTTTTTTTCAGCCAACCTATTCTTGCTGAATCAAAATGTGGAGTCCAAACTTTAACACCAGTTATTAAAGTTAGTGAAAAATGCCCACAAGGTTATAGATCATCAGGGGGATATTGCATACCAATTTCAAAGAATATAAATCCTTTAATTCCAATTTTTGATGGTAAAAAAGTTGTAAAATGTCCTTTGGGATATAAAAAAACTAGAGGATATTGTCAAAGTATTAAATCTATTAAAATAAATTCAATCCCCAGAATAGGAGGACATTGCCCTTCAAATTACTATAAAAATAAAGACTTTTGTACGGAAATATGTAATTAAAAAATTAAACCATTTAATTATTTTGATAAAACAGCTTCTGTTGCTGTAAGAAATAGAACAAAGCATGTTGTATGGAGATTGTTTTTGCAAGAGTTCTAAGGATTATGAGTGGATTACTGGTATTTGATATTTTGGGGTTTACGCTTTCCATAGCTGTAGGATTGGTGATTACCCTAATTATTTTCTAATAGACATTAAAAAACGACTAATTGTTTTTATCTAGAAGTTAAATATAGTTTATTTTACAAAAAAAAAAAGGGAGTTTTATTCCCTTTAGGTAAACGTGTGAGTAATTTTATTTTTATTATGCTTTTCTTCTCATAACCTTTTTACATTTTTTTAATTCCTTATAATCCGAAACTTTATCAATACATTTTGCTAATTTATCGATTCTTTTAATCTTTTTTTTAACGAATTTATCAAATTCGATATCTTGACAATTTTTATATTCTTCAAAGTTTTTTGAGCCTTCTAAACAGGCTCTTTTTTGGTCTAAATTTGACAATTTTTCATTTACGATTTTATTCAATTCACCTTGTTTTAAGGCACTATTTTGTTGGGACATTGCATTTGAAGATGGTACTAAAGTTAATACACTTGCACTTGCAATGCCAATTAAAAAATACTTCATGATAATAATTTTTAAGTACATATTTATTAACTGACAATTTACATTGAAATACTATCCCACAAATGTAGGATTTATTTTATGAGTCCTAGTCTCAAAGATATATTTACCACACTTGTTCTTGAATTAGTATTTAATCTTCTCATTATTTCTTTTAAATGATCTCTGACTGTATTAGAGGATATTAAAAGTTCTTCAGAAATTTCTTGATTAGAAAATCCTTCTCTTAATAATTGAACTATTTCAATATGGCGATTAGTTAATGGGGAATTAATATTAATTAAATTCTCTTTTAAAATATTCATTAATTTTGGATCTACATAATTTTTCCCTTCCTTAATATTTTTCACAGCCCTTACTAAGGAACCATTTTTTTCTTCTAAACTTTCTTCATGAACCATTCCCTTTGCTTTCAAATGAAGAGCTACATTTAAATTGTTTTTATCTTTGCCGTTTAGAAAAATGATGCAATTATGATCAGTCTTATAACTTTTTAATTCCATTAAAAGCTTGGTTCCCAGTCCATCTTTTAGATACTCTGAAATAAAAATAATGTATTTATTCTTTGTAGAAATTAATATATTTTTTGCTTCCTCGATTGTAGATGTGAATTTTCTTTTGCAATTACTTTCTTCTAAATTTGATTGAATAAGCTCTTTTAATGCGAAAGAAAAAGGATAAAGACAGAAAACCAGATTCTCATCATTTGTAAGATTATTTAGTTCCTTAATCCTTTGAAGAAGTAACTCATTTTTCCTCATTATTAATTATTTATTCTAGGAATTATTATTAATATTAGTTTATTTTACTTGCTTCATTTAAAATTAAAAAATAAAAAACCTAATAACAAAAATCTTAATCCCTAAAATATAATAAGATGACATTTTTCATGTTATAACTACATCAAGATAATTTAAAAAATGAAAAAACTTCTATTATTACCTTTAGTATTATGGTTTGCAGCTCCACCAATTGCTACTAGCGAAACAACTACAATTGACCTCTGCTGGAAATATAAAAGCGATGGTGTAACTTTAAAAAGTTCAACAGAGAACTGTGACTACTATTCCACTGGCTATCAGTCAACTGGAGATGCCGTAATTATTAAGGATAAAGCTTACGCGAGCTGCACAAAAAGATTAGGGGCATTTAATTACACACAATCAGTAAAAACATCCTTAAAGAAAGGAACTACCACCAGGTATAAGTATTATTGCAAAACAAATACCTAATTAAAAAAAATAAAGGGCTTCTTTTTCCTGTTTGACATTAATTAACCTAGAAATTAGATTAAGGGGCAATTAGCTCCTTTTATAATGAATACTCTTATCATTTCTACTTTTAGCTGCTCATTTGAGGAATTTAAAAATGATGTTACAAATTTATTTCTTGAAGAAATGTGCAAAGAATTTGTTACTGATTATGAGTTTGTAAAAGTCAATAACCACAAATCTCATTTGCTAATGAACTGTACTGACTTAGAAAAATTAGGTGCAGAGATGGAATCACCTTTCGCTAAGGAATGGGATAAAAATAATAATTGTAAAGATACCGTCTATGCAATTGAGCTTGTTGAATAAAAGTGAAACGTTTATTACTAGCACCTATTTCATATTGGCAAATTGCAAGTAAGTATTAAACAAGAAACCCCTTCAGAAATTCCAACTACTGAAAGGGTTTTTAAATCGACTCGCAACTATATAAAGTCAATCTATGTCTTGCAGCAAACTTAGAGAGTGCTGACGAGGTTTGGCCTCAATAAATTTATACCAAAAAAATTAAAGTAAACTTTTAAAACCTCATAAGTAAAAACAAATCAAAACGGTATGGCGAATTCATATTTAACTTTTTTCATTTTTAAGTATATCCTCAATCGCATCCTTTTTTAAATTAGGAGGAAGATAGATAGTTGTTGAATTAAAGGCAAAATCTCCTCCTTCTTCTATTACAATTTTAGAAATTTTTAAAAAAACTTCTTCTTGAATATCCAAAAATTCTTCATAATCGCTTGTGTTGGTATAGCATTTAACTAAAATATTTATTGACGAAGAGTCCCACTTATAAAATTTAACGTAAATAGTTTGATTTTGATCTATTCCAGAATTGATTGTTAAAAATTCTTTGATATTTTTTATAATATTTTTAACTTTATCAAGATCTTCATATCTCAAGGTAACATCTGCTTTGATCCTTCTCTCTGTCCTTTGAGTTAATTGACTTACATTTTTATTTGTCATTTCATAATTCGGAATAAAAACTGGTATATTTTCCAAAGTTCTTATTTTGGTATAAAAAATACCAATATTTTCAACTATCCCACTAAAACTTGAAGTCTCGATAAAGTCATCTATTTTAAAAGGTCTCGTTATAACTAACACTAGTCCCCCTATTATGTTTTGAAGAAATTTTTGAGTAGCTAGACTTAATCCTATTGCTAAACCACCAAACAGCGCTGATAAGGATGAGGTTTTTATTCCAAAAGTGATCCCGACAACAATTAAGGTAACTGCTAGTATTAGAAAACAAACTACTCTATTAAGAAATTCGCTATATTCTTTTAATTCTTGTAGATCACCTTTTGTTTTTACTTTTATGAAACTTTTAATAAAACTGGATTTAATTAAGACTAAAGTAGACAATCTACATAAGAAAAGTGCTATTCCTATTTGAAGAATAATATATGGCCATAAATCACTTCGTAAAGGTAACTTATAACTTGTGGTTACTTTAAATAAATCAATTATAAATGAAGAATAAATACTACCTGCTAATCCAAATAACAAAGGCTTTTTTAAATTTTTAATTGAAAGCTTTTTCTTTTTTTTAAAAAAATATTCAGTTAAAGAGAATAATAAATAAATAAAAATTAAAAGTAATGTTCCATAGATAACACCAATTCCTTTTGAAAAGAAATCTAAATCTAAAACAACACTATTATCCATCTACGATTAATCCTTCTATCTTTACAAAGAATATACTATTTAAAATTATGTGGAAGAGACGTAATTTAAAACCAAAATATAAATATTAAAGTGGAGAAAGCTCCTTTATTTTAGATCGACTGTCAATCATCTAAACATAATTTCTTCAGCTATAAATACTTTCAATCGAATGGTCTAATTCGTTGAGAACTTTCTGTGTTTAGTATGTTCTTCAGAGGACTTATATAATTTTCAAAATCAATCATCACAAGTTGGTTTATTATTCTTATTACCACACTCATATTTATACCAACTAGATGCACAATCATAGGATACATTTTCTATTATCCATTTATTAGCTTGATCATCATATACTCCATACGAAGCTGGAGTATCCGTTTTTTGTAATTTATAGTATTTAGAACCATCTAATCCAATACAGTTATTCTTACTTGTCCAACCGCTAGGATATCCTGCTTTTGCTTCAAAAGTTGTAAATGCTGTTAAAACTATTGCAGCTACTGGGACTAACTCAAGTAATTTCATAATTTAAATAGAACTTATATAGGTATAGCAAAATAAAAAAAAAAGGAGCCAATTGCCCCTTATTGTAGGTCGACTGTAAATTTTAAATTACACTCTGCTGAAACCCAGTTGTGTTTTGAAGACTTTATAAGCAAGACCACTTTCGTCCATGGCTTCAATAACTTTATCTCCAACAGTTCCATAAAATTCAATAGCTAAATCTCCGTCACACAGTCCAGAATGTGCTTCAAGGTAAGCACCGACAGGTGGATTAACTAAGTGAGCAAGAAATGCATCATCATTTTTAAAAACCTCTGACCATACAAAACTAAGTGGGTCTTCAGGATCTTGGTCGAATGTATGATGAAGCATTCCCGGCTCTGATGCTTCAACAGCTTTATCTGTTTTCTCTGCAAGTTCTAAATATTTGGCAACTTTATCTTCTTTTACTTTCAATTTAGCAATAAGCATAAAAGGAGTATCTGATCCAAAATTTGTCATAAATAAAAAATAGTTACTACTTATTTTATTAGTTTCAATAAACATGGAGCAAGTTGCCCTTATTTTAGATCGACTGTCAACATTATTTAATCCTTAAATATAGAAACTCGCGATGTGGTCTTCTAGCGGGGTTTATTGCAGCTTTACCCCTCTTTTTTTTTATCTATAATTCTTTTATGGAATTTTTAACTAATCTCTGGAATAATCAACCAACTACAGTTATGGGAATAGGTGTAGCAATATTTGTATTAATAGGAATTTATATATCTTTACTCAATACATATCAGTAAGTGGAAAAATTTACCCTTATAAATAAAGACAGATCCAGAATAAAAGTCTTTGAACCATTTGAGGATATATCAAAACCTAGTCCTAATATTGATGCAATTATGATTAGTTATGGCTGCCTATATAAAAGAAGTAGTAAACCAGTTATGAAAGGTAGCAGAGTAGAAACTATTAAAGCGGCAAGAAAAGAATATGCAGAACTATTAAAAGAAGGTTGGAAGAAAACATCTATATTTAATAGCTATTTTTAAGCAGCATCATATTCATCCCTATCTTCAAGCTCTCTCATAAATCTTTTATCTAATAAGTAATTGTCTATAAGCTCTGCTGCCATCTGTATCTCAGCAGCAGGTTCTTGTAGATCTTTGTCTAATAAGTAATTGTCTATAAGCTCTAGATTGTTATTTTCTTTAATTTGTTTATCGCTGTTTAATAGTTCTCTTATGTAGTTATATACAAGCTCTTGATCGTATCCACTTTCTCTAATTTCTTTCAACATTTCGTCTGGAATTTCCATAATCGTCAACCCCCATGTGACAGTTTTCTAGAGTAAAATAAGCCTAAATAAGCCTAAATAAGCCAGTAATAGAGCTATTTAGAGCAAATTAGAGCCCATATACACATACTTACGGAAAAATAAGGAAAAAGCAAGAAAACCAGTATTTTAAAAAGTTATTTTTAAGCGGTGCAAGTAGTAAGCGTTTCATTTATTTTCCAATCAAGCATTTGTAATCCTCTTTGTCCCACATAGCCCCTTTCCATTCTTCCCCTTGTTCTTCACATTGTTCCATACTTTTCATTTCTATTTTCTCAATCGCATTTTCATATTTACTTAAAACTAGCCAATAACTTTCAGCATAAACAGCAGTGGGCAATGCAAGAGCAGCTAATAATGGAGTTAAAAATCTTTTCACAAAAAAATAGCTAATTGCCCCTTATTTTATATCGACTGTCAATCGTATTTATATAGCGGAGCAAGTAGTAATCGTTTCATTTATTGTTGTAAATCATCAATCTAGATTTATAGTTCGCAATTGTGGTTAGTTAATGATCCTGATACGGTATATGTTTTAGTTTCTCCTACATCTGATGAGCTGTAGTACGAAGAAACAGTACAAGTTTGCCAGTATTGTTGCCAATAGAGCACGTCGTAATTATCACCTTGCGAAATTGGGATATCTCCCATTTTTATACACTTAGTTTGGCCTGCCGGAAAAGGATTTGTAAATTTATTAACACTGTAGTCCGCCTTTGCAACCTTCAATTTAGTGTTAAAACCGGCATTATTATACAGACAAATTTTAAAAGCTTTTGCTTCAAAAGTTGTAAATGCTGTTAATACAATCGCAGCGGCAGGAATTAATTTAAGTAATTTCATAATTTAATAACACTTATACATTCATAGCAAGATAAAAAAAAGGAACTAATTGCCCCTTATTTTAAATTGACTTTCAATTATTTATTATTTTTTTTAATACCTTGATAAACAAGGTTTAAGTAGTTCTTTTTAAACTAGCAAAAAAGTAATTCAAAAGTAAATATTTAACCCTGGAGGGGTGGTCGAGTGGTTTAAGGCTCTAGTCTTGAAAGATAGATTTATGTTTAGATGCGCCAATAGCTTTCATATCTAACTTGACATGCGTTTCCGAACTGTTTCCGAAAAAATCAACCACCTTTTGATATAATTAAAAAGCTAAAAATTTAATATTTTTCGCCTGGAGGGGTGGTCGAGTGGTTTAAGGCTCTAGTCTTGAAAACTATTTTACGTTGAAGCTATATCAAGGGTTCTGGCAATATATTCGAAACGTGGCCTGATAATGTGGATTATTTTAATTAGTTATTTAAATATTATTTTTTTAAAATATTTTCATAAAATTTTCTCCAGTCATCGCATACTTTAGAAAAATCTTTTACTGAACAAGAAGACCAAGTGTCTACTAAATATGCCTCCTCGCAATATATAAGAGAAAGAGTTTTATCACTAGCGAAAGTTTGATAATCTTCCATAAAAGGATTCTCTAGATAATTTACTGATATTGGGTATAGGCCACCCAGATCAAAAGCAACAATCTCTACATTTTTATAAAAATTAATATCAAAATATCTTTTTGCGGAATAATCTATTACAGACAAAACCAGCATTGCCTCACCAGGATTTAACTCTGTCTTTTCTCTTTTTAAAGTCCACCCTTTAGGTAAATCATCTCTTAAATCATCCAAATCAACATCACCAGTATTGCAAAAGGGGGCGTCTACAGATTCTTCTTCAAAAAGATTTTCTAATTCCTCGATTAAATTTAAATTCAGTTCTGAGGAATTTTTAATAATTTTCGATACATAAGAAATATTATTCTGTTTTAAATAATCTAAAGAATCAGACCAGAATACTGTTAGATCATTCATAAGAATTAAGTAGGAAGGGCTAAAATTTTTAGTTAAAGATAATAATCAATAAGTTATATTTACTCAGATAAATTTTTGAAGATTAACCTTGCGTATTGGTCTGAATAAGCGCAATTTTTACAAGATTGATTTGAAGCAGGAATTTTATCTTTATTCATCAAAAGAACCATTTCATTTAATTTATCTTCAATCCAATCGATACTCCATTTATAGGGGATTAGATACTCATCAAAATTCATTTTTTTGTTAAATTCTCTATCTTCTCTTCTTGCATTACAAACCAAAAAGTATGAGTACTTATCCACTTCGAATCCCATTCCTGAAAGAAGATAAGCATAAAAATCCATCTGAATTTTATAAGCTTCGTGATAAGGGTCTTCTAAATATTCTTTACTATCAATACTGCCATTCTTAGCTTGTGACTTGTAATCTACAATTATTAATTTTTTTGAGACAGTATCTTGCCAAATATCATCAACCCCCCCGGTCAAAATAATGTTTGTATTTTTATATTTTAGGATCAGGCCCCTATGTAATGAATCTCGCCAATTATCTATATCAGGGTGATCAAAAGGAACGATATGATTTAAATCATTTTCAATTAATAATCTATGTGGAATTTGTTTTTTTCTACAATAATCAAATTCTTTTTTTAAAAGAAAGTCAGTAGTTTCATTTAATGTCCAACTTGGAGTTCCTGGGACATCAAACCCCTTAACCCTATCTAAATAAAAGCATCTTTTACAGGTAAGAAAGTTCGAAAATTTACCTCTACTTATTTTAAAATCTTGTTTCTGATTTGGATTATAAGAAGATGATGATTTGGTTCTTAATCCAGTTGCAAGGATTGGCTTCTTTTTACTATTCCTTTTTAGATCAATCATGATTTTTAATTTATAGCTCTACCCCTACTGGAATAAAGGTATTACCATAACTCCTTTCTTTTTTGATTATTTTTCCGATATATAGATCCCTTATTTCATTAGAAGCTTTTCTACCAACAAATTCGAAGGGACACTTGGCTAACCTTTCTGGATTTAATTTTCTAGTAAAATATTGTTGAGTACCTGCTGGGACCCAATCATAAATTTCATATATTTCTTTAATGACTCCTTTATGAGTTGCATAAGCATATTTAGCACTTATTTTCTCTGCTACTGACTTTTGGCTTTTAGGCCATATTCCTCTTGTTATTTCAAACAATTCTAGATCTCCCATATTAGGGTTGTAATTAGTATTTATAAGTATTGCCACACCTATATGTTTTTTATCTATTTCGATAGTTTTTTTCATTTTTAAATTTGTTAATTGACTTAAAGGCATTCTTTTAAAATTATCTCCTTGACCTCTGACTAAATTCTCTAAATTATCAATGCCCATAAGATCAATACAGGCTGATTCAATGGCAATTGAAGTTTGGTTTTCAAGACCATACGCCAGAATATCAATACTTAATCGCTTTTCTATAAGTAGATTTCTAATTTTTTTATTTTTTGAAGATGACGGATCTTCAAGCTTATTCAAATGCGATAAGCATCTATCACCTTTACCTTTACCGATATATATAGGGAGTCTTTTGTTGTCCTCAGTTATCTCACAATAAAGATATACGTAATGTTTAAGACTCCTTAAGAATTCCCCCCTTTCATTTCCTGTTATTGGTAATAATTCTTTCTTAAATTTTGAAATCTCCATTGACATGTAATTTTTTAATGTTGACTGTGGTTATTTTATAAATTTTTAAATTATTCATCTTCCTCTTCCTCTTCCTCATATTCATCTTCATCTTCATCATCATCATCATTTAGGGAATTAGTATCTACCTCATCTAACTTTTTAGTCTCGTTATTCCAAACCCAATAACTAACGTAATTACAAACTCCTTCAATAAAGTCTTCTAGTTCAAGAGTCTCAGGATTTATATAGTATGAACACCATTTCAAATGTTCCATACGAACATCTAATTTTTCTAATTTCTTATCTTCAATATATTTTTCTAGATAATTATCAAGATCATTAGTATCCTTAAATTCATTAAAAAATGGTGTAAAGGTAAAACCATCTCCATCACTCATATCAACCTCAATACATTCACTTCTAAAGAAATGAAACTCAGGAGGATTCCTATCGGGATATAAATTACCAACTCCAAATTTTTCAATCTTTTTATTCATGATGCCTTCTCCTCAACTAGAGCTATTGCCTCTAATTTGTCTTTGATATTAGACATGAGATGGACTCTTGTTTGGGCATTAAAAAGAACTTTAGGTGAATTAATTACTTTAAATACATACATTCTGTCTTGATGCCTATAAGAATCGAATTCCGAATCAAAAACGCAAAGATCTCTTGAATTATCAATATTTTTTCTTATAAAAAGAGTTTTGCGAATTGTTGATTTCTCATCAGAGAAAGACTTTAGACCTGACCAGCAAAAATCACCTTTTTTAACTGGGAGTTCACTATTATTTCCTTGGATGATGCGGAATTTTTGTTCTTTGAAAGGAAGGTTTTCAAAGTTATTATTGAAATTTTTCATTTTAAAAAATACTATTGGATGAATTAACTAGGTAAATAAAAAAATAATTCACTCTTGAATTTTTGAACTTTTAATTAGTTTTAGAGAGACTTAATTTTTTGAGTCTCTCTAAAAAGGAATAAAGCTGCATATGTATTTATTAAATTACAGATGAAACCTTAATTACTCTTCCAGAAGGATTCCTTGCTAATGCCGTCCTTTTAGCCTCTTCATAACTAATTGCAGATACAACTTCGTCATGCACTTTACCTGCGATGTAAAGACTTACTTTGACTCTCATGATAAAACTCCTATAAAAATAAAATTAGTAATTAGATGTGAATTTATTTTGAAAAAGAATCTAGGAATAGAGCTATTTATCTAAACTCTATTATTTGGCTTTTCCCCCTGGTATCCTCTTCTTCGAGATAATAAATCTCCCCATCATATTCAACATGATTGAGGATTATTTGACCGTCCCAATCAGAACAATTCATTTTTAGTTTTGTTGAATCAAAAGGTTTATCGCTCTCTATAGGACCATAGATAAACCTACCCTTGTTAAAAGCCTGTCCATAAACACATTGAACCTCCTTTTTAAGTTCTTCAGAGACTTCTGGTTCATCCTCAACTTCAAGCATTTCATTTGTAATAACAATTTCTGAAATCTTGTCACTTGAGTCATAATCATTGACTTCTAGAATAGTATTTTCTTCCATAATTTCTGGTCCATTCAAATGGGCAAGATCATCTAATTCATTCCAATCCTGTAATTGAAATTTTTCGGGTATACTATATTTCTCAATAAGTTCTGGTTTGTCCCAGGAAAACATATATTCCTCAAAAAATTCTTCTCCATCAGTTTGCCAATATTTGGCAATTTCATTTTTTACGGTTCCGATGGTGTGTTCGCCTCCACAGCCATAAATTTCTAAAGAGAAATTATATGTTTGAGTAGATAGCTTTGATGATTCAAGCTGAGTCATGGTGATAAACGATAATAAATTTGGTTTATGGAAGGACTATAACAGTCCTTTTAAAAATATCATTACCGATAGAGTCCTTGTTATAATTTCAACACATTTCTAATATGTTTTTTTATAAGCAATTTTATAGTCCCTCCATAACATCCTTTTAAGTTGGGACAGCCTATTAGTTATTATTTTGTTTAATTAAATTAAAGTTTGTAGAAGGACTCTTTAATTACCTTTTGATAAAAGATTTTTTACTTTTTGTTTGATTACTTTATAATCGTCCTTATGAGGATTGATTTTGATTTTACTTTTCAAATGGTACGCTGCTTTTTTAAAATCCTTTAAAGCCTCTATAATTTTATCTTGACTACCTTTTACAACGCCCCGATTATAGAAAACAACGGAATATACAGGATTTAATTTTATTGCGTCATTATAGTCTTTTATAGCTTCCTCGTATTTTCCTAAATTATAATTTGCCAGGCCTCGATTATTAAAAACCTTTGCATCTTGTGAATCTAATTTTATTGATTCATCATAGTCTTTTATTGCTTCTTGATGTCTCATTAGATGATCTTTTGCGGCTCCTCTGTTATTAAAAAATACTGCATTTTTTGAATCTAATTTTATTGCTTCATCATAGTCTTTTATTGCTTCTTTATTTCTGTCTAAATTATATTTTGAGGCTCCTCTATTATTAAAAACCTCTGGATCTTCTGAATCTAATTTTATTGATTCATCATAGTCTTTTATTGCCTCTTCATCACACCCTAAATTAGACTTTGCATGACCTCGACTATTAAAAGTCATTGCATCTTGTGAATCTAATTTTATTGATTCATCATAGTCATTTATAGCCTCTTCGTATCTCCCTAAATTAGACTTTGCTATTCCTCGATTATCAAAAACCTTTGCATCTCGTGAAGCTAATTTTATTGATTCATCATAGTCTTTTATTGCCTCTTCATCTCGACCCAAATTAGACTTTGCTAAGCCCCTAAAATAAAAAACTTCTGCATTTTCTGAATCTAATTTTATTACCTCATCATAGTCATTTATAGCCTCTTCGTATCTCCCTAAATTAGACTTTGCTAAGCCTCGATTACGATAAGCAACAGCTAGTTTAGGATCCAATTTTATTGCTTCATCATAGTCATTTATTGCCTCTTCATCTCGACCCAAATTAGAATTTGCTAAGCCTCGATTACTATAAGCAACAGCTAGTTTAGGATCCAATTTTATTGCTTCATCACAGTCTTTTATTGCCTCTTCATTTCTGCCTAAATTAGACTTTGCAAACCCTCTATTATTAAAAGGAACAGCAAGTTTAGGATCTAATTTTATTGCTTCATCATAGTCTTTTATTGCCTCTTCATCTCGACCCAAATTAGAATTTGCTAAGCCTCGATTACTATAAGCAACAGCTAGTTTAGGATCCAATTTTATTGCTTCATCACATTCTTTTATTGCCTCTTCATTTCTG
>QCIV01000019.1 GCA_003216455.1 Prochlorococcus sp. AG-402-N17 | reverse complement strand
TTATCTATCTCTAAATCATTTTGAAATCTTGTTTGACTATCGTGAACACTGCCAGCAATTACATCTCCTGATTGAACAAGCGGATCCTTGTAAATACCTACAATTCTAGTGATGCCACCTGATCCATGATCTGTGTAATCAATTTCTCCTGAAGAACTAATAGAAGCTGTTACCCATCTACCAGTTTCTTTATTAGTAAATATCGCTTCTTTTACTCCATCATTATTTACATCTAATATTCCTTGATATCTATAAGATTGCTTTGCTAAAGCTGAAATTGATTCTGGGTTAGCATGCGGATTTCCATCATAATCTTTTATGCCGCCTAGTTCATAAGTTTGATTTTGTTCGTAAGTTCTAGAACTTTCTTTGGCCACTCCATAGTAGATATCAGGAAATAAAACGCCTATTTGGTTTTTTTCCCATGTCTCATGCTCCTCTGTAGACGTTGTTACCCATGCACCAGTAGGAGTGATAGATCGATCCTCACCAAAAGTAATATCACTTTGCAAGGCCGCACTCTCTGGAGTGTCTGGTGTGACTGATCTCATCTCTTCTGAAGAATAAAAATATCCAGTGGTCCCATACATACCAAGTAACAATCCATCTTCATTAGAAAAGGATAAGGCTTGCCATAAACCATTTGATCCTCGTTTCCAAATTAATAATATATTCCCATCATTTTCAGATAATGGATCATCAAATATATCTGCTGAAATAGCATGCCAACCAAGGCCTTCAACTTCAGTATTGTAATCCCATAATATTCCATATTTAGCCAAATTAAATGCCTTATCTCCATATTTGAGAATTATTGCATTACTATTATCCCTATATAGATCTACTTCTCCTTTGTCCTCAATAAGGTACATTTTAAGAAAAATTTTTAAGATATTAACATATGAGATTAATAATTAGCGGTTAAGTCGGCAAGGTTATGCAAGATATAGCAAATAATCGCTATATAATCGCTAAGTCTTATTTTTCTTATAGTTGGCAATAAAAAAGAGAGTCTGGGAAACTCTCTAATATGACTTGGTTTTTAAGAGTCGGGGCGACAGGATTCGAACCTGCGACCTAGTGCTCCCAAAGCACCCGCGCTACCAAGCTGCGCCACGCCCCGTTCATTAGATCTTAGTTCATAACAGTCATCTATAAAAGACTAAATTGCTAATTATTTTATAAAAAATCACTTTTGAGGTTAGAAAATGAGTTTTGTCACTATTTTGTCACTAGATAAATGGATGTTTTTCACTAGAAATAAGATGTATAACTTTGTCGACACTCTTAAGGGAAATGTCCTACCCGTTATTAATGCTCAACTCAAAATTGTATTAATTAACTTTTTTTTATACATTGGACTATATTTTATTAATTGTATTTTCTAATGATTAAAAGAATTCTTAAACCGCTTGAGATTTATATCCTCACAGTAGCTTTCTTGTTCTCAGTCTCTTTCGACAGAAATTTAAATATTGAAGATGTTGGAGAATCACCAGTTAAAAAACTTTTGGAAAGTATTTATATAATTTTGGATTCATTTACTAACTATGAACATCCACTTGGAGCTTCGTTTTTGATTTCTATCCTTGGATTAATTATTTGGGGACTTTTAGGAAAAGAATCGAGGCTGGCAAATGATATTTATGGAATTATCTTGAGCTTTGTATGGTCTTTGGAACTTGTATCGATGAATTTGCTTTTGGTGTATCCTCTAAAAAACCCTGTTTTACTTTTGGTTGAATTAGTTCTATTTGTACCAATAGTATTAATTGGCTTTTCATGGTGGTATTGGAGATTAAATCATTTATCAAGAATAGGTAAAGGTAAAGAGTCAATTACTTTTGACAAAAAGCCAACTCCATTTAGTTATTTTGCAAAAACAGCATCTGTTGTTGTAAGTGATACAACCGAACATGGAGTGAGTGAAACAGATGTTGCTAGAGCTATACGTATTCTCAATGGTTTTGTTGTTTTAGATATTTTTGGATTAACTCTTTCTAGAGCAGTAGGACTTGTCATTACCTGATAATTAATTAATTGCAAAGGCACCCGCGCTACTAAAAGTTTGTCACTATCCGCCACTATATGGTTTGTTATAAAAGTAAGAAAGTCAGTTATTGCAATTAGTCTCGTTAGTAAAAAGGTATGCTCCCAAAGCACCCGCGCTACCAAGCTGCGCCCCGCCCCGCTCATAAAATCTTAGTTCATAACATGCATCTGTTAAAGACCAAATTTTAAAAATATTGATAAAAGATCGATTTTCTAAGAAAAAATTACTAATCCTCGCTAAATTTTTACTAAAGTTTTTCTTGAATTATGAGGGAAGTTTGATAACACCCGTTTTACTCAAAAATATTTATAAATGAAACGCTTACTACTCTAAATACTAGCTGCTCTCTTTTACCTACGGCTGTTATTGTAGAAGTTGATCCTAAAGTTGCTGAAAAATGTATGAAGGCTGCTGATTTTAAATGATGTGTGGAAGCTTTTAGCGGAAAATCAATAACCCAAAATCAAGAACTTTGTTCTGAACTAAATAAAGACTTAGCTATTGTCAAAGAGAGGATTATAAGCGGAACTTCTCTAATCTCGTTAAAGTTTTTGATTTTGGGAAATTATTTTATTTTTATTTTTTGATAATTTTAATTCTGCATTTTAAATTTTTATTATCTTCCTCAAGATTTGATAATTTTTTTTTTCATATATTTTTTTTGTCATTAAAACTTATTTGTTTGGGTTACTTAATTTTCCTATTTTAGAAATAAAACCTGCTTTTACAACACCACTATCTAATGTCCCACTTCATATGTTTTAGAACTTCAAACACAAAAGATCTAAAATCATAAGTTTCGCTAAAAATTTCAACAGATAAACAAGCAAGAGGACTTGAATCGGATTAATTTATTGAGTGTTGAACTAAACTTTATTCTCTATTCAGTTAAGATAATTTACTTTTAAGTAACGATAATCGTAAGTCTTAAAAAAGAAGAATCGTTCAACTTTAATATTTATCAGATAAGAAACTATATTTACAAAATTTAAAGTTGAAAGAATAATTAAGATTCAATTGGGTAGATTTAAATGATTCCAACTGAACCTGCAGTGAAACCAACTGCAAGAAAAAAAATGAATTCTAGTAAATCTCTAGGTAAAGAATTTACTATAAAATTTAGTTGAGTCATTTGACCTTGTGCTCCTCAGGTTTAAAAATTTTCTAAAAATATAACCAAGAAATTATTTTATTGAGGTAAAAGGTTGTTATTTTTTCTTTTTTCTACAGATTTAAAGATTTAACAAAAATTTAATCGTTGATTGTATTAATTTCAATTTTTATATTTCTTGCTATATTTACAAAAAACTGTAATACCCACTCATGGAATATAAGAAGAAGTCATTGTCAAATCTTGATTTAAAAAAAGATTATGAAGAAATAGATACAAGATTAGCCTCAGGTTGGTATGTTGATGATCTTAATACTCCAAAAAAAAGAATTTACAAAACAAAAAAAACACCCTTCAAGGTATCTAAAAAATTAAATTATTGATGAAATAATTTTTAAAAAATATTTGTTATTAATAAAACTTTTATAGAAAAATCTTTATCTTGGAATCAACTTTAAATCAGTAATTAAAATAATTTATCCATTTATCAAGGTATTTTTTTGAGCTAGTAAAATAATTCTCATAATTTTTCCATTTTGAAATTGATGATTTATAAAGTGGTTGGACTACTTGTGAAGAAGAGGGAGTATTTATTTTCCCTCTTTTATTAGCAGTATTTCTATAATTTTTTATATTTTCATGCCAAGTAACATCTAAAAAATTCAATACTTTTAAAATATGACTATCAAAATCTTCAATCAAATCTTCATATTTTGAGGTAATGAAGTTTATTTTTAATTTTGTCTTGTAGTCCAACCAAACACTCATGGTCAGATCATAAATTTTCGAAGCTGAATCTAAACTTCGCAAGTTTGACATTGCATTATTCGGCTCGAATGATTGTTGGAAGCAAGATAAGACAGTATCGTATGGGTTCCTATGAGTAAAAATTATTTTTGAATTTGGAAATAATAAATTTATAAGAGGTAAGCAAACGGTTTGGAATGGAAATTTATCAATCAATATCTTTGCACTTTTTTTATCACAATTGTTTCTTAAGATTTCCAAATAGTGATTTCGCAAAATATCCTTTTCATTAGAAGTTAGTTTATGAAGTTCATCAAGATTATATTTAAATTTTGATTTCATAACTCTCTCTACAGAATTAATCAATGGTTTTTCTTCTATAACATCAATATCTGGATGACTTCTTAGGATAGTATCAAGCAGTGTAGTACCTGATCTTGGAAATCCTATTAAAAAAACTGGTGAAAATTCATTATTCTTGAGGGGAGTGTTTTTTACTACAAAATTTTTATTTTCTAAATTTCTTCTATAAGTTTTTATGTAATTTTGGAAAATTTCTGGATTAAAATTTTCATACTTTAAATTAAGTTGGCTTCTCTTAAAGCATTTGAAGGCCTCGTCGAAATTTTTAACTTTTTCCTCAATGAAAGCTTTAAAAGACCAAAAAAGAATATTTGTATGATGTTCGGTATTTTTTATCCATTCGTTAGAGACTTGGTCAATTAAATTTTTTGCTGTAGTGAAATCTTTTTCCCTAAAAGAAATTCTTGCTTTAAACATCAATATTTCATTAATAATAAATTTATTTTTTTCTAAACTTTCTATCTTATCTTTTAATTTTTTTAAGCTATTTGTCTTCTCATAAAGTCTAAAAAGATTGCTGTATGCATAATTGTAGTTTTCATTAATTTCAATTGCACTGAGAAATAATTTTTCGGCTTCTGCTAACTTGTCAAGATCAATTTTAATTGATCCTAAATTTACATAAGCTAATTCAAATTTTGGATTGTAATTAATTGCTTCTTCGGTAAATTTTTCCGCCTCACTAAGATTCCCCTTCTTTGCTTGAAGAGAGGCAAGGTTATTATAGGCAAGAGAAAAATCGGGTTTTATTTCAATAGCTTTTCGGTAAAATATTTCAGCATCAATGAAATTGTTTTTATTGGTAAGAACATTACCTAGATTATTTAAAGCTATTGGTGAAGTTGGATTTATTTTTAGAGCTTTTTTTAAAAATTCTTCTCCTTCATCGATTTTCCCCAATTCATTTAAAACTGCGCCAAGATTAATTAGTGCCAAATCATATTCAGGGTTAATTTCAATAGCATCTCTTAAGAATATTTCGGCTTCCTTAGTTTTTCTTAGATCTTTCAAGACGCAGCCTAGATTAACTAGAGCATTAATGTCTTTTGGATTTATATTTAAACTTTTTCTCAAAAAGTTTTCGGCTTTTTCAAAATCACCCTCTCCTACATGTATACCAGCGAGATTTGAATATGGTTTTAAATAATTTGGATTTATTTCAATAGACTTATTCAAAATATTTTTAGCAATATCACTCCTTCCCTTAGCTACAAGGACACTCGCTAAATTAGGGTATGCTTCAAGACTATTTGGAAATTTTTTAATTGATTCGTCAAATAACAATATTGCTTTATCAAACTGCTTTAGTTGGTAATAAATGCTGCCTAGGTTAATAAAAATCCGAGGGTCATAAATTTTATTTTTAATTAAAAAATTATATATTTCTGAGGCTTCTTTAATTTTTCCGCTTGAATGTAACGAAAATGCACTAGATATTAGTTTATCTTTATCAAAAGTATCAACTTTTTTAGTTGTCGAATTTTTAGTTTTTTTATCTTTTCTCCCAAATCCTTTCATTGTTTTTGAGTTCTGATAATTTAGATTTGATATAAGTAAACTTAACTTTTAATTATTAAGATGTTTTCCAGAAATCAAATATCCTTATTATTTTCAACAATAAAATCAAAGCCTCCTCACATAAGAGACACTAATACTACTGTCACATCTTAATTTAAACTATTAAATTAATTTTTGCATTTCCACTCAAATCCCTTTTCTGCCAGTTGTTTTCATCTTAATGATTTGGTTAAGATGTCAAAGTGAACAAAAAAATTGAAATCTTTACATGAAATGTAGCGGTTGATACTTGAATATATTTAATTTTTTACGTTATTCTTAGGTGTCCTTTAAATTTCGTGTGAGGAAATTTATGAAGCTTTTTAAGAGCTTACTCGTGGCTCCTGCAACATTAGGCTTACTTGCCCCTGTTGCTGCGACTGCCAACGAAGTCACTATTAATGATTTCAACGCTGCAGAAGAAATTGCAGTTACAAATAGCCGCATTGACGGTTTAGAAGCTAGATTCAACAATCTTGAAGCTGGTTCATTCTCTGAGACAACTACAGCATCTTTCGGTGTAGATTTTCTTGTAGGTGCTGTTGACGGCGCATCATCAGAATCAGCAACATTTGATTATCAAATGGGTATTGGCTTAGAAACTAGTTTTACTGGTGAAGATTCACTAAGCGCAACTATTGACATAGGTAATGCTTCATCTGCTATCGGTGGTGCTGACGGTTTGAACTTTGATTCAACATCTGATGTCCTAACACTTGATGGACTTACATATACATTCCCAGTAGGTGGCGCAACAGTAATGGTTGGTGACAACACCGACATCAGTGGTGTTTATACTGGAGCTTGTGCTTACAGTGCTTTCACAGACTATATGGGTAACTGTGGTACAGGTAATTCTGTTGGTGTAGGCGGTAATGGTGCTACTGCAGCAGTTTCATATGCTTTTGATAGCGGATTCTCACTAGCTGGTGGTGTTTCATCTACTCCTACTGCACTTTTAACTGAAGAAGGTTCTGATACCTTTGGTATTGAAGCTGCTTATACTGCAGATTCTTATGGATTAGCACTTGCTTATGCTGATGCAGAATCAACAACTTACTGGGGTCTCAATGGTACATATGCCTTTGATTTCGCGACATTAAGTGCTGGTCTTGAATCTCAAGATGATGGTACAGAAGCTACAGGTTTCTTTGTTGGTCTAAGTTTTGCTGAAGTCGGAGCTGGTTCTCTTGATATAGGTATGGGAACAACAGGTAACTTTGCAGATGCTGATACTGAGTACTACATCTATGAAGCATCATATGCTTATCCAGTAAATGATAGTATGACAATCACTCCAGGTGTTTACATCAGAGAGGGTACAACTGACCAAACTGGTTTCGGTGTTAAAACTTCATTTAGTTTCTAATTAAATTAATTTAATTATTGATTAAAACTACACACTTAAAAAGACCTGCCAACATGGCAGGTTTTTTTATTGAAAAAATTTTTAAGGTAAAAAAAATGTATTATTACTTATAAAAGTATTATTTTTTTGAATTAAAATGAAAGAGAATTCATTAGAAATAACAAAATATATTCAAACTGCAAGAAATAGGCACAAAGAAGGAAATACATATCAAGCAAATGAAATTTATAAGAATTTAATTAATCAAAAAATTTATACATATGATTTACTTATTTCATACGGACTATTTTGCAAAGAGATTAATAATCTAAAGATTGCCAAAAATTTATTTTTTTTATCTATTAAGAAATATCCCTTAAAAATTAACTCATACATATTACTTGCTGAAATTTTTAGAAAAGAGAACAAAATTGAGGATGCTTTAAAAACTTTGTATGAAGCAAAAAAAGTAGATGAATTCAATTCTGATATTGACTACAATTTATCAATCACCCATAAAGCTATTAAATCTTTTAATGATGCAATAGGTTTTATTGATTCTGCTATAAAGCTTCAGCCAAAAAATCCCATATATAAAATTTTAAAAGCTGATATCCTTATTGAATCCTTTCAAAATGAAGGGGCAAAAGAGTTAATAATTAATTTGAAATTATCAAAAGATAGCCCCTTATTTTATCAAAGAGAAATTTTAATTTCAAAGGTATATATTAATCAAAAGAAATATATATTGGCTGAAAAGGTTCTTTTAAAATTAAGAAAGATTTTTAATAAAGAATGCGTTTTGTATCTTAGCTTTAGCGATCTTTATTTTAAAAATAAAGAATTAGAAAAAGGAATTTTAATTCTAAAGGAAGGTATTAATAATTTCCCAAATTTCATTCCATTGAGGTTTAATTTGGCAGTAATGTATAGGAATTTGGGTTTATTAGATTTGTCTATAAAGACTCATTTAGATATTCTTTTAAAGGATCAATTTAATTCAAATAGTTATTATGAATTATCAACTATGTATAATTTTTCAAATCATAGTGACCAATTAAAAACAT
The DNA here is from genome assembly GCA_003216455.1 of Prochlorococcus sp. AG-402-N17. Lineage (GTDB taxonomy): Bacteria > Cyanobacteriota > Cyanobacteriia > PCC-6307 > Cyanobiaceae > Prochlorococcus_A. The sequence goes on along the minus strand of QCIV01000019.1, from coordinate 9,296 downwards.
TGCTAAATATAAATATAGATAATCTCTCTCAGAAGGAAAAAATATATATATCCTATTCAAAAGCCAATATTTATCATTACAAAAAAGATTATAAAAAAAGTATATATTTTCTCAAAATTGCAAATGAAGAAAAATTAAAGATTCAACCTTCGGATATAAAAATTAAATTGAATACTGGCGAACACTATAGAAATTTAAAAATAGATAAGACTTTAAAAATAAATAAATTAAATGATAGCAATAGATATTTGTTTATTGTTGGTATGCCAAGGTGTGGTAGTACCTTGCTAGAGAGCATTTTAAGTCTTAATCCAGAAGTTAAAGATCTTGGAGAAGTTAGCTTTTTAGAAGAATCTCTTAAGTCAACTGATGATTTGCTTGAGGTTAAAAATCTCTATGAAGAAAAAGTTATGCTGATAAATTCTCAAAAGAAAAACTTTACAGATAAAAATTTGTTCAATTTTTTATATTGTCCAATCATCAATAATTTATTCCCAAATGCAAGGATAATTCACTGCACTAGAAATCCACTTGATAATATACTTTCAATTTATAAAACAAATTTTTTAAATCAAAGCTTTTCTAGTTCATTAAAGGATATTACTGATTTATATCTTTATCATTTAAAGCTAATGCATGAATATAAGAGCAAATTTGGATCAATGATTTATAGTTACGATCATGATAAGGTTGTTCATAATCCTAGAGAAACTATTCAAAATTTAATAAATTGGCTTGGCTGGGAATGGAATGAGAAATATCTCTCGCCTCAAAAAAGTAAAAGAAGCGTTTTCACAGCAAGTAGTGCTCAAGTAAGAGAAAAAATCAACGCTCAGTCTTCAGGTTATTGGAAAAATTATGAGGATTTTTTAAAACCTGTTAGTGAGATATTCCGAACGTACAATTAGAAAAATGGCTCAATTACCTTTGCAATTTATTTATATTGAATTAATATATAAAGACAATTCAATTCTGTGTGAGGAATTTTTATGAAATTATTCCAGCAATTACTAATAGCTCCTGCAGCCATTGGTCTTTTGGCTCCATTATCTGTTAGTGCTTCTGAAATCAATCTTGAAGCTATTTCGAATTACACTGACGATACTTTAGAAATAGATGGAGATTCTTTTAAACAAAAATCTTCAAATAATAACCTACTTTCAGGGGGAGAAGGTTTAGTTGAAAGTAGTGATATTACTGGCGGATTCTCTGAGACAACTACAGCATCTTTCGGTGTAGATTTTCTTGTAGGTGCTGTTGACGGCGCATCATCAGAATCAGCAACATTTGATTATCAAATGGGTATTGGCTTAGAAACTAGTTTTACTGGTGAAGATTCACTAAGCGCAACTATTGACATAGGTAATGCTTCATCTGCTATCGGTGGTGCTGACGGTTTGAACTTTGATTCAACATCTGATGTCCTAACACTTGATGGACTTACATATACATTCCCAGTAGGTGGCGCAACAGTAATGGTTGGTGACAACACCGACATCAGTGGTGTTTATACTGGAGCTTGTGCTTACAGTGCTTTCACAGACTATATGGGTAACTGTGGTACAGGTAATTCTGTTGGTGTAGGCGGTAATGGTGCTACTGCAGCAGTTTCATATGCTTTTGATAGCGGATTCTCACTAGCTGGTGGTGTTTCATCTACTCCTACTGCACTTTTAACTGAAGAAGGTTCTGATACCTTTGGTATTGAAGCTGCTTATACTGCAGATTCTTATGGATTAGCACTTGCTTATGCTGATGCAGAATCAACAACTTACTGGGGTCTCAATGGTACATATGCCTTTGATTTCGCGACATTAAGTGCTGGTCTTGAATCTCAAGATGATGGTACAGAAGCTACAGGTTTCTTTGTTGGTCTAAGTTTTGCTGAAGTCGGAGCTGGTTCTCTTGATATAGGTATGGGAACAACAGGTAACTTTGCAGATGCTGATACTGAGTACTACATCTATGAAGCATCATATGCTTATCCAGTAAATGATAGTATGACAATCACTCCAGGTGTTTACATCAGAGAGGGTACAACTGACCAAACTGGTTTCGGTGTTAAAACTTCATTTAGTTTCTAATTAAATTAATTTAATTATTGATTAAAACTACACACTTAAAAAGACCTGCCAACATGGCAGGTTTTTTTATTGAAAAAATTTTTAAAGTTATAAAAATCTATTATTTTTGCTATTAATAGTGAATAAGTAAAAATTTAATTTGATAAAATAATAAGACTAATATATTTTTAATGCCTCCAATATTTAAATGCTTGATTTGTAGAAAAGATATTGAAAGATCTACAAAGACATTTTGGATTAAAAAAGGTCATTTACTATGTTCTACATGCCTGGATGATATAGATAAAAAAAAAGGTTTGAATTTGTAATTAAATAAAAAAGTGGGTAAGGTAATTTTTTAAAAATAAAAAGAGCTTATTAGCCAGCCACATTAGCCATACTTATAACTGTCCTAAAAAAATAGCAATAATTTTTAATTTGTGGTTTTATTTTTTATAATTTAAATTTCCAAAAAAAAACTCAAGTATTGGAATTAAAGATTAAATCTTTAATTCCTTTAACTCGAGAATTAATTTAGATATACTTAATATCTAATAAGATAGAGGCAATAAATTGGCACTAATAATCTAGAAGTTTAAATTCTGTATTACCGGAATTTAAAACCAACCTGGAATAATCTGTCCAGTAGTTACATATGCACCAACTGCTGCAACAAAACCTAACATTGCTGCCCAACCATTAAAACGTTCTGCTTCAGGAGTCATGATTAAAAAATAAAAGTGTATGTAAAACATTGTAACAGAAATTATGAAGCTTTGTAAAGTAATTTTTTGTTTTTTTGCACAAATTTATTATCTGATAAAAAATATAGATCTAAAATCACAATAATGCTACAAAAATGTGTTTAAATTAATTCTTCGTCTTGGTTACGTTAAAAGAGGAAATTTACGGTAATTAATAACCAGTTTATTAAGGTTTCTGAATTATTAAGAAATGATATATTTCTCTCATCATTATAAGATTGAAAACTACTTTATATGTTGAGCTTCGCGGATTAAAATCTTAGATTTATTATTGGGTGAATATGCTTGAAATTTAACTATAAATATTTTATGACTTAAGGCTACATGAATAATAAGGTATTTAAAATGTGGGAACTGTTTTAATTCACGTTTAAGAAATGAACTCAAAAAATGTGGGTCGCCTGAGATTCGAACTCAGGACCAGCCGGTTAAAAGCCGGATGCTCTACCGCTGAGCTAGCGACCCATTTTGTAAAATTGAGTACATATGAAATTATCCCTTTTTAAGGTAAAAAAAACAACTTTTTATTTCAAGTTGAACAATAGAAAAACAATTCTTAACTTATGAAATAAAAAATTAAAATTTCTCTCTAAATTTCCAGTTAAAAGTTAAAATAATTTAATTAACAATAGGATTTTTAAAATGCTTAGAACAATCGTAGTTTTTGCACCCATTATCGCTGCTTTAGCTTGGGTTATATTCAATATACAAAAACCAGCAAGAGAGCAATTCAATAGGGACTTTTTGGGCAAGGATTAATCTAATTTGTTAAATAAAGAAGTAATAGTTATTGGTGCTGGTCTTGCAGGATCAGAAGCAGCATGGCAAATAGCAAATTCTGGTGTACCAGTCAAACTAGTTGAAATGAGACCTATCAAATCAACTCCAGCTCATCATACGGGTGAGTTTGGAGAATTGGTTTGTAGCAATAGTTTTGGAGCTTTAAGTCCTGATAGAGCTGCAGGTTTATTACAAAAAGAACTAAGAATTTTTAATTCATTGATAGTTCAAACAGCAGACAAATTTGCTGTTCCAGCTGGAGGCGCTTTGGCAGTGGATAGATCTAAATTTAGTATTGCTTTAACTGAAGCTCTATCTAATCATTCTTTAATTGAAATTAAAAGATTTGAACAATTGGATCTCCCAAGCAAAGAAAATATAACGATCCTCTCCACTGGTCCATTAACTGCCGATGAGTTGTCCTATAAAATTCAAGCTTTTACAGGTATAGATGAGTGTCATTTTTTTGATGCCGCTAGTCCTATTATTTATGGAGATACTATTGATAAAGAGATTGTTTTTAAAGCTAGTAGATACGACAAGGGAGATCCGGCATATCTCAATTGCCCCATGAATAAAAATGATTATATCCATTTCAGAAATGAACTAATAGAAGGAGAACAAGCTAATTTAAATGACTTTGAGAAAGAGTCAGCTAATTTCTTTGAAGCTTGCTTACCAATTGAAGAAATTGCTAGAAGAGGGGTTGATACAATGAGATACGGACCATTGAAATCTATTGGGTTGTGGAATCCAAAATGGGGAGATTTATTTGATAAGGAAAATAGATTGAAAAAGCGACCTCATGCAGTTGTCCAATTAAGGAAAGAAGATTTAGAGGGAAAATTGTTAAATATGGTAGGTTTTCAAACTAACCTCAAATGGTCTGAGCAAAAAAGAATATTTAGGATGATTCCTGGTTTAGAAAATGCTGAGTTTGTACGTTTTGGAGTAATGCATAGAAATACTTTTTTAGAATCTCCAAAATTACTTTTACCCACATTGCAATTTATGAAAAGAAAAAATCTTTTTGCTGCGGGTCAAATAACTGGGACGGAAGGTTATGCAGCAGCAGCAGCAGGGGGCTTGCTTGCAGGAATAAATGCATCATTATTTGCTAAGGGTAAAAAAACAGTAAGTTTTCCTGACGAATCAATGATTGGTTCTCTAATGAATTTTATCAGTAACAAAAATCAAATATTGTCTAATCATAAAAAAAATAAATTCCAACCAATGCCTGCTTCATTTGGTTTAGTTCCAGAACTAACTAAAAGAATAAAAGATAAAAAATTAAGATACAAAGCTTATCAAGAAAGATCTACAGAAGCCTTGAATGACTTTAAAAATTCACTTGAGTCTTATTTTGAAAAAGACCAATTACTTAGCAAAATTTACTAAGATTAATTATCAAAGATCCAAAAAATGGAATTTAGTAAGGAAAATTTCGATGCAATTATTATTGGCTCAGGAATAGGAGGATTAGTAACTGCTTCACAATTGGCGGCGAAAGGAGCTCAAGTATTAGTTCTTGAAAAATATATTATTCCAGGCGGGAGTGGAGGCTCTTTTAAGAGAAAAGGTTATACCTTTGATGTAGGAGCTTCAATGATTTTTGGATTTGGAGAGAAAGGTTATACCAATTTATTAACTCGTGCTTTGAAAGATGTAAATGAAAAATGCGAAACTATTCCCGATCCTGTTCAACTGGAATATCACTTACCACATAACTTTAATATTTCTGTAGATAAAAATTATGAGCAATTTATAAGCAAATTATCAGCTAGTTTCCCCAAGGAAAAAAAAGGTATTAAAAAATTCTATGATACTTGTGCAAGTGTATTTAAATGTTTAGATTCCATGCCTCTTTTATCAATAGAGGATCCAAGCTATCTTTTTAAAGTTTTCTTTAAATCTCCATTATCCTGTTTAGGGTTAGCAAGATGGTTACCAGCAAATGCAGGAGATGTTGCGAGAAACTTTATAAAAGATCCTGAACTTTTAAAATTTATCGATATAGAATGTTTTTGTTGGTCTGTAATGCCAGCTCTAAAAACCCCTATGATTAATGCGGGAATGGTATTTACAGATAGGCATGCTGGGGGGATAAATTATCCAAAAGGGGGAGTTGGAACAATTGCAGAGAAGTTTGTTTCTGGTATCGAAAAATTAGGTGGAAAAGTTAGATATAAAGCCAATGTGACTGAAATCCTCTTAAAGGATAAAAAAGCGGTAGGAGTTAAGCTCTCAAATGGGGAAGAGATATATTCAAATATTATTGTATCCAACTCCACTAGATGGGATACATTTGGATTAAAAGATAATACTAAAGGATTAATTTCTAGTAAAAACGTGCCAAAAAGTGAATACAAGTGGTCGGAAACCTATAAACCCTCACCTTCTTTTGTTTCGATTCACCTTGGAGTAGATAAAAATCTAATATCCGATAAATTTAATTGTCATCATATAATCGTTGAAAATTGGGATGAATTAGAAAGCGAAAAAGGAGTTATTTTTGTTTCTATACCTACTTTGCTTGACTCGTCTTTGGCTCCAGAAGGTAAACATATCGTACATGCATTTACTCCTTCATCGATGAGTGAATGGGAAGGCCTATCAAGGAAAGAATATTTGCAAAAGAAAGAAAAATATTTTTCATTTCTGGTTGAAAAAATATCAACTATTCTTCCTAATCTTGAACAAAATATTGATCACAAAGAAATTGGTACTCCCAAAACTCATAAAAAGTTTCTTGGAAGATATGACGGTAGTTATGGGCCAATTCCCAGTAAAAAGTTGCTTGGACTTTTGCCAATGCCTTTCAACTCGACAAAAATTCAAAACCTTTATTGTGTAGGGGATTCATGCTTCCCTGGCCAAGGCCTAAATGCAGTTGCTTTTAGTGGATACGCATGCGCTCACAAAATAGGTGCAAAGTTAAACATAAACAGTTTTAAATTGCCCGACTAAAGGATCCTTTTGAAATGATAGAAAAATTTAAAACTCTATTTTTTGTGAAAAGTTCGTTAATTTCTCTTTATTTAGCGCTTACAATTCCTTTGCCATTTATTTCGATTGAAAAATTAAAAAGCCCCTCTATTATAATTTTTGCCTTAGGACTTTATTTGATAATCAATATCACTAGTGATTATGTAGAAACTTGCAGTAATAAAATTTCATATAAAAGTAGCTTAATTTCTAAATTCTTAGGAAAAAAAAATTGGGAGATTTGTTGGAAAGATATTAAATTAATCAAATCTTTGCCAACCAGTCAAGGTAGTAAAGTTTATTACTTTAATACTTTTCAAGGTGATAATTTTCTTGTCCCACAAAGAGTGGAAAACTTTGAAAAATTTTTATTAATTGTTTCAAGTAATACTGGGATCTCTATTAATGAAATATCTTACATATCACCACTATGGACTTATAAATTACTGACATTACTATCAGTTTTAATGATTATTGGTGAACTTTTTGCTTTTCTTAATTAAATATTATCAATACTGAATCTATAACCTTGTTGTCTAACAGTGGTTATTCCCCCACCTTCTCCCAATCCAGCCTGTTCTAATTTTCTCCGCAAAGTTAATACCTGAGTATCTACAGACCTAGGGCCACCACTGAAGGGCGGCCAGGCCATCCTTAAGAGCTCTTGACGACTTCTTACCATTCCAGGTGGCATCAACAGAGCGCAAAGCAGTGCAAACTCCCTAGGGCTTAATTCTACGGGCTTCTCGCTTAGAGTTACTTGCCTTAACAGAAGATGAACCTCTAAAGGTCCAACCTCAACTTTTTCTTGTAATCCTATTCTTCCCCTTTTTAAGAGTGTTCTGCATCGTGCTGCAAGCTCTTCGAGTCCAAAAGGTTTTCTGAGAACATCATCGGCCCCTTCATCTAATAGATTTACTAATGCTTCAACACCTGATCTTGCCGTTAAAACTATAACTGAAGACCCCAGTTGTTGGGCTAGTCTCATTGCAGTGTTATGTTCGAGGATTTCTGCGCTAACTAATAAGTCAGGTGATTGTTCTCTGCATAAGTCAATAGCTTCAGCAGCTGTTCCTACTGCAGCAGCTAAATGGCCATCTTGGCGAAGCCTTTGCACAAGGACTGTTCTAAGTGTGGGGTGGGGTTCAACAACTAAAACTCTTGAGGGAGTTTGAGAGCTCGTAGGCAATTGTGAACTGCCAGGAGTTGAAGCTAAGATTTGCTCAGTTGATTGCATTCTTAATTACTGTTTGGCCAGGCAATTTATTATCATCCTTAATAAGGTATAACAAATGCAAAAAAAAAATAAGAATCTATCGAATTATGACATCATTTGAAAACCCAAAAGCAATTCGTCACTTTCAATCAATTTGCGATAGTTGCCAGGACTTAGTTACGCGTTTTCATACGCCATCTGATCTTAAATTATATAGTGATGGTTATCTCCAAGCATTAAGGAATTGCAGTAGTTTAGAGCAAAAGGATCAAGAGAAATTAGAAAGATTAATTGAAAGATGGATTTTAGATCCATCAAGTTTTATTGATCCAGATGGAGATGGAAATAAAGGTTTTTTTGATAAAAAAAGAATTTAAAATATTAATTTTTATTAATCAATACAGTATTTATACTCACTAATTGTCTTAAGACGCTAATTCAATTTCTATTTTTTCTTTAAGTGATCCAGAGTTGTACATCTCAATAAGAATGTCTGATCCACCAAGAAATTCTCCTTTTAAGTAAACTTGAGGAATTGTTGGCCAATCTGAATATTCTTTGATACCTTCTCGTATAGCGAAATCACTCAAAACATCAAAAGTACTAAATTCTACCCCTAGGGAATTTAGTATTTGAACTACATTGTTGGAAAAACCGCATTGAGGCATTAATTTTGTCCCTTTCATGAAAACCATTACTGGATTAGAGTCAATCAGTTTTTGAATTTTATCTTTTGTTAGGTTGTCCATAATTCAATTTGGAGTTTCTGTTTTTAATGCCAGTGCATGGATAGTCTCTGAAGCTAATTCTTCCTTCAAAGCAGAATATACCAGCTGGTGTTGTTTAACTAATGATAATCCATTGAATTCAGATGAGATTACAGTTACTTGCAAATGATCATTTCCCTTAAGGTTTTCAACAAAAACTTGGGAACTTGGGATTTTTTTAGTTATTAAATTAATGACTTCTGTTTTAGTAATCATAATAAATTTTTAATTAACCTCTGTATTTTGTCTCAACAAATCCTAGTTGGATCAATCTTTCATAAGCTTCTTTACCTTCAGGACTATTAGGTGACATTATTCTGATTGTTTCAACAAGTAATGGTACTGCAACTTCAGGCTTTTCATTTTTTATATACATAGAAGCTAATCTCTCATTTGATTCTGCCAAAATTTGTAATGTTTGCTTACCTTTACTTTGCATTTCATTTGGTATTCTCGCATCAATTCCTTTGAATGCTGAATTTAGATCAGAGTAAAAAGATGCAAGTTGCTTTGCTAATTTTCTGGCGTCTAGGTATAAATCCTTAGCCTTTTCGAAATCACCGTTTTTAATATATTTATCACCTTCTTTTATGAAATATTCTACGTTATGAGAGGAGGAGATATTTTTAGTTCCTCTGCCAAAAGCTCACTAATCACTTCAATTTTGTTTGACTTATATAAATTGAGCAATTTACTCGTTGATTACATTACTCAACTTTAA
>QCIV01000018.1 GCA_003216455.1 Prochlorococcus sp. AG-402-N17 | reverse complement strand
TTTTTAATTATCCCTTTACGAAGCATCCAATCTACAACCAAACCCTCTCGAAGCGCCCTCTCACTTATTATTAATTCATTAAAGTTCAACATCTGCATTGCGGTGTTTAATATCAATGCACCTGGAATAATTATTTCTGCTCTTCTCTCACTTAATGAAGGTATTTTCTTGATTTCCGAAACTGGCAATTTAATTAGTTTTTCCAATACAGTTTGTAAATTTTCCCTTTTAAATTTATAACCATGCAACTTTTGTTTAGATTCTCCCAAATCATCTGAAATCAAATTTCCTAATGAGGTTGCAGTGCCACTGGTTGCAATCAAAGATAAGAGCTTATTTCCCTCAGATCTACTCTTAATTTTTCGAACAGATGGTTCTAAAGAGCCTTTAATAAAAGTTTTTAGAAAACTCGATCTTTCTGAATTTATAGACTCCTTATTTAAAAAATCATTTTTAAGTCTTACCGCACCAATTCTCGAACTGGTAAGAGCTATAGCATCTTTTTTATCTGCAAGTATTAATTCTGTAGATCCTCCTCCAATATCTATGATTACAAAAGACTCATCTTCAAAAGCCATACCAGAAAGAACACCAAGGTAAATTAATCTGGCTTCTTCAGAACCACTTATCATTTCTATTTGAATATCAGTTTCATCAAGCACTCTTTTAATAAAATCCTGACCGTTTGGAGCTTCCCTAACTGCACTTGTTGCTGCTGTTGCTATTTGTTTTACTCCATTACTTTTACAATATTCCTTAAATCGCTTAAGAGTAACTAATGCTCTTTGGATTGATTCTTCAGTAAGATTACCCTCCTCATCTCTTTCTCCAAGACGAGTGGTTGATTTATCAGTGAATTTTATTGAAAATGATTTTAATTCTAGATTAATTTCTGCTACCAAGAGATGTGTAGAGTTAGTTCCAATATCTATAGAAGCTACTAAAATTTGCTTTTCTTGAAAATATCTTAAATCTTGTTTCTGTATCATTTCTTTTTATAAGATGCAGATATCTTTAATCCATTAATAAATATACCCAAGATTGTTTATTAAATAGTAGAAATCATTTAATCCTAGTAAGATTATTTAAAGTTATGAAATATACAATAGGTTATATGCAAACTAAAAATCGACAAATTGAATTAAGTACTTATTTTGAATTATTAAGGTGGAATAAGCCGACTGGAAGAATGATCTTACTTATTCCTGCTGGATGGAGCTTATATTTAACCCCAGATGCTAATCCAACATTTTTTATGTTGCTAAGAATAATCCTGGGAGGACTACTAGTAAGTGGATTTGGCTGCGTGGTTAATGATATTTGGGACAAAAAAATTGATCAAAGAGTTTTTAGGACAAAAACTAGACCTCTAGCTGCAAATAAAATCGATCTTAAAACGGCTTATTCAATTCTTTTCTTTTTAATTTTATGTAGCTTCTTTTTAACTTTGTCACTACCTCAACCTGGAAGAATCCTTTCCATTTCACTTGCTTTTTTAGCTTTACCTATTATTTTAATTTATCCTTCTGCCAAAAGATGGTTTAAATATCCTCAATTAATCTTATCCATATGCTGGGGTTTTGCTGTCTTAATTCCCTGGGCCGCAAATGAAGGCAATTTAAATAGTATTGTTTTATTGTTTTGCTGGCTAGCTACCATTTTTTGGACTTTTGGCTTTGACACGATTTATGCTTTAGCAGATAAAAAATTTGATATCAAAATTGGAATAAATAGTTCCGCTGTTAATCTCCAGAACAATACAAAAATTACTATTCAAATTTGTTATTTATTAACTTCTAGTTTTCTCGCATTTTGCGGATATATTAATCAAATGGATTTTATTTTTTGGCCAATTTGGTTTACAACGTCAATCTTAATGCAGAGAGATATACTAAAAGTATTTCCGGAGGAAAAGCAATCAATAAAAAATATTGGGAATCACTTCAAAAATCAATCAATTTATGGAGGAGTCCTTTTATTAGGAATTATTATTGCCTCATAGACTCTAAATATGGTTTTTAGATTAAAAAAAGGTGATCTAATAGATATTTTAGCTCCAGGCTCCTTTATAGATGAAGATGAAAATTTTCAAAAAGGCATAGAAATCTTAAAAAACTGGGGCTTGGAAATTAATGAAAATAATTCTCTATCCAAAAAATTTGGTTATTTTGCAGGTGATGATCTAAATAGATTTGAAGAACTGGAAAAAGCACGAAATAGTAAGCTAATCATTTTTGCAAAAGGAGGCTGGGGTTCAGCAAGAATATTAGAAAAAGAACCTTCTTGGCAGCATGGTTTAATGCTTGGATTCTCAGATACATGTTCTTTATTACTATCTAAATATTCTCAAGGATTTATAGGTTCAATTCATGGGCCTATGGTTACTGGCCTTTTCAAAGAGCCAGAGTGGAGTCTTGAGAGATTAAGAAATTTACTTTTTGAAGGATATGTCGAGGACATAAGGGGAATTCCTTTAAGAGGTGGGAAAGCTAGAGGAGAAATTATCGTTTCTAACTTAACTATTGCTACTTTTTTAATTGGTACTAATCACTTTCCAGATTGCAAAGGGAAAATAATAATTTTTGAAGATATTAATGAAGATATTTATAAAATTGATCGCATGTTGACTTACCTCAGAATGACTAAAACACTTACTGAAATTGCTGGTATTGGATTCGGAAGTTTTTCTAATGATTCCTGCGACCTTGAATGGAAAGATTTACTAAAAAACTGCATTATTGAAAGACTCCTAGAGTTTGATTTTCCTATTCTTTTTGACCTCCCAATAGGCCACATATCGGGAAATGCTTGCATTCCTTTAGGATACGAAGCCACCTTAAATGGTGATGATGGCATTCTTAGTATCGATACACCTTTTTAACTAGGGGTTCTTCACAAAAAGTTTTGCTATTTTCAAATCTATCGGGGACGTAATTTTTATGTTTGAATAATTTCCTTCAATAATCTTCACTTTCCAATTAAGCATTTCGAATAGTGAGGCATCATCTGTGACTTTCCAGTTTTTATCAATTGCCATCTTATGAGCTTTTTTTAATCTATCTACTAAAAAGCCCTGAGGAGTTTGCGCTGCCCATAAATAATTTCTATCTGGTGTTTCTTTAATAAAACCTTCATTATCAACAATCTTTATTGTGTCAGTTACCTTAGTAGCCAAAATTACAGCTTCATATTCATCTAATTGTTTGGCACAAAGGTCTATCAATTCAGGATTAATTAGACATCTGGCACCATCATGTATTAAAACTTTTTTAGCATCTTTTGGTAGCGCTTCTAAACCATTAAAAACTGACTGCTGTCTGGTGTCACCGCCATTAATCCAATGAACTTTATGGGCAAAATCCTTCGCTGAATTTAATAATAAATTTTTATCTTTCGGTTGCCCAATTATTCCAACCCAGTTTGTTGAGCTTGCAGAAAATACAGATTTAAGTGTCCAATAAATCAAAGACTCTCCCTCTAAATCTATAAGTAATTTATTTTTTCCAGCTTTCATTCTGCTACCACTCCCTGCAGCTGGTATTAAAAAGTGCACAATAGAAGGTCTTAAATATTTTCTAGACAATTATAAATAAAAGCAATATCTTTACACAAATAGTACTACGATTGAAAATTATAAAATTTCATAATGTCCAATAAAGATTCATTATCAGGCAAAGTTGCATTAATCACTGGAGCTAGCAGAGGAATTGGTAAAGAAATTGCTTTAGAACTAAGCCGCTTAGGAGCAGAAGTTTTTATTAATTACTCTTCTTCTGATGAAAAAGCTGAAGAAGTTGTAAATTCAATAAAAAATTCGGGAGGTAAAGCTCATAAATTAAAATTTGATGTATCAAGCGAGGATTCTGTAAGTTCAGCTTTTGAAGAAATCATAAAAATTAATGGCTCCATTGATATTCTTATTAACAATGCTGGTATTACTAGAGATGGACTATTGATGAGAATGAAATCGGAACAATGGGATGAAGTATTAAATACAAACTTAAAAGGGGTTTTTCTTTGTACAAAATATGCTTCAAAATTTATGATGAAAAAAAGAAGTGGTAGTATCGTAAATATTTCATCTGTTGTTGGAATAATTGGTAATCCCGGTCAAGCAAATTATTCTGCAGCCAAAGCTGGAGTTATTGGATTAACCAAAACTTGCGCTAAAGAATTTGCTTCAAGAGGTATAAACGTAAATGCAATAGCTCCAGGCTTTATAGAAACAGAAATGACTGAAAAACTTAATACTGAAGAGATACTTAAAGTTATCCCTTTAGGAAAATTAGGAAGTTGTACTCAAATAGCAAACCTAGTGTCATTCTTAGTTTCAAGTGATGCAGGAAGTTACATTACAGGTCAAACAATCAGTATAGACGGAGGTATGAGCATTTAATTATGTACTTTCATAAGGCTGGCCCAATTCATCTCTTAACCTTCTAATTTTTTGTAAAAGTTTAAGTCTTCGACTTCTAGCAGTTAATGTCAAGAAAAATCTTAAAGGAAAATATACTACGGTCATAACAATCGCGAGGATTGCGGTAAGAGTAAAAATAAGATTATTTGTTTCTTCCATAACTTAAAGATACTCTTATTTAAGTTAATTTGTATGTCACATTAAAAGAAATTCGGCTTTCCCCACTTAATTAAATATCCCTTAAAAATGATTCTATGGGAGATTAGAATAAGACTAAAGATTGAGTAAACATGGCTAAACAGTTAAGTTTTTCTAATGAATCAAGAGAAGCACTAGAAAAAGGTGTGAATTTCGTAGCAAATGCAGTAAAGGTTACTATTGGGCCAAAAGCAAAAAACGTTGTAATAGAGAAGAAATTTGGTTCGCCAGATATTGTAAGAGATGGATCTACAGTTGCTAAAGAGATCGAAATTGAAAACCCTATTTCTAATTTAGGTGCGAAATTAATAGAACAAGTTGCATCCAAGACAAAAGAAAGTGCTGGAGATGGAACAACAACAGCAACCATTTTGACTCAGAAGATGGTTCAGGAGGGATTAAAAAATATTGCTTCTGGCGCCAACCCTATGGAGTTAAAAAAAGGTATGGAGGCAGGCCTAGATTTTGTCTTAGAAAAATTAAGTTCCAAAAGTATTTCATTAAGTGGTTCTGATATCCAAAAAGTTGCAACAGTTAGTGCTGGAGGTGATGAAGAAATTGGATCTATAATTTCGAAAGCAATGGATATTGTTACTTCAGATGGTGTAATAACTGTTGAAGAATCTCAATCACTAGAAACAGAATTAGATATAACTGAAGGAATGTCTTTTGATAGAGGTTATAGTTCTCCATATTTCGTAACAGACCAAGAAAGACAAGTTTGTGAACTTGAAAACCCTAAAATATTAATAACTGATCAAAAAATCTCAACTTTAGTTGATCTAGTTCCAATACTTGAAGAAATTCAGAAGTCAGGCTCTCCTTTTCTAATTCTTGCTGAAGATATCGAAGGAGAGGCTTTAACCACTTTGGTTTTGAATAAGAATAGTGGGGTTTTAAATGTAGCTTCCGTAAGAGCTCCGTTATTTGGTGAGAGAAGAAAAGCTGCCCTTGAAGATATTGCAATTCTTACAGGGGCTAAGTTAATTAGCGAAGATAAATCGATGACACTTGATAAAGTGTCGATTAATGATTTAGGCAAAGCAAAAAAAATAACTATCACAAAGGATAAAACTACAATTGTTGCCTTCGAAGACACTAAAGATTTAGTTAAAGCTCGAGTAGAGAAATTAAAGAGAGAAGTTAATATTACTGAATCTGAGTATGATCAGGATAAAATAAATGAAAGAATAGCCAAACTAGCCGGAGGAGTAGCTCTTATCAAAGTAGGAGCTGCTACGGAAACAGAGATGAAGTATAAAAAATTGAGAATCGAAGATTCTCTTAATGCTACGAAAGCTGCTATTCAAGAGGGTGTTGTTTCTGGAGGAGGACAAACTTTAATTGAAATATCTGAAGACCTTTTAAATTTAAGTGAAATATCTTCAGATGATTTAAGAACAGGGATAAATATAGTTAAAGAAGCCCTTTTGGAACCTACCAAACAAATAGCAAAAAATGCTGGTTTTAATGGTGATGTAGTTGTCGCAGAAATTCAAAGGCTTAACAAAGGCTTTAATGCTAATTCAGGAGAATATGAGGATTTAAAAGATTCAGGAATATTAGATCCAACTAAAGTAATAAGATTAGCTCTTCAAGATTCAGTATCTATTGCAGCTATGCTCCTCACGACAGAAGTTGCGATGGCAGACATTCCGGAGCCTGAAGCCGCCCCTGGCGGACCAGGTGGAGATCCAATGGGAGGAATGGGCGGCATGGGAATGCCGGGGATGGGTGGCATGGGAATGCCAGGAATGGGTGGCATGGGAATGCCAGGAATGGGCGGCATGGGAATGCCGGGTATGGGTGGCATGGGAATGCCAGGAATGGGCGGCATGGGAATGCCGGGTATGATGTAAAAGCTAACTAGCTTTTTTATCGTTATTAATCCACTTTCTTAAATTTTTAATATAAGGTAAAGGTAATTTTGAGGTTTTAGTATATTGATTTAATTTATTAGAATTTTGATTTTTGCTAGATATTTCATTACTGATAGCTGTTTCCACGCCATTTGACTCCCACTTTGTTTCTTCAGTATTTTCAAAAGTTTTTGATAATTCAAGTTTAATTTGTTCTTGATTTTCTTTTTCATCTACTTCATCCATTAAAGAAATTTGTTCTTGATTTTTTTCTTCTTGCTGATATTCCCTTAGTACTGGGCCATGTATTAATAAATCATTTAAGGAATCAATCCCAAATCTATGGACCCACTTAAGAACAATATTTTCTTTAAGCAAAATATTATTTACAGAAGAGGCTTTTTTAAAAACTTCTATTAGATGATTTTTTAAAAGCATAAATTTATTAATTTAACTTTCTATTTAACAGAGGTCTTATGATAATCAAGGAAAAAACTGTTAAAGAAAATAAAATTGATATACAACTCTTACAAGTTAAATCACCATATGGAGCATGTAAAGCCACTAATTCTAAATTCATAGTTTCTGTATAAGCAGTTCTAATAGGTTCAATCGCAAAAGTTAATGGATTTAATGAAGCTAACCACCCAAGCCAGTTTGGCATGAAAGATATTGGAGCTAAGGCAGTGCTTGCAAAAAGAAGAGGTAAGTTTATCACAAATATAAGAGCAATTAATTCAATATGTCCGGGCAAAACAAATGCTAAACATAAACTTATTGATGTCACAAAAAGAACTAATAGAATTAGTGTTGTAAACACAATTCCTAAACCATATAAGTTGGGCCATCCATAACCCAAAATGTATGAAACAACCATTATTACAATACTCTGAACAAAGCTCAAGATTGTTATGTAAAAAAAAGAAGATAAAACTATGGATAATCTACTGGTTAAAGGAGCCACAAGTAATCTATTAAGAAATCCAAACTCTCTATCAAACATTAAAGGAAGACCAGAATTTAGGGCTCCACTAAAAGCAGTAAAAACAATAAGTCCCGCTCCTAAAAAATTCCCATAAGAATCAACCCCTGGGAAAAACCCTTCAGGAGCTTTCGAGAATAATGCCCCAAATAAAAAAAGCCAAATTATAGGTTGTAATATTCCTGCTAAAAGAGTTGATGGTCTTCTTTTTAATTGAATAAATAATCTCTTTGTTAAGGCAAATGTTTCTTGATACAAAAAAAATAAATTATACTGTTGTAATTCCATGATTAGCAGTAATTAATAATCATTATAGTTAGTTAACCAAAAGTTTTTTATCGCATTGATTGCTTTGATTCTTTTTTAAGGTCTCTTTTCCCTGCCATAGAAATTTCAGCATCCAATAATGTTTTCCCTGTTGCCTGAAGATATACATCATCCAAGCTTGGCTGACTTTGGGTAAGAGAAAAAATTTCAAACTTTGAGAAGGCCAATTCCACCTTGAGCTTCGTAAGTAAATCTTTTTTCTTATCTGCTACAAAATTTATCGAGAAACCTTGAGCTTCATTTATGATAATCTGACTAATTCCATCTATTGAAGATAAAATTTGACATATATTTTTTGCTTCTTCCTGATTACTAAATTCTCTTACTTTCAAAGTTACTCTATCTCCTCCTAATTTATTTTTGAGTTCTGCAGGAGCCCCTTGTGCTATAACTCTTCCATCATCAATTATCACTAATCTGTCTGCTAATCTATCTATTTCATCAAGATAGTGACTACTTAAAATAATAGTCATTCCATTATTCCTCAAATCTTTCAAAAGTTGCCATATGATATTTCTACTTTCAATATCTAAACCAACTGTAGGTTCATCCAATATTAATACTTGGGGTAAATGTAAAAGTCCAGCTGCCAGATCTATTCTTCTTTTCATTCCCCCTGAATAAGTTCCGCACTTACGATCAATCCAATCATTCATTTCTAATTGATCAATTAATTTCTTTATCCTTTCAATTTTTTTGTTTTTGTTGATGTGATATAAATCTGATTGAAAATCCAAAAGCTCTCGTCCAGTTAATATCTTATCAAGTGCAATGTCCTGGGCAACATAACCAATTAATTCTCTAATTTTCCTTGAATTTTTTATCAGATTAATATTATTTATTAAAACTTCTCCACTATCAGGCTCTATCAAAGTTGCAAGTATTTTTATAAGTGTTGATTTGCCAGCACCATTTGGACCTAGTATTCCGAATAATGTGCCAGCTTCAATTTCCATCGATAAATTTTTTAATGCCCTGATATCTGAATAAGATTTTGAGAGCCCTTTAACTTCTATATAATTCATCAAACTTCCTATTTACTTAAAAAACATTTTACATCTAATTTAATTACTAAGCAGGGATACTAAAGATAAAAAAATTTGCATAGATTGCTGTTCAAATTCTACGGATAGTTGGGTTCTAGAAATTAATAACAAAAGACAAATACCAAACATATAGAGAATAGACCACCTAAAAAGAGACTTTGCTCTTGAAAGGTCATCAGGAGATTTCTTTAATTCATTTATTAATTGCAAAAGTCTTCCATTAAATGGCAATAACATAATTCCGTATAAGAGACCCCCTTCAGGTAAAGCAAAGACTCCCATAATACTCATTAAAACTGTTGCCCATCCGTAACGAGAAATCGCTTTAGCAGTAAAAACAGATCCTTTAACAGAAGGGAGCATAGGAATACCAACAGATGCGTAATCATCCTTCAACAAAATTGCAAGTGCCCAAAAATGAGCTGGGGTCCATAACATTACTAACCCAAACAACCACCAACCACTAAGACCTACATGCCCTGTGGCAGCAGATGCTCCCACTAAAGGTGGTATCGCACCAGCAACTCCTCCGAAAACAATATTATTTGTTGTACGAGGTTTCAAAATAACTGTATATAAAATTACGTAGCTAAATAAACCAAGAAGAGTTAATCCCGCAGCCAAATAATTTACACCACTTACTAAAAGCATCGAAGCTGCCAAAGTGCATGATACGGCAGCTAAAAATACAGTCTCAGATGATAACTTTCCTGCTGGCAAGGCTCTTTTGCTAGTTCTCGTCATCCTCTTATCTAATTCCATTTCCCACAAGCAATTAAGAGCTCCTGCTGCTGCTGCTGCCAAAGCGCCACCTCCTAAAGTACAGATAAGCTTCGGTGAAGACAAAGGCCATTCCTCTGTTAAAGCCATTCCTCCCAAAGTAGTTGCTAGTAAAAGTGGGATTAATCTAGGTTTTGCTACTTCAAGCCAAGGTGGCAAAGTTAATCTTTTTCTTGAAGGTACAACTTCATCCTTAATTGAAGATTTATAGTTCAAGTTTTCTAAGTTACTACTGTTCATGAATTGATACCAACCATTTGAGAATTTAGGGAGTGGTTTAGACCTTTTTTAGTAAAAGGATTTCTAAAAATTAATGTTGTTAATATCGCAATAAATAAAGAAGCGTTAAGTTGATGACCGATAATAAAAATAGGTTCATTCAAATTTGTTTTAAGACTTAAAACACCCAAAACAATTTGAGATAACAAGAGAAAAATAAGTGCTGCTAGATATTTCCAATTTTCAGCAAGCAAACTTCTCCTATAAATTGCAGTAGCAATAATCAATAGAATTGAAAAAGTAATTGGAAAAGCAAATAATTTATGAGTATTTAGAATTAGGCATTGTTTATTAAAAGATAAACAAATATGTGCTGACCAGGTTGATGAAAGCCTTACTCCAATAAAAGATTGCATCAAAGTGAGTAAAAGAGGAACAAACAATAATAATCTCCACCAAATTAATGGCTTTTCTATACCGTCATTTTCTAAATTTTGATTTATTGAAATTGTTGTAATGAGAAGGAGAAAAGCTATTAAAAGATGGCCCGTAACAGTATATGAATCGAGCAGGTTTATTACTGTTAAAGCTCCAAAAGATCCTTGGACAATAACAAGAAAAAGTAGTATTGAATAAGTTTTAGGTAACCAATTTGGAATTTCATTTTTCCAGATAATTGAAAGGGTAAATTTAAAAAGAATTAATATTCCAACCAGAAAAGCATCTAGACGATGAAACCACTCTAGAAAAACTCTTAGGTTCATATGATTAAAAGGCAAAAAAGATCCATAACATAATGGCCAATCTGGACATGCAAGTCCCGCCTCCATTACTCTAGTAGCACCTCCTATTACAATTAGTACGATTAGTGCAAGTACACTATGACTTCCCAACCTTTTAAAAATTGTCAGATATTTTGATTTATATAATTGGTTATTAATCAAATGGAAAAACCTATTATTTTGCATAATAAATTAGATTCAAAAACCAAACATTAATTAAAAATTAATATGTTTAATTTAAAAAATAATTTACTAATTTAATCTTTTTTCCCTGACAATTAACTCTAAAAAGTTATTAATAATACGCCTTTTATTTCATAAATCTTAAGAAGTTGTGAATTTAAATTATTTTCTTTTAACAAAGGATGCAGGATTAAAAAAAATGAATATCTTGAGGATATAAATACAAATTTTAAAGATCAATTGTTAAATAAAAACATTTATTTAATACTAATTATTTCCATCGTTTTTGCTGTATCTTTTTGGATTGGTTTTAATGTAAATCTGCTCCCAGCGGAAGCAAGTATTAATGCACCGATTTACGATGAACTTTTTAAAATTCTTTTCATCATTGGATTAATTATTTTTATAGGAATGACAATAGCAGTTATTTATAGCTTATTTAAATTTAGGAAAAGAAATGATCACATAGGCGATGGTATAGCTTTAGAGGGAAATTTAAGCTTAGAAATTGTATGGACAATTATCCCTTCTATAATTGTTTTATTAATAGGTTTATATAGCTACAACATCTATGATCGAATGGGAGGGATGAAAGAACTAAATCATAACCACGAAATGATGAGTTCTAATACTGAAAAAATATGGGCTGGAATAAGTCAAACTTCTGATAATGAAATAGCAATAAATAATTTATCAATTGAAGTTTCAGCTATGCAATTTGCATTTCTATTCAATTATCCCAAGGGCAATTTCATATCAGGAGAACTACACGTTCCTGTTGATCAAAAAGTATCAATGAAAATGGAATCCAAAGATGTTATTCATGCTTTTTGGGTGCCAGAGTTCAGAATTAAACAGGATATTATTCCTGGACAACCGACTATTCTAAATTTCACTCCTACAAAAGTAGGAAAATATCCGGTAATTTGCGCAGAATTATGTGGCCCATATCATGGAGGAATGAGGGCCTCTATAATTGTTGAAGAAGAATCTGATTACAACGAATGGTTTAACAAAAATAAAAAACCAGAGGTAAATTTATGACAATATCAATTGATCCACAAAAAACTAATAATGAAAATCTTCAACCTAAAGGCTGGCTTAGATACTTTAGTTTTAGCCTTGATCATAAAGTAATTGGGATACAATATTTGGTTTGTGGGTTTCTCTTCTACTTAATAGGAGGAACCTTAGCGAGCGCTATAAGAATTGAACTAGCTAGTCCAATGTCTGATTTTATGCCAAGAGATGTTTATAACCAAGTTTTAACTTTACACGGAACAATAATGATATTCCTTTGGATAGTACCTGTAGTTAACGGTGCTTTTGGAAATTATTTAATTCCATTTTATGTAGGTGCGAGAGATATGGCATTCCCAAGATTAAATGCCGTAGCTTTTTGGTTAATTCCTCCTTCTGGTTTGATGCTGGTAGCAAGCTATTTTGTTGAGGGTGCTGCTCAGGCTGGATGGACAGCTTATCCACCTTTGAGCATAACTACTCCTCAATCGGGACAAATTATTTGGATTCTGAGCGTTCTATTACTTGGAGGGAGTTCTATATTTGGAGGGATAAACTTTATCGCGACCATTATCAAATTAAGAAGGCCTGGATTAAAACTTATGCAATTGCCAATGTATTGTTGGGCAATGCTTGGAACAAGTCTTTTAGTTGTTTTGTCAACTCCTGTTTTAGCAGGTACTTTAATTCTGCTTAGCTTCGATATCATCGCTAAAACAGGTTTTTTCAATCCTGTTTTAGGTGGCAATGTCGTAGTTTATCAGCATTTATTTTGGTTTTACTCCCATCCAGCTGTATACATTATGGTCCTTCCTGCCTTTGGTTTAGTTAGTGAAATACTTCCTGTACATGCTAGAAAACCACTTTTTGGATATACAACAATGGTTTTTTCAATAATGGGGATAGTAGTTTTAGGTTTAGTTGTTTGGGCGCATCACATGTTTACGAGTGGAACGCCCCCTTGGATGAGATTGTTCTTTACTATTGCCACAGCATTTATTGCTGTTCCAACAGGTATAAAATTTTTCAATTGGGTTGCAACATTATGGGGAGGTAAAATTTCTATCAATAGTGCAATGTTATTCTCTTGTGGATTTATTATAAATTTTGTTTTTGGAGGTATCACAGGAGTTGCTTTAGCACAGGTACCTTTCGATATTCACGTACATGATACCTATTTCGTTGTAGCCCATTTTCATTACATAGTTTATGGAGGGACTGTTTTTATTATTTTCTCTTCAATTTATCATTGGTTCCCAAAAGTAACTGGAAAAATGCTCAATGATAAATTAGGAATTTTACATTTTATCATTACCTTTATTGGATTTAACTTGTGCTTTGCTCCTCAACATTGGCTTGGTTTAAATGGAATGCCAAGAAGAGTTGCAGAATATGATCCTCAATTCCAGTTCGTTAATCAAATTAGTAGTCTTGGGGCTCTTTTGATGGCTATAAGTACAATTCCTTTTTTAATTAATGTATTCCTTAGTGTGAGAAATGGAAAAGATGCTGGAGATAACCCTTGGAATGCTCTTACACCTGAATGGTTAACATCTTCTCCACCTCCAGTTGAAAATTGGGAAGGAGAAGCTCCATTAGTTGAAGAACCTTATGGTTATGGCAAAGAAATTTCTGAACAAAAATAAAAATATATGACAACACTAGATAGCTCAAAAGAAATTCAAAAAAATAATTCTGAAGTTAATGAAACACATGAAGACTTCAGAATGTTTGGTCTTATAACTTTCCTAATTGCGGACGGAATGACTTTTGCTGGATTCTTTGCAGCTTATTTAACTTATAAGGCAGTAAATCCATTACCTGATGGAGCTATTTATGAATTAGAACTTCCAATACCTACACTTAATACAATTTTGTTACTTGTTAGTAGCGCAACTTTCCATAAAGCAGGCAAAGCACTTTTAAAAGATAAAAACTCTGATTCCCAAAAATGGTTATTATTTACTGCTTTTCTTGGAATTATATTTTTAATATGTCAATTATTTGAATATTTTCATTTACCTTTTGGATTAACCGATAATTTATTTGCAAGTACTTTTTATGCTCTTACTGGTTTTCATGGATTACATGTAACTTTAGGCACTTTAATGATTTTAATTATTGCTTGGCAATCGAGAATCAATGGCGGAAGATTAACTAGTCAAAATATTTTCCCATTAGAAGCTGTTGAATTGTACTGGCATTTTGTAGATGGAATATGGGTTATTTTATTTATTATTTTGTATCTTTTATAAAAACTAAATTTAAAAAATTAAATATATTTTTTATTAATTTATATTGCCACAATTCTCCTTTTTAGTAAGAATATATAATTAGAAATTTGTCCGATTAATGCTAGAAGGAAAAGCACTTCTTGAAAAAGCAAAATTATTAAATAAAAAATCTGAAGATGAGATAGCAAAAGGTTGTGGGTACGTAGGTCCTAGTGGAAGAATCTTGAGAAAAAGTTTTTATAAGGCGCTTATCGAAGCTAAAGGTTACAAAATAGGAAATGGCCGTCAGGGTAAAAATGGGTATAGAGCTCCAAGAGGCAGACAGACAGAATTCAAAACCAAGGTTCATGGCAACGGGAACCTATTAATTGGTCATGCCTACACCAAAAAATTAGGTCTAGAACCTGGTCGGGAATTTAAAATCGATCTTAAAAAAGAATCAAAAACAATTTATCTGATTCCATTAAATTGAAAAATATATTTTAATTTTACCAACCGTTTTCTTTAAGCCACTCCGAAGAAATATTATTTGAAGATAAATCTTGATTAGGATTTTTATTAAAAAAAAGTAATTTCTCTACATATTTAATTAGTGCGTCTGCCTCAAGGTTTACGTTATCACCCACATTTAATTTATTTAGATTTGTGTTGTGCCAAGTATGAGGAATTATCGCAATAGTAAATATTTCTCCTTCCTGCTCATATTTTGCAATTGTAAGACTTATACCATTTACACAAATACTGCCTTTATTAACTACATATTTCGAAAAATTATTATTTTTCCACTTTATAGATAAAAGCCAGGATTTCTCTAATTTTTCTATATTCTCAACTGTTCCAAGGCCATCAACATGTCCACTGACTATATGCCCTCCTAAACGGTCAGATACCCTAAGAGCGGGCTCCAAATTAACAATCTGATTCAGATTCGACTTTACTCCTAAAGTTGTTTTTTTTAATGTTTCCTCACTAACATCAACATTAAATTTATTTTGAAAAATCTCTTTAACTGTCAAACAAATTCCATCAACAGCTATGCTGTCACCAATAGCAATATCAAATAAGTTATCAAGAATCTCAATTTCTAAAATATTTTTTTTTGGTTTTAGTTTTCCAATTGATTGAATTATTCCTGTGAACATAGATTTAAGAAAAATATTTTTACAAAATTTTATATTTACTTTAATTTACTTTAAATCAATTTCAACTATAAATAAATTAAAGATTAAATAAAAAGAAATTGATCATATTTATATGATTACTAATTCGCAAAAAAGATCATTTGGGAGAGGGGCGAAAGTGAGCTTATTCACTTTAGGGACAATGCGAGCAACTGAAAGTCTTGAAAAAATGTATGGCATAATAAAAAATGCACATTATGTAGGAATTAACCACATAGAAACAGCACCTTCTTATGGTAATGCTGAATCTCTTATTGGGAATTCAATAAAAAAACTAGAAATAGAAGAGAATATAAAAGAAAAAAATTGGGTGATTACTACCAAAATTTTGCCAAAGGGTGATTTTGACTTTTTAAAAAATAATTTTAAAAATTCTCTTAAAAATTTAAATCGCGAGAGAATTAATAATCTTGCAATTCATGGACTCAACTTGAGACAACATCTAGATTGGGTTCTAGCTGGAGAAGGTAAGAAATTCATATCATGGTTACTTGAGAAGGAACTAGTTGAACAAGTTGGTTTTAGTTCACATGGAAGTTATTCACTAATTAAAGATGCAATTAACTGTGAAGTTTTTAGTTTTTGTAGTCTACATTTACATTATTTAGATCAATCTAAAATTACTTTGGCAGAGGAAGCTATAAAAAAAGGTATGGGAGTATTAGCGATATCGCCGGCGGATAAAGGCGGTAGATTATATTCTCCAAGTGATATTTTGTTAGAGGCCTCTAAGCCTTTTCATCCACTAGAACTAGCATATAGATTTTTGCTAGCAAAAGGCATTACAACATTGTCATTGGGGGCGACAAACAAAAAAGATTTTGAATTTGCGCATAAACTTAGAAACTCCTTAGAGAAGCTTACAAAACTTGAAAAAAGCGCCCTGAATAAAATTGAGGAAGTTGCTAATGAAAGATTAAACTCGACCAAATGTGAACAATGCAGATGTTGTCTTCCATGCCCAAATGAAATACCTATTCCAGAAATACTTCGTTTAAGGAATATATCTATTGGTTATGGCCAATTAGAATTCTCCAAAGAAAGATACAATTTAATAGGAAAAGCTGGCCACTGGTGGGAAGAAAAAAATTCCTCATTTTGTCAAGAATGCAATGAATGTGTTCCTAAATGTCCTAGTAAATTAGATATACCAAATTTATTAAAGCAGACCCATAACTCATTAATTGAAACTCCTACAAAAAGATTATGGGGTTAAAGACTCATTCCATAAATTTTTAAGATTAATTTTTTGTTCATTTGTTAGGACAGGGAAAGACCAACTATTTTTCCAACATTCCTCAGAAGGCCCTGAGATGGGGAACATTTCAGATTTATATTTACCTTGTAAATAATTACTATTGAATGGTAGATACCAACCCTGGCTTACTAATTTATCTACTATTAATTTATTTTCTAAAGATTTAATCCATTTAATTAATATTGCATTATTTAGATTTGATCGACTAAGTAGAAAATGCCACATCAAAGGTACGCCTTGGCTTGGGAAAACTAAAGAAAGCCTTGGATCTATTTTTAAATATTTTGAACAGAGACTATAAGGAACTATTGCTACACAAGCATCAGAATTAATCAACCAATTAAGCATATTTTTATCATCAAATAACATTGCTTGGCTTTTAAGTTTTTTTAAAGAATTAGATGCATTAATTTTTTTAGCAATTGACAATATTATTCTGGGACTTTGTGGGAAAATAATTTTTCCAGTTAATTTCTTAGAAAGAAGGAAATCCCAAGAAGTTCTTGCTGAATTTATTAATTCTTTATTATTTTTAATGATAATTGTATAAGGTACTACGCCAATAGGAAATAATTTACTTCTCTGATTTTGATTAAAACTTCCCAAAAAATCCATCGATCTCTTATCCAAATTTTTGATCAGTACATTTTCATTTATTTTTTCAAATTCTGCAAAATCTATACTATTAATCCATCCATCGTTTATTAAAGTAAAGTCAGAATTGTAAATTTTGTTTCTATTTTTTTGTAGCCGAATATTTTCAAAATTAATCTTTTCCTGCTTCCAATCTTTTGGAATCGTATCTTTAAAAGATTCTGGATAAAAAGAATTTTGTAATGCAATTTTTAATTTATTAGGAAGATTACTGCAAGAGTTTAAGAAAAATAAAAGCGAAAGCTTACCACAATTTAAAAATTCTCTTCTGTTTGCAAATTTTGAAAACATTCAGCAATCCTTCTCTAAAGAAATTTGACCTAGGCCCTTCATCATTTCTAGATTATGTTGACACAATGAAACTATTTCTTCATTTTTAAATCCATCTAAGAAAGCAAGCAATGATATTCCACCAGCACCTACACCTTCTTTTACATGGCCTAATTCATAATCCCTTAATTCTTTGTATTTTGAAGATCTGAAATTCAAAGGACTTACTAAACCTAATAATTTGACATCATATTTTTCATTAATTAGATTTACTAAATCATTTAGAGAATTATCTTTCACAAGCCACCCAGTTGTCGCAATAAAAACATCTTCAATAAATTCATCTTTATTTTTTTCATCTAAGAATTCTAATACAAGCAAAATGACTGCTAACATCTGACTTCCACCAGACAATATTACAGGTTGTTTTGCTGACCTAGCACCAATTAATAAACCCATTGAGAAAGCTTGGAAAGGATCACCTACCGCCGCGACAACATCAAAAGAGTCGCAATCAGCCTTAAAATTTGCGTTGAAAAGCCCTCTTTTAACTACTTCTCTTCTCAGTTCTCTTGGAGCTTTAAATAAACTACTCCCCACTAAATTAGACACCTTCAAACCAAAAGCCTCCATTACTGCCTGAGCAGTTGTAGTACCCCCCGGTACAGATTCAGAAATTAAAACTGTTTGTTTTAAGGATTTTCCTATCGCAAGACCTTTTTCATAGAGATTTAAAACTCTCTCTTTAGTCATCGATTTACCAGTAGTAAGACAATTTGATGGGCCCAAATTTCTATTCTCTACAACCAAATGATTAAAATAAGGTTCTACTCCTATTCCCAGGGGAACAATAACTGGATAAATATTTATAAGCTTTGAACAAACATGACTGATTAATGCCGGAGTTACTCCGGCATTGAGAAGAGGCAATTTATATTTATGATCTTTTGAAGCACCCTCAAGCAAAAATTCGGCATCTGCGAGAGCGGTTATTCTTCTTGATTTTGCATTAATACCTGCAGCAGAAATTCCTGGAATTTGAGATGTATTAGTGCCTGCAATTATTAGAAATATTTTTAAATTATTAATATTCTTTTTCAGTATTTCTATCTTATTGAGTTGTCTTTTTTTAATGGATTCATTACCAAAAAAATTTATCCCTAATTCTGTACTATACATTTTCTTTTTTCAATTATTTAAATCAACTAAGCTATTTAATAATCTTGGAGGATCTGGGATATTTAATTTAAATCTTGGAAACAGAGAATATGCAACTATATGTACCGTTAAAACATAAACTATTTCTTGAAAAATTATTAAAAAAATAGCACCTAATTGGATACTTAAAATTGAGGGAGAAAAAGGTAAATTTAATAATCCAATGATTTTTTCTAATAGACCATAACTTGCTCTAGTGATTAACACCCAAAGATTATCACCAACCAACGTTGATAATGCTATAACTCGTAGGAAAAAGCCAAGGGTTCCAATAATAACTCCCAAAGTTAGACTAAGTCTCCAACTTTTTTCTCTTAACCAACACCAGCCTAACCAAAAAGCCAAGATCCCATAAGGAAATAAAAATAAAGTTCCTCTAACAGGACCCATTATTATGAATAAAAGTAGAAATTGTATTAGGAGTCCTTCCAATGCAGTTTTAGTTCCTCTTCTCAAGTGCAACAGGATCATTGGGAGGGGTAAAATCAACCTTAATAAAGCTCCCCCAATTGGCAAATAATATAATGCAACCCAGAATAAAGACGAAAGAGATGCTAAATATGAGGTCTCGACAATATTTAATGCTTCAGTTTTTGTTGTTATTTTCATTTTTTGTTGAATATTTTTAATTAATTTTTATTCATACTTTTATTTTTTGAATCTAAGATACGT
>QCIV01000017.1 GCA_003216455.1 Prochlorococcus sp. AG-402-N17 | reverse complement strand
TAACAATGGGCGATATTGCTAGTGAACATTCTCAAAAATTATTTAAAGAAGATAAATATAGCGATTATTTATTGTTCCATGGACTTACAGTGCAACTAGCAGAAGCTCTAGCTGAGTATATCCATGCATTAATTCGTATTGAATGTGGTTTTAGGACTGAAGAACCAGACAAAAATAGAGAAATACTAGCTCAAAAATATAGAGGAGCTAGATATTCATTTGGTTATCCTGCATGTCCAAGAGTATCTGATTCAAACATACAATTATCATTATTGGATGCAAAAAGAATCAACTTGACTATGGATGAATCTGAACAACTTCATCCAGAACAAAGTACTACAGCTATCATTTCACTACACTCAAAAGCTAAATATTTCAGCGCTTAAGCTACATCTTTAGTTGTTTTCTAAATATTCAATAATTTCTTCCTGTAGTTCTTCCATCGTTTCATTATCACCCAGATCAAGTCCCTCACCCGCCGCGTCCTGTGTTAACTCAAGATAATATGAAGCACCATCACTAGATAAAAATTCTAATGCAGAAGTTTCATCACTATCTTTAAAAGCTTCATAAAGAGCTTTAAATGCTATGTTTTCAGTAAAGTCCCAATTCATAATGAAAAAAACCTTATTAGAATTATTACCTCCTTACCCCCCATAGTCGTCAAGCTTTTTTAAAGAAATGTTGGTGTTTTATTATTACTAAAAAAATCTATGACCATAAATAATCAAGATCAGTTAAATGTCCTAGGAGAAAAAATTGAGGTTTGTAGTTGCGCACCTATGACAGGGTGGTTCAGAGATGGATTTTGCAACTATGACAAAAATGATGGAGGTAATCATTCCATATGTTGTGTAATGGATGATAATTTCCTGAAATATAGTAAATCACAAGGTAATGATTTAATAACTCCCATGCCTATTTATTCCTTCCCAGGACTAAAGGATGGTGATCATTGGTGTATTTGTCTTGAAAGGTGGAAGCAAGCATTATTAGACGGTCTCGCACCAAAAGTCGTATTAGAGTCAACGAATATTGTAGTCTTAGAATCAGTACCTCTGGAAAAATTGAAAGAATATCAATTTAATAAAAAGTAATTACAAATTTATTATTTTTTTTAAAATGATTATGATAATTCTTTTTATATGAGTTTAGAAATATATTGGGAAAAAGCACTAGAGCAAACTCGATTATCAATTGATGATAAATCATTATATCCTCTCAAAACTGATATTATTACAAGAGATTTATATGAAAAAGACGACTTCATTATTAGGAAACTCGATACTTCAAAGTTTAATAAAAATAAAATTTATGGTCCTAAGCAGAATCCTTTTTGTCCTTGGGAAAAGATACTAGAAATTGATAAAATTGGTGCTAATCATCAACTAATATTAAATAAGTACCCTGTACAAAAAGGTCATATTTTACTGATTACAAATAAATGGAAACCTCAAAATGGATGGTTAGATATTAAAGATTGGAGAGCGATACAACAAGTTAATAAAGATACTAGTGGATTATGGTTTTTCAATAGTTCTCCAATTGCGGGTGCAAGTCAACCTCACAGGCATTTTCAACTTCTGCGTAGATCTAGAGGTGAGATATCGTGTCCTAGAGAAAAGTGGTTTTTAGAAATGAACTCATATCAAGATCTAAATAGTAAGCTTAAAAAAAATATTATTGTTTCCAAATTTAATTTTTTAGAAAATTCATCAACTCTTTTTGAATTTTATTTAGAATTATGCAAGAAATTAGGTCTTGGGGATCCTATTAGTAATAAAAAGCCAATATATCCTTACAATATTTTAATAACTAATAAATGGATCGCTATTATAAAGAGAAAAAATGACCATATTCATGGTTTCAGTATTAACGGTTTAGGTTTTGCAGGATATCTATTAGTAACTGAAAAATCAAATATTAATTATTTAAAGAAATTTGGTCCTGAAAAACTTCTAGAAAGTTTTGTGTGAATACTAGTTAGTTACTTCAACTTCTTGATCCCTGCTTATTTGACTTTCTAGAACTTCGATAGATGCTGTTACTGAGGCAATTTTACGTTCAAGTGAATCCTTAATATAATTGAGCATTTCTAATTTCTTATGTTGATAAAAACTCTTTTTTTCTTTAGATGACTTGAAATAACAATTAAACATTTTTTATTTTCATTATAAAAAGACACTTAATTGACTTGTGACCTAAAAATAAATTGGTTTTAATTTAAAAACAATATTTTGTATGGACTTTCAATTTTTATTTAATAAAATTAAATAAATTCCATACTATTCAAGAAAATATTATTGAATATTCCTGAAAATTCAAATACAAAAAGAATTTCAATTGATTTACCTGAGGAACTAATTTCCAGGTTTGATCAATTACGAAAAGAGTGGGGATTTAGAGCAAGAGGGCCTGTAATAGAAAAGATACTTAAAGAACTTCTTCAAGAAGATGATTTACTACCTAAGAACCAACAGCAAGAAATAGACTTTAACGAGAATAATAAGGAAAATATAAATATTGATGAAGATACTGCATTGGTATTAATTAAATCAGACGTAAAAAAAGAAGTTAATGAGATATCTTTGAATAAAAGATTTAAAAATAACAATCAATTTAAAGAAAAAGCCAACTTAAACATAAGCCTTCCCAATTTTGTTGAAAAAAAAGTAAGGAATCTAAGAAGAAGTATTAATAGTGAAAAATTAAAGGAGAATATTAATGATATTCAAATTAATACAATTAAAGAAACTGAATTAATAAAATGTCGAATTGAGTTAATTAGTCATTGGAAAACCTTATATGGATCAGTTCCTAATGATCATGTAGTAGAAGCTTCGATGGATTGGTTTGAAAGGGATATATGGCCAAATCTTGATGGAACTGAAAATCTACCCTTTACGTGGAGTGCAGCCAATAAATTAATGTCAGAATTATGCCCATTTTGGATAAAGAAAAATCCATCCCTTGAAATTGTTTTATTAATGATTGGCGTTTTAGAAGACCCTTTTGCTACATCAGACCTGATAAATAGAATACCAACACTTATGAGAAGGTTTATAAGTAGATTTAAGCGAAATAATAGATCAAATTCATTTGAAACTTTGGACTCAACAATGACAGTACATGGAGCACTTAAATTATTGAATTTATCAACATCAGCAGGATCCGCTCATACGTTCCGTAAAATTAGGGAGGCCTATAAATTAATAGCCTTAGAGACGCATCCAGATGCTGGAGGATCAACAGATCAAATGAGAAAATTAAATGAAGCGTATCAATTGCTTAAAAATCTATATAGAAAATAGTATACTAATTCTCATATAAGACTAATTTTAAGTCTATTTAATAGTCTCATATAAGATAGCCGCTAAACTGATAAATTCTAATTTTTATAAATTATTATTATTCAAATATATGGAAACAATAATTTTGTATAAATAAAATAAAAATAGAAAATACTTTTAAATATTAAAAAATCCTTGTATAGGACTTCTTATATAAGACTTATTATAAGTCTATTATATAGTCTCAAAATAGATATGTAAGATAAATTAATTTATCAATTTGGATGATTCATCATACCCAATCTGTTTATTACCTGGGAAAAATTAAAAACTGAATAATAAATCAACAAATTATGTCCTTTCAATGTCCAGGAAATTAATAACGCTTAAAAAGTGTTGATATCAAAGGTTTTTATGTTTTCACGTACTGCCTTAAAGACAGTACTACTTTGACTGCAACTTTTCGATGGCAGTTTGCTTGTCAATGCTAGGTACATCACTTAATCCGTTAGCATCAAACCAAGGAGCATTAGCCCAGTCAAATCCTTCCCCAAAAGTATTATCAGGTGAGGTTATATACCAATGACATGAGGCGTCTGGCACATCAACAGAACATTTTGACCAATCGTCTGACCACTGTGGAACTTGGACCCACAGAACTGAAGATAGCAATAGAGATAGTAAACTTATCATGGTATTTATAATACAACATTAATTAGTTTTGTAGGATTATTAGTTATCTCATATAAGAATTAGATATAGACTAATTATTGGTCTCAAATAAGAATCTAAATACAATTAATTTCTCAAATTTGTCTTGAAATTTTTCTCAATTTTAGAAATGATGCTTGAGTGTATTGATTTAATATCTGAGTCCAATAATGTTTTATCTTTATCTCTATAAGATAATCTAAATGTATAACTTATAAAATCCTCACCAAGTTTAATATCTTCAAAAACATCAATTAAATATACATCTTCTAAAAGATTTTTTCCTGTTTTTTTTATTTGTGAAATTATATCGCTAATTAAGAATTGCTTGCTGAAAACAAAATTTATATCCCTTTCCATTTTCGGAACAATTGGATATGGCTTAAATATTGGAATCCATTTATTTTTTCTTGTACTAGCTTTCAGGAGGTTATCTATATATATGCTAAATAAAAAAACTTTTTTTAATGACTTCTTCTCTAGTATTAATTTGGGATGAATTTCACCAAAATAACCTGCTTCTTTACCTTCAATAATTAATTTTGCTGTTCTTCCTGGATGTAGAAAATCAAATTCATCAGTAGGTTTATCATCAATTTTTATATTCAAACATGATAAGGCTTCCTTTAACTTTCCTCTAGCCTGATAATAATTAAGATCATTATCCTTTCCCGAATATACCCATTTTCCAAATTTTCTATTGCCATAAATTGCACCATTCAGTACCTCTTCTTGAATAAACTCAGTATTCTTATGAAAAACATTTCCAATTTCAAATATATAACAACTTGTTTGTCCAGCTTTTATATTACGGTTTACAATTTCCAAATGTTCTTTCCAGATATTATCTCTTAGACAGCTAGTTTCTAATAACAAAGGATTAGAAATCTTAATAAGTGTTTCTTTATCATCTGGAACAAGAGAGTAGCTAAGTACTTCGTTAAAACCATTTTCTGTAAAACCATTTTTTACTTTTCTCAATGACAACTGTTCTGTTGACAATTTTCCAGGCTTAATTGGATAAGGAAGGTTCAAGTCAAATCTGTCATACCCAATTAATCTCGCTATTTCTTCAATTAAATCTATTTCTCTTATTAAATCATGAGATCTATTAGGAATTACTGCTACATCCCAGCCAAATTTTTTATTCTTTAAAGTACAACCTATGAGTTTTAATTTATCAACTATTTCATTATCAGATAAATTTCTTTTTTCAAATTGATCGTTAATTATTAATGGACCAAGAATTTTATGTATTCGATTTCTACGCAGTTTAATAAATTTATCCTCATTACTTATTAAATGTGAAGTATTGATGATTGGTGAATTAATAGAAAAATATTCTTCTAAAAGATTAATTGCCCTTGTTACTGCACTTATTGTATTTTTTGATGAAATCCCTTTTTCATACCTGCTGCTAGATTCTGTTCTTATGCCAACCACCTTTGAAGATTTTCTTATAGTAACTGGATTAAAAACAGCGCCTTCCAGGTAAATAGATGAGGTAGTATTAGTTACAGAAGTCTCTAAACCGCCTATCACCCCAGCAATAGCTACAGGTTTATCACAACAAGTAATAATAGTGATATTGTCATTTAAGTCATATTCTTTACCATCTAAGCAAATAAGGCTTTCGTTATCCTTGCCTTTTCTTACAGAGAAATCTTCTGGAGAAACTTCCTTACCAATTAAGTTTGACAGTTTATCTTTATCAAACGCATGCAAAGGCTGACCTTGTTCTAAAAGAATATAATTTGTCAAATCAACTAGAAGATTAATAGATTTTATACCTGATTTTTCTATACGGTCTTTAAGCCAATTTGGCGATAATTTCTCTCCATTTACTCCATCAATGCAGCTTATTGTATAAATGCAATTAGATTCTATAGCCTCTGGACAAAGTTTACACCCTTTAAGTAAATGAATATTGTATGTATGGTTTAATTCTGGAAAATTTAAGGTGGATTCTAAAAGGGCAGAAATTTCACGGGCTATACCTATAACTGACATTCCATCAGGTCTATTAGCTGTAATGGCTAAATCATATATAAAATCATTTAATTGAAGCAACTCAGACCCTGGAGTGCCTAATTCATGTTTTAAGGCTAAATCTTCGTCAATGATCTCTATCCCTTCGCTAGAGTCCTCTAAACCCAGTTCCTGCAGTGAACATATCATTCCTTCACTCATAACACCTCTAATTTCACTTCTTTTAATAGTTAAATTGACAGCATTTAATTTCGCACCGACAGTAGCAACATAAACATAAATATTTGGTTTAATATTGCGCGCACCACAGATAATTTGTAAATTCTTTGAATTACCAATATCGACTTGGCAAATTGAAAGTTTGTCAGATCCTTCGTGTTTTATAACAGATAATACCTTACCTAAAACAACATCATTTACATTTTCTGAACAATCTTCTAATGATTCAACCTCAAATCCACCAATAGATAATTTCTCAGAGAGATCTTCAGGAGTAGAAGTAATTTCTACTAAATTTTTTAACCAATTTTGAGAAACTTTCATATATATTTTTTAATCAATGATGATAAAAGAAATGAGTTTATCTTCAAAAAAGTTTGTTGAAGATGTACAATAGAAAATTATACAATAAAGTATTAATTAAAATGGCCAAAAAAGGGACAAGAGTTGTAGTGACCCTGGAATGTACTGAAGCTAGGACAAGCACAGATCCTAAGAGATCAAATGGTGTCTCAAGATATACTACCGAAAAGAATCGTAGAAATACAACTGAAAGATTAGAACTAAAAAAATTTAATCCTCATTTAAACAGGATGACAATTCACAAAGAAATTAAGTAAACAAATCAAATCATGCCTAATTCAATTTTTAAAAAACAATTATCCCCTATCAAACCTGGAGATCCTATTGACTACAAAGATGTAGAACTACTAAAAAAATTCATAACTGAGAGGGGCAAAATCCTACCAAGAAGGATGACAGGTTTAACCTCTAAGCAACAAAGAGATCTTACATTAGCTGTAAAGAGAGCCAGAATTGTAGCTCTTTTACCCTTCGTAAATCCTGAAGGATAATTTCATATTGAATATAGTTGGCACAATAATTAATATCTCAAATATTTGAAAGATTTAACTAATTTAAAAACATATATTATTGACTCTGATAATCCACATGAGGTTGATGACGCTATTTCATTAGAAATAAAAGAAGGAAATAAAAAAAAATTATGGATACATATTAGTAATCCATGCAAACTCTTTTTGCATGACTCTAATGTTGATTTAAATGCAAGAAAGAGAAATAGCAGTTTATATTTAATTGATCAATATGTCCCAATGCTACCTAAAGATATTCTTGAAAAGGCAAATCTAGCTCAAAATAAAGTTTCAGAAACTATTAGTGCAGCAATAGAATTCAATGACGATGGATCACTATATAAATATGAAATAACTGAAGCAATAATAAAACCAAAATATCAATTAACATATGAAGATGCAAATGAAATATTAGAAATAGAACCTAAAGAAGAAACAGAATTAATTGAGATTAAAAATTTATTAGAAAAAAGTATTACATTCAGAAAGAAACAAGGCGCAATTATTTTTGAAAGTCCTAATAGTAAAATTAAATTATATAAGGATAAGATTATATTAACTAAATTAGAGAAAACAATATCACAAATTATAGTTTCAGAATCAATGATATTAATGGGTTATGTAACAAGTTTATTTATATATAAATATAATTTAGCAGCTGCATTTAGGATTCAGAAACTAAATTGCGATCCATCTGAAATACTTAACAGATACATTGATAGTGAAATTAAATATATATTATTAAAACAATATATGGGAAGAAGTTACATAACTACTAAGCCAGGAATCCATGAATCATTAGGTCTTAAAATGTATGTACAATGTACATCACCATTAAGAAGATATCTTGATTTAATTATACAAAGGCAAGTCTATAATAAAATTAATAATTATGAAGTCCTAAGTAAAGATTCAATCTCTAAGATTATTGATTATTCAAAAAATAGACAATCAGAGAATAATAATATATTTAAAAATGATAAATTTAAGTATTTAATATTATTTTTTAAGAATGAAAAAAAAGCTTTTTATAAAATAATATTTGTTAAGTGGATTAACCATAAAAAAAATATTGCTTTGGTTTATTTTCCAGATTATTCGCTAGAATTACTTATTACTCTTTTTGTATCAATAGAAATATATAGTAATAAAATATATAAAGTTAAATATATTATAAATGATAGTAATCTTTTAGAGTTTATTTATTAATAAGATGATAAATATAATAGGTTGTTATTAGTTTAAAAAATATCTGTTAGTATTAATAAAAAAGCTTTATGACTTTTGTCATTACTACACCTTTATACTATGTTAATGATAAACCTCATTTAGGAAGTGTATATACAACAATAATTTGTGACTCAATAGCTAGGTATAAAAGGCTTGCAGGTGAAGATGTTATTTTCATCACTGGAGTTGATGAACATGGTTTAAAAATACAAAGAACAGCTAATGAAAAGGGTATTGAACCAAAATCACATTGTGATGAAATCTCAGAAGTCTTTATTAATAATTGGAAAAATTGGAATATATCCTTTGATAAATTTATAAGAACAAGCTCAAAAGATCATGAATTTGTTGTTAATGAATTTTATGAAAGAGTAAAAGCATCAGATGATATATATATGGGAGTTCAAAAAGGTTGGTATTGTGTCGGTTGTGAAGAATTTAAAGATAATCCAGAAAACTCATCAACATATAAGTGTCCCATACATCAAAAAAATCTAGAATGGAAAAATGAAGAGAATCTCTTTTTTAGGCTTTCAAAATATCAAAAAGAAATTGAGAAAATAATCAGCGAGCCTTCTTTTATAGAGCCAAAAGAAAGAAAGAATGAAATTATAAATTTTGTATCTAGAGGTTTAAAGGATTTTTCAATTTCAAGAACAAATGTCTCATGGGGAATTCCTATCCCTGGTTACGATAACCATACCTTTTATGTATGGTTTGATGCTTTACTTGGATATGTAAGCGCCATTAGCTCTGATGCTACAGAACATTCATTGGAAAAATCAATTAATGGAGGATGGCCAGCTGATGTTCATTTTATTGGTAAAGATATTCTGAGATTCCATGCTGTATATTGGCCAGCAATGCTCATTTCTGCCAATATGAAAGTTCCTAAAAAGGTTTTTGGGCATGGGTTTCTTACAAGAGAAGGGCAAAAAATGGGTAAAAGCTTGGGAAATGTACTCGACCCTGATTTATTACTTACAAAATATGGAAATGATCCTGTAAGGTGGTATCTCATTAAAGACATATCACTGGGAAATGATGGGGATTTTCAAGATAAAAGATTTGTTGACATTATCAACAATGACTTAGCGAATACAATTGGTAATTTATTAAATAGAACATCATCTATGTCTAGAAAATGGTTTGATAACAAAGTACCAAATAATGAAAAAATTTTAAGTGAAAATAAATTAGAGAATTCTGCCAAAATTGCAGTCGAAAACTATATTTATAACTTTGATAACTACAAATTAGATCTTGCAGCTAATGAAGTCCTTAGCTTAGCAATTAATACAAATTTGTATTTGAATGATAATCAGCCATGGCTGTTAATTAAAGATAAAAATAATCTACCTCTAGTTAAACAAATTATTTATAACGTTTTAGAAAGTACCCGAATAATAGGATTGTTATTAATACCTTTATTGCCGGAATTATCTTCAAAAATTAATGAGCAACTTGGTTCAATATACAGAGAAGAAATTCCTTGGAAACAACAATTAAGTTGGGGATTATTAGAAAGTAACTCAATACTTCCTAAACCAACTCCAATCATAAATAGACTGGAGTATGAGCAACATTCATAGATTAATAATTTTCCTTCCATTATTTATACTTGGTTGCGCCCCAAATGTAATTGATGAAAATAAAGTTATACAAAAAATAGAAAGTTTAGATATGACTATTTTCTCTAAAAGTGGAGATAAAGTATATTCAATTACCAGTCCAAATTCAAGTTATGACAATATTAAATTAGAATTCCAATTAAAAAAACCTATCATTAATATCCTAAATGGGGAAGTAACTAAATATATTATTAGTTCAGAAGAATCTACATTATCAGACAACAATAAAGTCCTGAAATTGAAAGGGAATGTTAAATTAAAAACTTTTAAAAGAGATGGGGATTTTTTATATGCTGATAATTTTATTTGGAATTTAGAAAATACTAACTATCTATTAGAGGGTAATATAAGATTTGAAAATCAAAATATCATCTTAAATTCAGGAAAAGCCATATTGGGTTCAGATAACATAATTGAATTTTTCAATCCAGTAAAATATATAATAAAAGATGAAAATAACGAAAATAAATATGAAATAAATTCAGAAAATGCTTACTATAATTTAACTACTGAATCAGTAAGTTTTAAAGCAAAAGATAAAAGAGTAAAATCCATAATTTATTTTTAAATTTTATTTTTTGAAAAAATATTATTAATTTTTTTGGACCAGTTATTAATCCATTTTTCATCAGACTTCGTAAAACACTTAGCACTCCAGCCTCCAATCAATATAAAAGCCTTATTATTTATTGGTACAACTAGAATAGATGGAATTTCGGCACAAAAATTAAAGAATTCATCTCTTCCAGGATAAAATTTAGTGTTTGCTAATGATATTAATTTCATATCTTTTATAGATCTAAGACAAGTTTCCCCAGGTTTAAAATCATTACTTGAAGTGATTCCTCTCCTCAATATATTAACGCCATCATTGTGGATTAATATTGCTGCTGCTGCTGTAGAAGTTAATATTGCTTCAGAACCCCATGCAAGTTCATCAATAACTTCATCCGGCATGTTTCTATCGAAGAGAAACTTATTTTCTCCTTTTAAAGCAGCTTTCTCACCAGCTAATGGTTCGAATTGTTTAAATAAAAAACCTATCAAAATAATAATTAATGAAGCTATTGCGGCTAACACTTGTGCTCTTTCAAGCTCAGGAGTAATTGTTTCTATTGAAATGAAATTTGCTATTTGAAATATAAAGAGTATTGCACCGACTAATATTAATGATTTTCCATTGAATCCCATATATTAAATATGTTATTTCTAATTAAATTATGCAAATATTATATTGTTTAGTACATTTAAAATTACTCAAACATATCCTTTTTAATATATAATTAATCAAAACATTTCAAAATGAACCCAAAAATCAATAAATATATACTTTCTCTTATTTTTACTGGCTTAATCTTTATTCTTATCCCCTCATCTACATACGCAAATGAAATTAGTGGTATAAATATACATTTTGGAATTACTCAACAGAAGAATATTATAAATTACGAAAAAAGTCAGCCTTCATCTATTGACAACCCTGTAGTGGATCCAAATTTTAACACTATGAGATCGAAAGATACTGAGAGTTCAACTGCTACTTATATAGTTATAGGTTTGTTAATTGCTGCCACAATTATTCCTTTAGCAACATGGTGGTATTTCTCTAAATAATAGAGAATTTATGAATGTCAAGGATTTAAGTATTAGTGAATATTCATCTTATATAGTTTTTATTACAGGGGGAACAAAGAGTGGCAAAAGTGAATTCGCGGAGCATCTTGCAAAGGAGGTAAAAAAATTATCATATGTTGCCTTATCTGAAAACAATTTAGACGATAAAGAATGGCAAGATAAAATTAATCTACATCGAAAAAGAAGGCCAAAAGATTGGAAATTAATAGAAACGACAGATCTATTAAATACATTAAGGAAAGAAGAAGGTCCATTATTAATAGATTCGATTGGCGGATTCGTTATGAAAAGTATTTCCAAGGAACAAAATGAATGGTCAACAATAATGAATTCACTTATAAGTCACTTAATGAAAAGAAAAAGCATAACAATTATTGTTGGAGAACAAGTAGGTTGGAGTCTGGTCTCTGAATATAAAATTGGTAATACTTATATTGAAAGAATCGGCGAACTTCAAAAGCGAATAACCAAAATATCAAAAAATAATTGGCTGGCAATAAACGGCAGAGCAATCAAAATAGATGAAATAAGTATTGAAATACCTATTTAAAATTGGAAGTCGCTCTTTTTGAACCTAGAATCCCACAAAATACTGGTAATATTGCCAGATCATGTGCTGCATTTAATATACCTTTAAATCTTATAGAGCCCTTGGGTTTTAAACTAGAAGATAAATATTTAAAAAGAGCAGGATTAGACTATTGGCCTATAGTTACTGTTAATAAGTATGAAAATTTTGAAAAATTTCTGACGTCAAAATC
Organism: Prochlorococcus sp. AG-402-N17; assembly: GCA_003216455.1. Taxonomy (GTDB): domain Bacteria; phylum Cyanobacteriota; class Cyanobacteriia; order PCC-6307; family Cyanobiaceae; genus Prochlorococcus_A. The sequence continues at coordinate 7,253 of QCIV01000017.1, read as the reverse complement.
AACAAAAAGAATAATTTCTTTTAGTAAAAAAAATGGATTATATTTGAAGGATTTTAAATTTAAACAAGATGATATTTTGCTATTTGGGAGAGAAGATTCAGGATTACCAGATTCAATTATTAATAAAAGCGACTTTTTAATATCAATATTTATGCCGAATTTACAGATTGGAAACAATGATAAAAAAGGAGTTAGAAGTCTAAACCTTTCTGTAGCGTGCGGAATTGCTATATATGAGGCCCACAAACAAATAAATTTTCAAAATGGTATTTAAGTACAACCAATGCCTTACAATATCACCATGTCTCGGTAGCTCAGCTGGTTAGAGCGGCGGATTCATAGCCCGCAGGTCGCGTGTTCAAGTCACGCTCGAGACATTTCAATACTTTTCAATTGAAGAGCATCGGTGAAATTTTAATATAATTAAACTATTAAAGACAATAATGTTTAATTCACTCGGCTCAGTCTTAGATCCAAAGAAATCTAAAGCAAAATATCCAGAAGCAAGGGTTATAGTTCTTGATGACAATTTTAATACTTTTCAGCATGTCGCAAATTGTCTTCTAACAATAATACCAAGCATGAGTGAAAAAAGGTCATGGGATCTAACCATCAAAGTTGACAAGACAGGATCGGCGGAGGTGTGGAGAGGTAATCTTGAACAGGCAGAGCTATATCATGAGCAACTCTTCAGTAAAGGCTTAACAATGGCTCCAATTGAGAAGACATAAAATAAGTAAGATTGACAAAAAATTTTTGGCTTATAAATTCAAATCGTTCAAGGGTTAAAAGGTTTTCAAAGAATAATCAAAATAAAGACAAATTTTATGAATATATGTTTATTGACTCTGGAAGAATTCTTAATGTTTTAGGAAAGAACCACCTCTTATGACAACCAGAGAAGAACTTAAAGTTGATAAAGCTAGAGATAAATGGAAAAAGTTAATCGCTCAAGGGTGGAGGAGAACCAAACCAGTTTGGGAAGACTTTTAGTATCCAATATCGTTACTAGGGTTAGTTATATAAATTATGAGATTAAGGACGTAGTTAGCGGGTAAATTTAATGGCTTCAAAAGTAACAAAGCCATTCCTTGAGTCACATTAAATTCTTTATTTTTCATTAAAAAAGAAAAGTCTCATTTTAATTATAAAATGACTGTCAAATACAATGTAAAAATAATGAAAAAAAATATATAAGCATTTATTGATTAAGAATTTTCAAGATAACTTATATCAAAATTTATTTTAAAAAATTATAGATTTAGGGTTACTTGTTATTTTTTAAACAAAAAAATCCACGAAATAATCTCATAATCCTTAATATTTTATAATTATATATATCCAATGAAATATCTCATCCCAAGCAAAAGATCCAGGGCTGTATTTGGTATTGGATTAATTGCTATAAGTATTGGATTAGTATCAAAAAAAGTAATTAATTATCCAGCTGGAGGTTGTATGAAAGGGGCTCAAGAAATAACCTTTAATATCTAGCCATTAATCTTCTTACATAATCCTTATTTATTAAATCCAGTCAACTTTGATAACTCTTTTAGTGAAAGTACACCTAAAATTAGTTTTCCATTTATTTCCCATGTGGGAAACCCCTTAATTTTTTTATCAATGCATAATTGAGTTTGACTGTTTATGCCATCTCTTGCACATTCAACTACATTAAGTTCTCTATAAGCTTGCTTACCAAATAATTCACTTTGATTAAGGCAATTAGGACACCAATATGCTGAATATTTAACTACACCATTATCTTTAAGGTATTTTGCCAACTCGATAGATTCCTTAGTGCTTTCAGAGGTGACTGTAAGTTCTCTCTGATAATTCAAGTGGGAGCTATGAACAACACTTGGTAAATTAAGCAAAACTAATAGTGGGATTAATAAGCGTTTCATTTATTTACTACTTTTCCTCCATATTTTCTGACTATCTTATCAAGCAAAATTCGTATATCTTTATTTTTAAGTTTCTCTATTTGCTGAAGATTTTCAAGAAGATCACATATATGATCCTGTGTATCTTCATTTAATTCACTTAATGCCATTCATATTTAGAGTTTATACATTCCAATTTTAAATCAAAAGTAAATTTAAATACTTATTGTATTTATATTTTTTTATTGCTATTTTTTTAAAGCGGGCTAAGGTTCATATCTCCACGAGGATTTAGTCCGCTGAATTTTTAAAGATTCAATTTATTTTTGATCCCTATTTAAAAGTTGATTAAAAATATTTATCTTTACTTAATTTCTAAATTCCATTGAAAAGCATTCTCATATAAACATTAACAGTGTGACACTATTTATTTAATAATATTATTATTTCGCTTCATAATTTTCTTGAAATACTTAAACTCAATAAATTCATGCATCATTTTGATATCATCAGATAATACTTTTTTATTAACTTCATAGTCTTCCACATTAAGTAGAGATTTATTATTTTCAGAAAATGTTTCTTGATCAAAAGAAAAATTGATTAAATCCCTTTTATCGATTTTATTTTGACCAAAAGATTGATTTAATACACCTCGAGACCTCAACGCTTCCTCGACCAATAAACCTGTAACCTTTGACTGACTAAATTCATTAGCTGTGCACAATTTCTCAATAATTTCATGAACTTCTTCACTTGGCAAAAAACCAATTCTTTTCCTCGGAGAGGGCATAATAAAAAATTAGTGTCACACTTGCACATTATAAGTGTTGCACTATATTTAATTTAAGTCAACTAATTTTGCTATGCATATTTTAATATTTCCTGTCGGATTTATTCTTTGGTATCTAGCTTATGAATCAAAACCTTTCATTAATGATGAAGTAACACTTCATTGGGAAGAGAAAAATATAAATAAAAGAAATAAACTTTTAAATATAATCAACGAAACCTTTTAATATTTTCTATCAATCGATTTTGACCATTGCTTGTGCTTATAATCAAGATCTGAGATTAGCTGTTTTTGATAAGTAAACTTGAGTTGATTTTCGTTAAGTGATTTTTTTGTGATAATCATTTCTTTAGAGAAAAAATCAAGGGTATTAAAACTACTAAATTTTTTTTTGACTTCCATATAAGTAATTCATCTATTTTTTTTATATGACTCAAAAGAATATAGTCTTTATATTTTTATATTCTTTTTATAATTCTTTAATATATATTTTTAGCACGTTTGTTAAAGATATTAGTTTATCAAATAAAAAAGGCTATATTTAAACAAAATATATTTTTTATTATGAATCTTAAGGAGAGAGGGATTACTGTTGGAGATTTACTAATCATACTAATAATAATTATCACTTCTACAATATTAATTAAATCATTTAGCAAGGATAAGAAAACAACATATAATTATACTAATCAAGATCAAGTTACACATAATAGAAATTATTATCAAAAATTAATTTGAATAGCTTAAATAAATTATTTATAAAACTCTTAATTAATTCAAATAAATATTATTTATCTTATATAAATTTAAAGAATTGATAATTATCAAAAAAAGAGTTTATTTATTTTAAATATTTTGATGAAATGATTTGGAACTTTCCCATTTCAAATTATCCTTTAAATCATTGAAATCATTTGAAATTGAAACTAAATTCACCATTTGAAGAATTTGAGTTTTATTTAGCCTGTTAATAACAATAAGTTTATTAAGCATTTCTAAAACAGATTTATCATTAATATTCATTGTTTGCATTAAAAAGTATGATTCTTCAATTCCTATACCTTACTTTATAATTTTAAAATTTACTTTTAAAATTTCATAATATATTTATTGACAAAAATAATAAATATATAAAAAACATCAAAAAAAACTCTAACTGATAAGTAAAAATCTTTAGCTCACTTTCTTATAAATTCGTTTATTGTAAAAAGAAAAAAATGAAAAAAAATTCCAAGAAAGAATACCTTAATAGAGATGAAGTGAATGAAATGATTGAATCCGCTTTAAGGAGGCACAATAGAAGATCTACAATAATATCAAGTGTACTTGGCTGGATTCTAATAGGAGGTTATTCGTTTGGACTTTTTCAAGCAATTCAAAATGTCTAATTAATCATTTCTTTAAAGTAGAACTTGCTAGATGATAAATTAATATAAGACTAAGTATTTATTATGAGGGTATATATAGAGGCAAATCTTACAGTGATAAGAAAATATTTAAAAAAACGAAAAAAGTATACATCAAAATTAAATAATGCTGCGATAATGGAAGAATTCAAAGAATGGAGCAAAGATCCATTACCAAAGACAGAATCAATTTGGACTTTACCTGACTTAACGAGAAATGAAAGACTAAAAAATTTTTGTCGTTCAATTAAAAAGGAAATAAGATAAGTTTTTAATTACCTAGTTGTATATTATTTACCTTTAAATAATAAAAACCCGCAAATCCGACTATATTCAAAATTACAACGAAAATCCAAGCTCCAATTGGCTGATTAGAATCAAATTTTTTTATTTTAACTTTTTCCTTTAGTCTTTCAATATATTTAGCCATAATTAAAAATATTAAAAAGAATATTTCTAATTATAGAGAGTTGAATTTAAAGGAATCTTAAATAAAATAAAATTTCTTTTAATTCGTGTTTTTATTGTCAAGCCTGTTAATGGGATATTTAATTAACTCCTTTTTGAGATTTTTTAAAAGTTTATTGTGATTCAAAATTGTAAATTTCCTAGTAAAGAAATAATGCCATTTCATTTAATTTAAAAAAAACTTGCTAATTCATTATTAATAAAATTATAATACTTATTACGGTCATTCAGACCATATATAATTTAAATAAGGACAAATTTTCATGAGTTTAAGAGTTGGCCAAGAAGCACCAGATTTTAGTGCTACAGCAGTATATGATCAAGAGTTTAAGGAGATTACACTTTCAGGTCTAAGAGGTAAATGGGTTGTTTTATTCTTTTACCCACTAGATTTTACATTTGTATGTCCAACTGAAATCACTGCATTTAGTGATAGATACCAAGATTTCTCAGCTCTTAATACTGAAATACTTGGGGTATCAGTTGATAGCAAACACTGTCATTTGGCTTGGATACAAACCCCAAGAAATGAAGGCGGAATAGGTGATATTAACTACCCGATAGTTTCTGACTTAAAAAGAGAAATTTGCCAGGCGTACAATGTTCTTAATGATGATGGAGAGGCCGATAGAGGTTTATTTCTTATCAATCCCGAAGGAGTAGTTATGCATATGACTGTTAACAAGGCTCCTGTAGGTAGAAATGTTGATGAAACGCTAAGGATTCTTCAAGGTTATCAATACGTGGCGGCAAACCCTGATGAAGTATGTCCAGCAAACTGGACACCCGGGGAAAAAACAATGTTAGAGGACCCCAAAGGTAGTAAGGAATATTTTTCTGCGCTATAGAAGAATTAGAATTATTTAAGTAAGTATTGAGTAGTAAATAATTATAAAAAAATAAAAAATAAATATATTCAAAAAGGGGATAACATCCCTTTTTTGAGGTTTGGGCACGATCCAATCGCTTAAATTAGTTTTATATGATAAAAAGGACCATATATAAAAAGAAATTTCTATGGCGACTAGGATAAAAAGATTAATTAAATTTAAGTCATTTAAACCAAAATATCTATATATATGAAACTGATCATCAACACTAATATTATTAATTTGAAGATGCCAAAGATAGAGAGAAATCAAAATAAAATTTACCAATATTATTTTTTTTAACAGAAACCTAGATTTCTTAAAAATTAATAAGATAGAAATTAAAAATATGTAAAAACTTAACTGTGAAATATCCGGTCTTGGTAAATTAATTCCTTCAAGAAATAAATTAAATATAAGATCAAAATTTATATATATATAATCAGCTATTAAGTAAGAGAGAAATATTAAATTTATTGCTACTAAGAATAATAATCTTTTTCCTTTAATTATTTTTATACTATGGAATTTATCCTTATTAAAACTATAGTATGTATAGTTTTTTAAAGAGTTTAAACACACTAAAGATGGACATATTGCACCGCTCAAATAGTAAAGGATTGAATAAAAGGAGGTATCATTAATATTGAGTGCATACAAATTAAACCATTGTTTTTGTACAAATGGAAGAATAAGTAAAAATGAAAGTGTAACTAATAACTTGGTCGTATTGTTTTTAATAATCAAGAAAATATAAAAATTTTTTTTTTAATTTAAAACAATTAAATCAAACTTTCAACAATTTAGAAGTTGTTAATTTAAAAACTTTTTTATCTATAGTTTCTTGATTTAAAAGTATATCAACTAATTTATCTAGTAAGACTCTATTTTTTTTCAATATTTTTATTGAATTATTTAATGAAATCTTAGAAATATTTATGATTTCATTATCTATTCTAGAACTGGTATTCTCTGCTATGAGAGGCTTTCTTCTAAATAATCCATCTCCTAAATACATTTCATTATTATCAGAATCCATTGAAATTGGACCAATAATTGAAAATCCATATTTTGTAACCATTTCCCTTACGATATTTGTCGCGTAAGAAATATCATATAAGGAGCATTGTGTAATTTCACCTTCACCAAAAACTATCGTTTCTGCTGCTCTTCCAGCTAAAGCAATTTCAATTTTTGAAAATAATAATTTTTTTGAAATCAAGCCACTAGAAATAACATCTTCGTCAGGGCATAATTTTGTATATCCTCCTATAGATCCAGCTCTTGGTAAGATCGTAATTTTATCAACTGATTCAATTCCATTTCTCACAGCTGATACAATAGCTCTGCCTACCTCGTTATAAGCAATAATTTTTTTCATATTTGGAGAAGTTATTAATGAACTTCTCAAGCCGATGGTAATTTTATCAAGAGCATTTTCTATATGAAGATCACTTATTAACTTAGATTCATCTCTAGCACAGTGAATAGCACTCTCGTTCATCAAATTTGCAAGATCTGCTCCAGAAAATCCAACTGTTCTAGAAGCCCAATATCCTAAGTCAACTTCGCTTGAAAGTGGTTTAGAAAGTGAGTGTACTGAAAGAATTTTTTTTCTTCCATCTAAATCTGGAAGCATTACTTCAATTTTCCTATCAAATCTACCTGGTCTTAATAATGCTGCATCCAAAATATCTGGTCTATTTGTTGCTGCTAAAACAATAATCCCAGAATTATCAGCAAAACCATCTAATTCAGTTAAAAGCTGATTAAGGGTTTGTTCTCTTTCATCGTTTCCACCTCCGATCCCAGACCCTCTTTGCCTACCAAT
>QCIV01000016.1 GCA_003216455.1 Prochlorococcus sp. AG-402-N17 | reverse complement strand
AACTATCGATTTATTCGAAGATAAGGCGCTTGGCCTTTTAAAATTCAATTTGATTAAAGGCGATTTCAGAAAGTTTGAGGGTAGTTGGAAAATTCAAAATATTAAAAATACTTCAAAAAATTCATTAATTTATGACCTTACTGTTCAGGGTTGTCAGTGGATGCCCATAGGGATGATAGAGAAAAGACTAAAAAAAGATCTGTCAGAAAATTTAATTGCCGTTGATAAGCAAGCAAAATCTTCAATAAAATAGTTTGAAATTTTTAATTAATAGCCCCAAGGGGATTCGAACCCCTGTCGCCTCCGTGAAAGGGAGGTGTCCTAGGCCTCTAGACGATGGGGCCAGGAAATTAGCATAACAGCTTATTAAAAACTAAGAGTAAGGCTAGCCTTTCGTCAAGTATTGTTGCTCTTTGTTTTGTCCTTGCCACACAGGTACTGTGAAATGGAAGCAGGAACCTTCACCAATTTCAGATACGACCCATATTCTTCCTCCATGGACTTGTACTATTCTCCTACATACTGATAACCCTATACCAAATCCTGAAGTCCCTTCAGAAGTCTGGGGAAGTCTAACTCTATCTAGAAAAATTCTTTTTTGTTCGCTCAAAGGAATACCTGCACCTTTGTCACAAATTGTTATTTCTACCCATTGATTTGTCTTATGAATCATAGTGATTTTTATAGATCCAGAGTCTCTAGAAAATTTAATAGCATTTTCAATTAAATTTAAAAATACTTGCCTCATTCTTCTTTGATCTGCAAATACACTTGGCAGATCAGATGGAATATCAGTATCAACTTCAATATTCCTTAGCCTCCAGAATTTTTCTAATTCGAGTATTACTTCAGCACTAATATTACCTAAATCAATTTTCTGAGGATTAAATAGCGCTTCCCATTTAGTTGTTCCAACCTCTAAAAGATCCTGAGATAGGAGTTCAATCTCTTCAAGACGTCTTTTAATTACCTCCTGTAATTTTGAAATATCTATTTGTCCGAGTTTTTGACTTTGAACAGCCAAAGTAGCAGCAGTTAAAGGTGTTCTTAATTCATGCGCGACCATTCTTAATAATCTTTCCTGAGATTCTATTCTTTTTGTTAATGTCTCATTTTCTTGTCTTAAAACAAGAAGTTCGTCTTCCAATAGAAATTCTTTTTGAGTTCTTATTGAATCAATTTTGGAAGGTTGCAAATTAATCCCAAGATTCTTTGTTAAACCTTCCTGTGACCACCTTGGCAACCATTTTTGCAACTGTGAGAAAATATTACTTCCAGCAAATATTTGCTTTGGAGCTGGGGAAACCTTTATTAGAGCAGGAATAGCGACTAATCTATGTAATTCAAGTAATTCTGGCTGCTCTGTGGGTTCCGAGATCTGAAGAGATATCTCAAATTTACAATCATCTGATTCTAAATAAGCTATTAGGGACTTAATATCATTACTAGAAAGTTGATTTCTAGCTGCCACAAGTATTAATTTTAACTCTTTTTTATCATTCAAATGAATTCCTCTGAAGTGTTGAAAAGCTGTTAATCCTTATAAACACCTTAAGATATTTTTTTTTATTTTACAGATAGGCTATTAAATAAATAGGACTAATTTATAAATGGTTGCTATTAATCCAAAGAAAAATTTACATTTTGGTGAAAACCCCCCTGAAATCAATTTAAATAGTAATTTAAAAAGGTGGTTTTCCAGGAATATTGGATTGTGGAAATCTAATAGAACGTATTTTCTAGATGAAGCACAAAAAACTTATAATTTAAGTATGAATATAAATATTCAAGCTCTCGAGAGTAAATCCGAATGGGAGTCGCATTATAAATTTACTTGGTACCCAGAAAAAAAATATAATTTCTTTGACGAAAATCCTCAGTATAAAGAACGAGGAGAAATGCATGCATTTTTAAAAGGCCATCAACTTAAGAGGGAAGAATTTTATTTAAGTAATGATGAAGGTATTTCAAATATTAAGCAAGTCGACGAACACGAAATGATTTTTGAATCTTCTTACAAAGATTGGTATATCCTTGAACATACAAGACTTGTAGATTCTGATAACTATAGATTTAGGGTTATATATTCATGGAACAAAAATAAGCTTAAAATAGTAGAGAATCATCACGAAATTAAAATTATTAAATAAATTCTGTTGTCAAATTTAGTTTAAAAAATAAAAAATGTTATCTTTAAATAATACGAACCAAAAGTAAATCAAATATGAGTTTAAAAATATCTAAAATCTTTGCAATACCTTTAATTTTATCAAATTTTTTATTTGATACAAATAATGAATTTAATAAGGTAAATGCAAATGTTAAAAATCAGCCTGCAAATAAAAATGATTTGGATTTATATCATGGAATGGGGGTTTCATTTCTATGTAATGCTACAAGAAAAGGATTTGATTTAGATTTCCCAAAAACATTAAACGTTGCCTCAGCAACTTTCGCATCAGTAATTGCACAAAAACATGGAGGGAAAATAATAGAGAGAAAGAAAGAACAAACAGTTGACATAAAACAATTACAATTTATTGCATCTCTACAATTAGTTGAATCAGCTCTTCAAGTGTGTCCAGATAATGTTCCTGAAAAGATCGAAAAAGAATTTAAGATTGAAACTGAGAGACTCAAGAAATTACAGGGGTTGTAAAAAAATAATTTCTTTTTTCTTTTTATCTAAACATAGAACTAACAGAACTTTCCTCGTGGATTCTCCAAATAGCTTCCCCCAACATATTTGCGACAGAAAGAACTTTTAACTGTGGGAAATTATCTTTGTGTATAACTGGTATGCTGTTAGTCACAATAACTTGTTCGAAAAGATTCTTAGAACTTAATCTTTCATAAGAAGGAGGAGAAAATACAGCATGTGAAGCACATGCAAATATTCTATTAGCTCCTTCTTTTTTTAGTAAATGTGCCCCAGAACAAATTGTACCTCCTGTATCTATCATGTCGTCTATAAGAATAGCTGTTTTACCTTTGACTTCACCAATAACAGTAAGACTTTCAGCGATATTATGCGCAGATCTCCTTTTATCAATGATAGCCAACGGCGCATCCTTCATTAATTTTGCGAATGCTCTTGCTCTCGCTACCCCGCCTACATCAGGAGAGACTACAACTATTTCTTCTAAATCTAAAGTTTCTAGATAATCAATTAATACAGGTGAACCATAAATATGATCGCATGGTATATCAAAGTAGCCTTGTATTTGAGCCGAGTGCAAGTCCATAGCTAGAACTCTATCAACTCCTGATTTCTCCAATAAATTAGCAGTTAATTTTGCAGTTATAGACTCTCTTCCTGAGGTCTTCCTATCTGCCCTTGCATATCCATAGTAGGGGATTACAGCCGTTATTTGCCTTGCAGAAGCTCTCTTGCATGCGTCAACCATAATCATGAGCTCCATTAAACTATCGTTTACAGGAGCGCATGTAGGTTGTATAAGAAATACATCACAACCTCTAATTGATTGCTGAATCTGAACATAAAGTTCACCATCTGCAAATCTTTTAGATATTAATGGTACATTTTCAATTCCTAAGTATGATGCAATTTCTTCAGCTAATTTGGGATTTGTTGTCCCGCTTACTAGTCTTAATCTACTATTAGTTAGATTAAAGTTCGATTCTTTACTCTGCATTGCCGTGATAAAACTTGTCACGAAATTTGCACCATAAAACTATATTCTTATCGTAGTCGTTTATGTGAATTTCGCAAAAGATAATGACTAGATGTTTTAAAAAGTCACATCAATTAAACAAAAACTTTGTTGATTAAAAATTAGAATTTATATTTAATTCAGACTCAAAAAACAGGAATAATATTTGTCAATTAAAAAAAATTTGTATATGGTTAAATTTAGAGACTTAAAAACACGTTAAGTGTAAAGAATCAAAATATATTTAAAACATGCCGATAGAGTCAATTATTGCAAGAAAATCATTAGGTATACTTATGCATCCAACATGTATTCCCGGAGGAAGAGTATGTGGAACTTTTGGTAATGGAGCTAAAGAGTGGATAAAAAAACTTCATAAACATGGAATTGAATACTGGCAATTTTTACCTCTTACACCTACTGACTCTACTGGTTCGCCATATAGTTCCCCATCTAGTTTTGCACTAAACCCATGGTTTTTGGATATAGATGATTTAATCGAAAAAGGTTTTATCTTAATTTCAACTAAAGAAACTCTAGGTCCAACAAATCATAATAAAGATCATTTTGATTTTGATATTGCGGATCAATTAACAAAGAAATTAGGTCTCCTCCTTTTGCAAGGTTGGAATTCACAATCTGAAGAAAGAAAAATTAATTTTAACAAATGGGTCAGTAGGAATTCTTGGGTTGAAGATTATGCAACATTTGTTGTTATCAGAGAGGAATTTAATATGTTGCCTTGGTGGGAATGGCCTAAAGAATTTAAAATAAAAAACAACAAGTTCTTAAAATCGTGGATTAAAAGAAAAAGCGAAGAAATTCTTATTAAAAAATTAATACAGTGGCATCTTAATGAGCAATGGTGCGTCATTAAAAACTTTGCGAAATCAAGAAATATTAAGCTAATAGGAGATTTACCTTTTTATGTCTCCAGAGACAGCGCCGACGTATGGAGTAATAAATCATTATTTTCAATTTTTAAAAATGGAGATTTAATATTTCAAAGTGGTGTACCACCTGATTATTTTTCATCCACAGGGCAATTATGGGGTACCCCAACTTATTTTTGGTCAAAACATAAGAGGACTAATTTCGATTGGTGGAGGAAAAGATTTCAAAGACAATTTGAACTTGTGGACATATTGAGATTTGATCATTTCAGGGGTTTAGCGGGGTACTGGAGAGTTAATGGAAGTTCTAAATCGGCAATTATTGGGAAATGGATAAATTCTCCAGGTAGAACACTATTAAATAAAGTAAAAAAGGATCTAAAGAGTAACCATTTACCAATTATTGCAGAGGATCTGGGAGTAATAACCGCAGATGTAGAGAAATTAAGAAAAAATTTCGAACTGCCTGGCATGAAAATATTACAATTCGCTTTTGATGGCAATCAAGATAATCCTTATTTACCTAAGAATATTGAAGGAAAAAATTGGGTTGTTTATACAGGTACTCACGACAACTCTACTTCAGTTTCTTGGTGGAATTATTTAGATTATGAATCCAAAAAAAGAATAAAAGATGAATATAAATTTTCAGATAATCCTTCTTGGGATTTAATGGAAATTGGTATGAAAACAAATGCTAATCTCTTTATCGCTCCATTACAAGATCTATTATCTCTAGACGATTCAAGTAGATTAAACAAACCTGGAACCACAAAAAATAACTGGAAATGGAAGTTAAATTGTCCTTTAGAAGAAATAGAAGATGACGTAAGAATGTTTAGTGAGCTAGGAAATAATTTTGGAAGAACTCTAAATTAGAACTTATTAAAAATTATTTATCAACTATTTGATTTTCAATATTTTGAATCTCTATAACATTTACATTAAAAATCAAGTATCTCTTTAATGTAAATATCGTCAGAACTAATATAAAAAAATACAAAAGACTTCCTTGCCATGTATTGATAAGATCGAATTTCCTGAACAGAAAAACCTTACTATCTTTCTTTAAATTTTTTCTTTCTTTAACTGCTAACTTTAATAATGTATTTTTTTTTAATACTAAGCATTCCTCTAATTTAATTAATATAGATCTTATAAAAGGATACCCTGGCCTAACATTTTTATTATTATTTTCAATAGAGTTTATTATTCTTTCAGGAATTTTTGAAATATATGACAATTCTTTAATTGTAAGGTTTTGTTTTATTCTTGCTTCTTTTACTAACTTTGCAATTTCTACATATTGTTCGACCAATCCAGCACTTAAGTCTTTATTTTTTTCGGATTTTTTGTTAAATAAAAAAAGATTTTTCAAAATATTCATTTAATCTTCCAAAGATAAATAATCCTCTTACTTCTCATTTTTAAAACATTAAACTTAATTCTAATCAAATTAAAATCATAAGTAAGTTAATTTAGATAAAAAAATAAAAACTAAACTGTAGAAATAATATTTTTCACTGCACTTTTTGCAATATTCAGAGGGCTAAAAGTATCTTTAATTAAAGCTAAGAGTTTTTTCGCATCAGTAAATTCTAATTTTTCATCTTTTATAAGACTTAAAAGTAGGTTTTTCCTAACTTCGGATCCTTTTTTACTGACAAATAGTTTCAATCCTGCGTTAGCAACTGGTATGAGATCTGAATTAATATTCTCTGAATCTTTAAATAAAATGTTTAACAAACTTTCAACTTTTTCTATTTGAATTTGACCTTTTTTATCAAAAACGACTTCTAAAAGAATTTCTAAAATCTCTTCAGAATTATCGGTAAGTAGTTTTTTTGCAATATATGGATAAGCAATTTTTAAAATTTTAAATTCAGGATCTAATCTTAGTGCTAAACCTTCTTGACTAACAACTGCTCTTATTATTAAGGCAAACCTACTGGGGACTCTGAAAGGATAAGAATACATTAGCTTTGAGAATTGATCAGTAACATTTTTAAGATTAAAGTTCCCAACCTCAGCTCCTAGAGATCCTCCAAGAACTTCTTTTAATGGTTCAACAAGTTTTTGAAGATCTTGTTTATTAGTTAAAAAACCTAATTTCTGGAAATCTTCTGCAAGAAGATAATATTCTTCGTTTATTATGTGAACAATTGCTTTAATAAGAGTAATTCTATCTGAATTTGTAATAGTATCCATCATTCCAAAATCAACATAAGCTAAATTTCCACAATCTGTATTTCCTCCTTTAAGAGCAAACATATTTCCTGGATGTGGGTCTGCATGAAAATATCCAAATTCAAATAATTGCTGCAGTCCACTGATCACACAAGTTTTTATAAAAGAAGCAGGTATTAAGTTATTTTCCTCTAATAAAGCTCGATCTCTTAACTTAACTCCATCAATCCAAGAGGTTGTGATAATCCTTTTAGATGAAAACTGTTTTTCTAATTTAGGGATAAAAATATTTGGGTTTTCTTTGAATAAATTTGCAAACTTCAAAGCATTTTCGGCCTCTTTTTCATAGTCAATTTCATCAAAAAGTGCCTTACCGAATTCATCTATTATTTCTCCAATTCCAACGCCTATATTTAAAGGTAGGATTGGCGATAAAAAAGTTCCTAAAAACCTTAAGATTACAACATCCCTTCTAATCAGAAAGTATAAATTTGGCCGCTGTACTTTCACAGCTAGATATGAATTATTTATTTTTGCTTTATAAACTTGACCTAAGCTTGCTGAAGCAATAGGAATATCTGGAAATTCTTCAAATAATTCATTAGCAGGTGATCCAAGTTCCTCTTTAATAATTTTTAAAGCAATTTTGTGATCAAATGATGGGAGATTATCTTGTAAGTTTGTAAGTTCTGTAAGCCAATCTTGTCGCACAAGATCTGGTCTAGTTGAGAGTGCTTGACCTAATTTGATAAAACAAGGCCCTAAATCTGTTATTACATCAAAAAGATATTTAGAGAGATTTTTTTGTGTATTTTTATTTTTACTGTTACCTTGAAAAAGTATTCTTAAAAAAAGAAAAATAAAAGATAAAAGGATATACAAAACTCTTGGTATAAAAATCCATGGTCTCAAAATCAACCAAAGTAAGTCATCTTTTGCTGAATATTTCGAATAAGATCTTTTCATTAAATTTAAAAAATATCAAAAAAGATTACTACGTAGACCATTCTATATATGTCAATAATACTTTATGAGCATTTCATCTTTTCTAACTAAAAAGTTTTTAAAGTCCTTATTCTTTCCCGCTCATAACAGAGGGGCAGCTTTACCAAAGAAATTAGTGAAGTTATTAAAAAATCCACCTGGGTATTGGGACTTGCCCGAACTGCCAGAAATAGGTTCACCATTATCCCAAAGCGGATTAATTGCTAAATCTCAAAGAGAATTTTCTGACAAATTTGGGGCTAAAGGATGTTATTTTGGAGTTAATGGAGCTTCCGGATTAATACAATCAGCAGTTATTGCAATGGCAAATCCAGGCGAAAATATCCTGATGCCTAGAAATGTTCATATAAGTGTAATAAAAATCTGTGCGATGCAGAATATAAATCCAATCTTTTTTGACCTGGAATTTTCAACCGGAACTGGGCATTACAAACCAATTACAAAAATTTGGTTGGAAAATATATTTAAAAAATTTAATTTTGATGAGAATAAAATATCAGGGGTGATTCTGGTAAGTCCCTCTTATCATGGTTATGCAGGAGATTTAGAGCCTTTAATAGATTGTTGTCATCAAAAAAATTTACCTGTTTTAGTTGATGAAGCCCATGGTTCATATTTCCTTTTTTGTGAAAACCTTAATTTACCGAAACCGGCCTTATCATCAAACGCTGATTTAGTCGTTAATTCATTGCATAAGTCGCTCAATGGATTAACTCAAACGGCGGTACTTTGGTACAAAGGGAATCTAATAGATGAAGGTAATTTAATCAAAAGCATTAATTTGTTGCAAACTACTAGTCCCAGTTCCTTATTACTTTCTTCTTGTGAAGAGTCTATTAGGGACTGGCTTAACAAAAAAAGTCTATCAAAATATCAAAAAAGAATTTTAGAGGCAAAAAGTATTTATAAAAAATTAATTAAAAAAAATATTCCTCTTATAGAAACTCAAGACCCCTTAAAAATTGTAGTAAATACCTCTAAGGCTGGGATTGATGGTTTTACTGCTGACAATTTTTTTTATAGAAATGGCCTTATTGCTGAATTACCAGAAATGATGACTCTCACTTTTTGCCTGGGATTTGGGAATCAAAAAGATTTTCTTAATTTATTTGAAAAGTTATGGAAAAAATTACTATTAAATTCTAAAAAATCAAAAAGTTTAGAAGTGCTCAAATCGCCCTTTAAATTAGTTCAAGCTCCCGAAATCGAAATTGGAATTGCTTGGAGAAGTAAGACTCGGAGTATTTCTTTCTCACAATCATTAAATAAAATATCTGGAGATATTATTTGTCCTTATCCTCCTGGGATACCTCTACTAATTCCTGGCGAAAAAATTGATATAGATAGGTTTAATTGGATAAATAATCAAAGTTTATGCAACAAAGATCTGGTAAATTTTAATATAAGAGTCATAGAAACATAGCAATTTTATATGAGATTAAGAAGCGGATTACTTATAGGAATTTTTGGTTTAGTTGTTGTTTTGATGGGGGGATGGTTTTTTACATTCGCAACTGCGTTGCTTACATATCTAGCATTATTAGAATTTTTTAGAATGGCAGAATTTAAAGGAATAAGACCAGCTACAAAAACCACATTATTTTCATCCTTTATTATTATAATTTCTACTTATCTTGAGACTATTGGTGTGCTGGAAGGAGAAATTTCAAATTCAATTTTGCCAATCTGTTCAGTTGGGATATGCACTTGGTTACTTTTGCAACCAAAACCTGGGACAATTTCAGATATTGCAGCCTCTATTTTTGGATTATTCTATTTAGGTTTTTTACCTAGTTACTGGATTAAGTTAAGGGGATTAGATTCAGTTATAATGACTTCAAATCAGGGGTTTATTTCGTTTGAGAACTTATCAAATACAACAGGTCTTCATTTAACTCTAACTTCTTGTTTTTTAATCGTAGCTAGTGACATTGGTTCTTATTTCATTGGGAAGTCTTTTGGCAAAACATCTCTATCTCCAATATCTCCAAGCAAAACTATAGAAGGTTTAATTGGAGGAATATCCTGTTCAACTTTACTAGCAATATTTTTCGCATTTTTAATGAATTGGGAAAATCCATTATTTGTTGGAATAATATATGGAATTTCAATTTCTCTTATGGCATTAGTTGGAGATTTAATTGAATCTATGATGAAGAGAGATGCAAAAATAAAAGATTCCGGAACTTTTTTACCGGGACATGGAGGAATTCTTGACAGAATTGACAGTTACATCTTTACTCCATCTGTTATGTATTATATTTTTATAATTATCAAGTATCTAAATTAATAAAAAATTTTTTATTCCAAAAAATAATCTTGGATAATTTTACTAGATAATAATGGTAGATCTATATGTGGAAGATGACCACAATTTTGTAACCCTACAAAATTTAATTTTTTAATACTTCTTATATTTTTAATTTCCTTTTTTCCAAGAATTCGATCATTTTCTCCACATAATGTTTTAATTGGGATATTTTGGATATATTTTTGAGTCCCTGCAAACCCTCCACTTTTTGCGAATGATGCAAGTGAATTCCTCCATCCTTTACAACCTAGATGAATTGAAGCAATTTGCTCTTCCATCTTACCAACACATTCATCTGGGAAAGCAAATGCTTGCCTACAAAGACTTTTCCTGACCTGAGGCAATCCAAGAAATGATGCGCCAATTTGGTTAAGAGGGAAAGGGATACTCTTAGGTTCACCAAACAATCCAGCGGGGGACAAAAGGATAATTTTTTCAATAGAGTCAGGAATTTCAAAAGCAAGTTTTAAAGCTGTTGAGCCTCCCATAGAGGCACCAATAATTTTTAGATTCTTTGTTATCTTTAAGGTCTTAAGAAGATCAATTAAATGTGAAATTATTTTCGAGGAATTGTATTCATTTGTTACGCACCTGGGACTAAAACCAAAACCCAGCAGATCAGGAACAATCACTTGAAAATTTCTTTTTAGTGATTTATATATTCTCCTGAATTCTAAAAAACTACTATCAAAGCCATGCAGAAGAAGTATAGGTTGACCTTTCCCTCCGATAACTACTGGGAACTTTAAAAAATTCCAGTCTTGGTTGAGTTTTATCCACTTAACATCATTTGCCAAATAAAGACCTAAAGGGTCTAATAGTGACAATTTGGCACTTTCAAAAAATTCTGCATTTAAATCACTTAATTGTTCAAAATTGTTTTTAGTCAAAAAAATATTTAAATTTTAATTTTTTGTTGTTCAAAATTTGAAATGACCTCTAATAAATCCTGTTTATTAATTTCAAAAGGCAAAAAGTGAATCTCAGATTTATCTCGACAAGTAAAATCAGCAATTTTCTCTAAATTATTATTTTCAAAAACATTTATTCCAAGTTGTCCGATAGTAGTTGGCAAATTCAATTCTTTCATGAGTACAAATAATTGTTTAATTGATTGATCAGCTAATTTATTATTATTTTTCATTTCTTCTAATCTTAATTGCAATAATAATCCAACCCCAACAATCTCACCATGTAAGAATTTATTAGGGGGGATTATCTGAGTAATTGCGTTATGAATAGCATGTGCTGCTGCAGTCCTACACTTTTCTCCACCAATACCACCAACTAATCCTGCTGTAAGTCCACACGCCTCTATGATATTTCGCCAAGAAGGATTATTTTCAAATTGACCTTTAAACGCTTTTTCCCCATCTATTAATAGTTGATCTCTTAAAACTCTTGATATCTGAATTGCTTGTTGAACAAGACCGTCATCTATCGTTGAACTTGTTATTGAGGATTCGTACCATTTTGCCAAAGCATCTGCTATGCCACTTGCAAGTGTTCTTGTTGGAGCTTTTTGAATAAATTTATGATCATAAACTAGTATTTTTGGACAAGATCTTAATGCGACATCCTTTATAAATTGACCATCCTTAGTATATATATTTGATAAAGCTGTCCAACCTGCACATGTAGAGGCGCTAAGGGGGACTGTAATACAAGGGATATTAAGAGACTCGGCTATATATTTTCCAGAATCAAGAACTTTGCCACCTCCAGCGGCGATAACAGAATCATTATTATTATTTGAAATGATATTCTTAACTCTTGAAATATCTTCGAAACAACAATCAAACTGTAAATTAGCAGAAATAACATTGAGTTTGTGATTTTTTAAATCATTAAAAATATTATTTCTTAAATTATTCGTTTGAATCCCCCTACCTAGAAGCAATGGTCTTTTAGTTAGTTTAGTGATTTGAGGTAAAGATTCTTCCCAAGCATAATTCCCCCTATATATAGTTTCTGGAGAGATTGACTGCATTTTTACTTTGAATAATTAGAAGTTAGCACCTGCTAGCTCTTGAGAAGATTCTTCAGAAGAAATATTTATTGTAACTTTTTTATTATCATCTATATCAACTAAAGCATTATCTCCATCTTTTATTCTCCCAGAAAGAACTTCTTCAGCCAAACTATCTTCGAGTAAACGCATAACCGCCCTTCTCAAAGGTCTTGCTCCATATGAAGGATTATAACCTTCTTCAACAAGTCTTTCTTTGAAAGCATCTGTGACATTTAATTTAATGCCTTTATCTTGTAATCGGACAAAAACTTCTTGCAACATTATTTCAGCAATTTCTTTAACTTCATTTTTAGTTAGTTGTCTGAATACAATTATTTCATCAAGTCTATTTAAAAATTCAGGCCTAAAATATTGCTTCAGTTCTTCATTAACTAATGATTTAATTCTATTATATTGGCTATCTTCAACTGAATCACCTGAGAATTCGAATCCTAGTCCGCCTCCGCCTTTCTCGATTACTTTTGAACCGATATTAGAGGTCATTATTAATAAAGTATTTTTAAAATCTACAGTTCTACCTTTGGAGTCAGTTAATCTTCCGTCTTCAAGTAGTTGCAATAATAAGTTGAAAACATCTGGATGAGCCTTTTCAACTTCATCAAATAAAACAACGGTATAAGGGCGTCTTCTAACCGCTTCAGTAAGCTGGCCACCTTCATTAAAACCAACGTAACCAGGAGGCGATCCTATAAGTTTACTAACTGTATGTCTTTCCATAAATTCAGACATATCTAATCTGATCATTGCTTCTTCACTACCGAAGAAATATGAAGCTAATGATTTAGTCAATTCAGTTTTACCCACACCAGTAGGGCCAGAGAAGATAAAACTTGCGATAGGTCTATTAGGATTTTTTAATCCAACTCTCGCTCTTCTTATAGCTCTTGAGACAGCCTTTACAGCTTCATCTTGTCCAATTAGCCTTTGATGAAGCGTTTCCTCCATATTAAGAAGCTTAACAGATTCAGTTTCTGTTAATTTTTGAACAGGGACTCCTGTCCACGAAGCTACAATATGTGCAACATCCTCTTCGCTAACAAGGGGACTTTGTAAGAGTTTTGAATCACTTTTAACAGGATTATCTGATTCAGATAACTCTGCAGTTGTGGAATCTTTTTTATTTGCCAATACCTCTTTAATTTTTGCAGACAATTCCATCTCTTTTTCACGTAATTGGCCTGCTTGGTCAAAATTTTGGTCCCTTACAGATTCTTCCTTCTGTTTTTGAACT
Source organism: Prochlorococcus sp. AG-402-N17 (assembly GCA_003216455.1). Taxonomy (GTDB): domain Bacteria; phylum Cyanobacteriota; class Cyanobacteriia; order PCC-6307; family Cyanobiaceae; genus Prochlorococcus_A. The sequence goes on along the minus strand of QCIV01000016.1, from coordinate 13,703 downwards.
TCTCTAAGTTCTCTATCTATTTGTTTTGCTTCAGGCGGAAGTTTGGAGTTTATTAAACGTACTCTACTTCCAGCCTCGTCGATGAGGTCAATAGCCTTATCAGGTAAAAATCTATCAGATATATAACGATCCCCTAAATGAGCGGCTGCCTCTAGTGCATCATCAGTAATTTTTAAACGATGATGCTGTTCGTAACGCTCTCTAAGACCCTTTAAAATTTCAATTGTATCTTCTATAGAGGGTTCTCCTACCATTACAGGTTGAAATCTTCTTTCAAGAGCAGCATCTCTTTCAATATGTTTTCTATATTCATCTAGGGTTGTTGCTCCAATGCATTGCAGTTCCCCTCTAGCTAATGCTGGCTTGAGTATATTTGCTGCATCTATAGCTCCTTCAGCAGCTCCAGCACCAATTAAAGTATGCACTTCATCTATGACAAGAATGACGTTACCTGCTGATTTAATTTCTTCCATTATTTTTTTTAACCTTTCTTCAAATTCACCTCTATATTTTGTTCCTGCTACCAAAAGACCTATATCAAGAGTCAAAACTCTTTTATCTTCAAGTATGTCTGGAATATCCCCAGTTTGTATTCTTTGAGCTAAACCTTCTGCAATAGCTGTTTTACCTACACCTGGCTCCCCAATAAGAACAGGATTATTTTTTGTCCTCCTCCCTAGTATTTGAACTACACGATCTATTTCTGAATGGCGTCCAACGACCGGATCTAATTTTGATTCACTTGCTAATTTTGTTAAATTTGTTCCAAATTCATCAAGAGTAGCAGTTTTCAAGTTGCCCTTAGTTGTACTGGCACCTGTGCCAACTTCGGCTGTTTCACCTAGCATCCTTATAACTTGAGTTCTAACTTTTGTGAGGTCAATATTAAGATTTTCAAGAACTCTTGCAGCCACACCTTCACCTTCTCTTATTAAACCTAACAATAAATGTTCTGTACCAATGTAATTGTGGCCAAGTTGACGAGCCTCTTCTAAAGATAGTTCTAGAACTCTCTTAGCCCTGGGAGTAAAAGGTATTTCTACAGCTACAAACCCTGAACCTCTTCCTATTATCTTTTCAACCTCTATCCTTGAATCTTTTAAGTTAACTCCAAGTGTCTTAAGTACTTTCGCCGCAACCCCAGTTCCTTCTCCAATTAACCCCAAAAGAATTTGTTCAGTACCAACAAAATTATGACCAAGTCTTCTAGCTTCCTCTTGAGCAAGCATAATGACTTTTATAGCTTTTTCTGTAAATCTTTCAAACATTAGAAGATCAAATTCCTATTAATAACCTACCAGTAATATGTCAATTTTGTGTTCAGAATGAGCTTTTGTGAATACCCAAAAGTATAATTTATTAAATTAAATTGAACTTTTTTAGTGATATAGCAAGAAATTATAGTAATTTCAAGGATTCTGGTTATCCGAACAAATAAATTTTTACATTATTTTGTTGTTAATTTTTTTTCTTTTAAAAGAGCATGTGAACCATCTTTATAATAATTTTTTCTTATTCCTACAGTAGAAAAATCAAAGCGACTATAAAATCTTTCAGCAGTAACATTGCCCTGAGAAACCTCCAATAGTATTTTTTTTAGATTTAATTTTTCACATTTTTTTATTAAATATCTCATAAGATATGATCCAAAACCCTTTTCCCTAAATTTCTTATTTACAACAAAATAATTTATTTGAGCTTCATCAAGAACAACCTGAAAAACACATATTCCAATAACTAAATTTGTAATTAATAAACCAAAGATTTTTGTACCTTCTTTTGTGAATTCGTTAGCCCATTGTTTTTTGCTCCATAAGGAAATCGTATTTAAATCTAATTCATAACATAAATCAATATCTTTCTCATTTATTTGTTTGATAGATATCATTTTATTATGTATGTATATTTAAAAAGTTCAAACTAGAGTCATTATAAAATATGACGGTTTTGGCAAAACTTTATTTAAAGTTCTCCCATGAAAGAAAAACAATCTTTTTTAAAACAGAAAATTGACTTGGAAAGTCCTAATAAAAATATCGTACCAATTACTACATCCATTGGAGGAGATGGGAAATTGTCAGTTGGTGGCTGTTCTATTGAAGAGTTAGTTAAAAAATATGATTCTCCTCTTTATATTTTGGATGAAATCACTTTAAGAAAGTCTTGTAGGGCTTATAAAAAAGCATTAGAAAAATATTACCCAGGGGAATCTCTCCCAATATATGCTTCCAAGGCAAATAGCTCTATATTCATGAGTAATCTTGTTTCCTCAGAAGGTTTAGGACTTGATGCAGTGTCAGAGGGAGAATTATTAACTGCCCTAAAGGGTGGGGTACCAAATGAAAAAATTGTTTTTCATGGGAATAACAAATCTGATAAAGAAATTGATTTTGCAATTAGAAATAACATCAAAATAATTGTAGATAATGACTATGATTTAAGAAGATTAGAGGAAGTATCAAATTCATTAAATCATGACTTAGAAATAATGATTCGCTTTACTCCTGGAATCGAATGCCATACACATGAATACATAAGAACAGGTTCATTTGATAGCAAATTTGGTTTTGGAATCGAATATTTGAATAATTTATTTGTAAGCATAAGCGAAACTAAACATTTAAAATTAAAAGGAATACATGCTCATATAGGTTCCCAGATCTTTGAACTAGACCCTCATAAGGATCTTGGTGAAATAATGGTAAAGGTTATCTTAGAAGCCAAAAAATTTGGCCATAACATAAAAGAACTTAATGTTGGTGGCGGTTTAGGCATCAAATATACAATAAATGACGATCCCCCTTCTATCGATGAATGGGTTAAAACAATTTCCAACTCAGTTTTTAAAGCTTGTAAAAAACACAATTTAGATCTGCCAAAATTGATGTGTGAGCCTGGAAGATCTATCGTATCTACAGCAGGCATAACAATTTATAAAATTGGGGCTTTTAAAGAAATTCCGGGAATCAGAACTTATTTGTCTGTTGATGGCGGGATGAGTGATAATCCAAGGCCAATAACATATCAATCAAATTACTCTGCATGTTTGGTAAAAAACCCCTTTAATATTGACTCCAAAAATAAATATACAATTGCGGGCAAACACTGCGAATCGGGAGATGTATTGTTTAAGGAGATAGAACTAGCAAATTGCGCAACAGGAGATCTCATATGTGTGTTTGGTACTGGTGCTTACAATAATTCAATGAGTTCTAACTACAACAGAATTCCGAGGCCTGCAGCCCTTTTAGTTTGTAATGGAGAAGCAGAGATTATTCAAAAAAGAGAAAGCCCAATTGATCTTTTAAAATATGATGTTTTGCCTGATCGCTTTATTAAATAAAATTAGGTAAATTTAAATTAATTCTGTTTTAAGTGTGAATTTCTGGGGAATTATAAATTTAAAGCTTTTATTAGATGTCTTATTTGCTCTTGGTTTCGGACTTTTATTATTCTCTAGAGTAAAAGAACAACGGACATTATGGCTTCTAAGAGGATATTTGTTTTTAGTATCATTCGCATGGTTTATTCAAAGATATGCATACTTACCACTAACATCAAAATTAATTGATGCTGTAGTCCTCGCTTGCTCTCTCTCATTAGCGATCCTCTGGCAAGGAGAGTTGAGAAGGTTAATGGAACTACTAGGCACTGGTAGGCTAGCTGTATTACTTGGGAATCCCCCAAAGGAATTTAGAGCAACTTCAACTACCATTACTCAGTTAGTTGATACTGCAGGTAAACTCTCTCAAAATAGAAGGGGCGCTTTAATCGTTGTAGATTTGGGGAGTGATTTAAGACCTGAAGATTTTTTATATTCAGGTACCAATATTGAGGCACAATTATCAACTGACCTTTTAATAAATCTTTTTGCAACAGATACGCCCCTACATGATGGAGCAGTTCTTGTGAAAGGGAATAAAATAATTTCTGCTGGCGTAATACTTCCACTCTCAAGACAAGGGATAAGTAGATACGGCACAAGACATTTAGCAGCCTTAGGAATTACAGAAAGATTTGACAGATGTATTTGTATTGTTGTTTCTGAAGAAACAGGTACGTTATCATTAGCAAGCCAAGGCAAACTCGAAAGGCCAATAACTAGCAGTAGATTACAAGAACTTCTTGCAAAATTGATTGGCAATCAAAACTCTATGGGAGCAAATAAAACATCTTTAAGTAAAAATGTCTTATCCCAAAAGACAGACTCAGGTGATAATATCATCAGTGATATTAATAAAAAAGAGTCAGAAAAATCGGAAATTTTTATTAACAAAAAGGATTAACTAATGAGTTTAGAAAAAGTAATAGACGATAAAATTGGTGCCTTATTAATGAAAATAGATAAGCAAAAATTGCCCAAACATGTAGCAATAATTATGGACGGCAATGGGAGATGGGCAACGAGAAAAGGTTTACCCCGATCATTTGGACATAAACAGGGCGTTAGTGTACTAAAAAAAATTCTCAAAGCTGCAAAAAACTTAGGTTGTAAAGTAATTACTGTTTATGCTTTTTCAACTGAGAATTGGACAAGGCCAACAAAAGAAGTTGATTTTCTTATAAATCTTTTTAGCGAAGTTTTAAAAAACGAAATTAAAGAGATACATGCAGAATCAACAAAAATAAAATTTATTGGAGATTTATCTCCTTTCCCAAAAAATTTAAAAGAAATAATCTCCAGTTCAGAATCACTCACTAAAAACAACAATAAATTATTATTCAATGTTTGTGTTAATTACGGCGGTAGGCAAGAAATAGTAAAAGTTGCAAAAGAACTAGCATTAAAATCTTCCGCTGGGGAAATAAAACCAAGTGAAATTAATGAAGAATTATTTAATTCAGAGCTATTAACTGGAGGTATTAAGGATCCAGAATTACTAATAAGAACTAGTGGCGAAAAAAGGATAAGTAATTTTTTATTATGGCAATTAGCATATTCAGAAATTTATATATCTGACGTACTTTGGCCAGATTTCAATGAGCATGAATTTCTTAAAGCAATAATTGATTACCAATCAAGAAATAGACGTTTCGGCGGTATAGAATCATTACCAAATGAATCTTTTGAAGATTCTCAATATTTTTCCTAATAAAAATGGCTAATTCAAATAATCAGTTATTAAAAGAAATTAGGTTCGATTGGAATAAAGAGGAGATATTGGAAATACTTAATATGCCTCTTATTGATTTAATGTGGGAATCACAAACCATTCACAGGAAATTTAACGAATACGACATTCAATTAGCATCATTGTTCAGCGTAAAAACTGGTGGATGTGAGGAAAATTGTTCGTACTGTAGCCAATCAATTTATAGTGCTAGCGAAATCAAAAGTCATCCACAATTTCAAGTTAGAGAGGTTTTAGCAAGAGCTCAAATAGCAAAAAATGAGGGTGCAGATAGGTTTTGTATGGGTTGGGCATGGAGAGAAATTAGAGATGGGAAATCTTTTAATGCAATGTTAGAGATGGTTAGCGGTGTAAGAGATTTAGGGATGGAAGCATGCGTTACTGCAGGGATGCTCACAGAAGAACAAGCTTCCAGACTGGCTGATGCAGGTTTAACCGCGTATAACCACAATCTTGATACTAGTCCTGAGCATTATCAAAATATTATTACGACAAGAACTTATCAAGACAGACTAGATACTATCAAAAGAGTAAGGAATGCAGGAATTAATGTTTGTTGTGGAGGGATAATAGGTTTGGGTGAAACTAATGGCGATAGAGCATCTCTTTTAAAAGTTCTTTCAAACATGAATCCACACCCTGAAAGTGTTCCTATAAATTCATTAGTAGCTATTGAAGGTACTGGTTTAGAAAATAATCAAGAAATTGATTCTATTGAAATGATAAGGATGATAGCTACAGCAAGAATTCTTATGCCTAAAAGTAAAATAAGATTAAGTGCAGGGCGAGAAAAGCTTTCAAAAGAAGCCCAAATTTTATGTTTTCAATGTGGGGCAAATTCAATTTTTTATGGAGATGAGTTACTCACAACTTCAAATCCATCTTTTCAATCAGACAGAAAACTTCTTAAAGAGGTAGGAGTATCATTTAACAAGGATTTTGAAACTCGTGAAAAAATATTATCTTCTTTATGAAAGGCAAAAATTTTAAAATAGTTTCTCTCTATTCTTTCTTCCCTTTTCAAGAAAAGTTAATTATAGATCTCAAAAATAAATTATTAGAAATTGAAAATGAAACCGATCTTTCAGGTTTATTAATTTTTGCAAGTGAGGGCATTAATGGAACTATTTGTGCTGAGAAAAATGTAATTGATATTGTTATCAATTTACTTAATAAATACACAGATCATAGAAATTTGAATATTAAAGTAAACTTTTCAAAAAAGAAAGTCTTCAAAAAATTAAAAATAAAAATCAAGAAAGAAATAGTTACCATGGGAGTCCCTGAAATAAACCCTTCAGAAAGTAATGGGACCTATATTGACTCAGCGGATTGGAATAAATTAATTAAAAATCAAAATACAATAGTCATTGATACTAGAAATCATTATGAGGTTTCTATAGGTACATTTCAGAACTCTATAAACCCAAATACGAGAAACTTTAGCGAATTTCCTAAATGGGTAGATGATTATTTAGATACCCATTTAGAAAATAAAGAGTCTACAAATATAGCAATGTTTTGTACCGGGGGAATAAGATGTGAAAAAGCTACCAGTTTGCTAAAAAAGAAAGGTTATAAAAATATTTATCACCTACAAGGGGGTATCCTTCAATACCTTGTTGACATACCAAAAGATAAAAACTTATTTGAAGGTGAATGTTATGTTTTTGATAAAAGAGTTGCTTTAGATCAAGAATTAGAAAAAGGCTCCTACTCGATTTGTCATGCATGTGGAATGCCAGTTTCAATTGAAGATCAAGAAAGAAAAGAATATAGAAAGGGTATCCAATGTCATTTCTGCATAGATCAATTCAGTGATGATGATAGGAAAAGGTTTGAAGAAAGACAAAAACAGATCGATATATTAAATGAAGAAAATCAAAAAATCTTTAAGGATTAATTTTCAAAATCATGAAAGTTGAAGAATTAGAAAAATTAGCAGGAACCATTGGATTATTAATCAAGATTCAAGTTAGGGAAACTCTCGGATTATGTTTCTTTAGAATCGTTATAGCAGAACAGAAAGATAACATCATTAAGATTTGGGCAGAAATGAAAGGTTGGACTTATTTAAATAAACAAGGTATTCAGCTTGATACATTAAGAATCCTTAGTAAAGCTCCTACTTTTGTTTCGGAATTAATATGGGCAACAACAATGGCTTGGGCAATTGAAAAAAAATCAAGCAACAAAGCAAGACTTTTAGCCATTTTTGATAGTGAAGGATATAGTAAAAAACTTGTAAGATATTTCAAGTTAATAGGATTCAAAATTGTAAAAGAAGTTGGTTCTAGCCCAGTAGATCTTTTACTAAGATTGGTTTGGGGAGGTGCAGGTACACTTATGAACGGGGAATGTAATTCTATATTGAAAAAAATTGAAAAGAAAATCTCTTTAATTGGAGAAAGTTAACCCGCATGATAACTACTTCTAACTAAGGGGCCAGAAGATACTTTCTTGAATCCTAATTCCTTAGAAAAGCGATATAAATATTCAAACTCTGATGGATCCCAATATTTCTTAACTGCCAAATGATTAAATGAGGGCCTTAAATATTGGCCAATTGTAATTTGATCACAATCTATTTTTTTAAGATCATAGATTGTATTTTTTATTTCATCCAATGTTTCCCCAAGTCCTAACATAATGCCTGATTTAGTTTGAATATGAGGAGCAATATCTTTTGACTTTTTTAGTAAACTAAGGGATTTTTTGTAATTTGCACCCCTCCTAACTTCTTTTTGCAGTCTTTCAACAGTTTCAAGATTATGATTAAAGCATATTGGATCTTTTTCTAAAATCATCTTCAATCTCTCAGTCTGAAGGTTATTAGTTTCATCAATATTTTTGCCCCCACCCCATAAATCAGGAGTTAAAACCTCTATCTTAATTGTTGAATCAATTTTTCTAATCTCATCAATTGTATTTATGAATAAATTTGCACCATGATCAGGGAGGTCGTCTCTAGCTACAGATGTCAAAACAACATATTTCAAATTTAGTACTTTCACTGCTTCAGCAACTTGAGTACATTCATCAATATTGATAGAACTAGGTCTACCTTTATTTACTTGACAAAAAGCACAAGAACGAGAACATATCGATCCACCCAGTAAGAAAGTAGCTGTTCCTGAGGCATAACATTCTGCTCTATTTGGACATCTTGCTTCTTCACAAATAGTATGAATGCTTGATTTTTTGATGAGGGTTTGTATTTTTTCGAACTCTGAAGCTCTACTAATAGGAAATTTAATCCAAGGTGGAAATCTTAAGATTTTTTCTTTCTTGATTAGATTATTTTCTCTCATTGTCTAATTTAGTTTTGTTCTTCCTTCTAAGGCCCTTGCAAGAGTAACTTCATCCACATATTCAAGTTCACTGCCCATTGGGAGGCCATATGCAATCCTCGTAACTTTAGTAAAAGGGGCTAACAATTTTCCAATATAAAGACTTGTTGTATCTCCCTCAACACTTGGGGTCAACGCCAATATGATCTCATCTATTTCAGACTTACTTACTCTTTCTACCAAGCTTCTTATTTCTAAGAGTTCGGGGCCAACAGAATCCATTGGAGATATTAAACCACCAATAACATGGTAAACACCTTTAAATTCTCTGGCGCGCTCCAAAGCAAGCAAATCTTTAGTTTCTGCTACTACACAGATTAGTTTTTGATTTCTTTCAATATTTTTACAAATTTCGCATTCATCTTCTGAAGTCAAATTGAAACATTTTTTACAACGACCAACATTACAATGTGCCTCTAACAGAGCCTTTGAAAAATCTCTTATTGTACTTTCAGGTTGTTTTAAAATAAACAAGGCTAATCGTTGAGCTGTTCTTGGACCAATCCCTGGAAATTTCTCAAAATGACCAATTAATTTTGAAAGCGGTTTGGTATAAGTAATCAAAATTAAACTATTTCTAGGGACAATTTAGACGCAAAATTCTGAATTGCCATAATTGTTTGCTTTTAATGTCTTATTATGTTTTTTAGTTAGTCATTTAAAACAAAATGAAAACTATAAAATTTAATCCTTTCAAATATTTATTTTTGATTTTTTTGTGTTTAACACTGAGTGCTTGTGGTGGAGGTCTCAATGCGGGATTAGAAGCTTATCAAAGTCCAGATGGAAGATATGCCTTTTTGTATCCAACAGGATGGACTAGAGTAAAAGTCGATGGAGGCCCTGAAATTATTTATCATGATTTAATAAATAGTAGTGAGACTTTAAGTTTAGTTATTTCTGATGTAAATAAAGAGGTTCAATTAGAGCAATTAGGAAGCCCAAATGAAGTAGGTCAAACATTAATTGATAAAGTCATTGCTCCCGAAGGTTCAGGGAGAGAGGTAAAACTTATAAATGCCAATCAGAGGGAGGCATCCAATCACATTTTCTATGATTTAGAGTATGAATTAAATTTAAATGAACAGGCCAGACACGAATTAGCTACTGTCGTAATTGATAGAGGAACACTTTACACTTTCGCTGTAGGAACAAATGAAGAGAGATGGAATAAAGTTGACGGCATGTTTAGTAATGTAATTGAATCATTTAACTTCCTAATCTAATTTAGAAATTCTATACTAGATTCCTACTTGAACGTTCCACAAATCAGCATATATTTTGTTCTGATCTAATAGTTTTTCATGTTTTCCGCTTTCAACTATTTTACCTTTATCAATAACAACAATATTATCAGCATTTTTTATAGTGCTTAATCTATGAGCTATTACTATAGTTGTTCTTTCTTTTGTGATTTTAGATAATGATTTTTGAATTAAAGCTTCTGTTTCATTATCAACTGAGGCTGTAGCTTCATCTAATACTAATATTGGAGCATCCTTTAAAACAGCTCTAGCCAAGGCGATTCTTTGGCGTTGACCACCTGAAAGCCTTTGCCCCCTTTCTCCTACAATAGTTTTATAACCATCTGGCAGCTGTTCAATAAATTTATGAGCCTCCGCAATCTTTGACGCTTTAATGATGTCTTTAAAACTTGGGTTAATTGAGCCATAAGCAATATTTTCTTGTACGCTTCCATGAAATAAATAAGTTTCTTGACTAACTAAAGATATACACTTTCTTAAATCCCTCAAATTAATTTCTTTAATAGAAATACCATCCAAGGTTATTGACCCATAGTTACTATCATAAATTCTGAGGAGTAGTTTTATTATTGTACTTTTCCCAGAACCTGTTAAACCAACAATCCCTAATGTTGAGTTATTTTTAATTTTGAAATTTATGTTTTCTAAAGTTAAATCTCGTCCAGGATAATTAAAATTAACATTATTAAAAATAATTTCTCCTTTAGTATCTTTAGGTTCAATTTTTATTTTTCCATCTTTTATTTTTATAGGCGTATCTATGAGATCAATTACTCTATCTATCGAAGCCATAGATCTCTGAAAATCATCTAAAACATGCCCCAAAGTAGTTAAAGGCCATAATAGTCTTTGTGTAATAAACACTAAAAAACTATAAGTTCCTACATCAAGTGTCTTATTCCAAGTTTGGAAACCTCCAATTAATAGAATCGCTATAAAAGCAAATAAGATTGCAAATCTTATAAGAGGGATAAAAGCAGAAGATAATTTTATTGCAGCCTTATTACTCCTTTGGTAATCGAGACTTTCTTTATTTAATCTATTTAGTTCCCATTTTTCTTTAGTAAAACTTTTTATGGTTAGAATTCCACTTAAATTATTATTAAGTCTTGATGCCAACAGTCCAGCTTTATTTCTTACATCTTTGTATTTTGGAGCAAGCTTCCTTTGAAATTTAATTGATCCTAAAAATATGATTGGAATAGGAAAGAAAGCAAATAAAGCGATTTTTGGAGCAACAAAAATCATAGTTCCCCCAATTATTAAGACAGTTATAAATAACTGAATAATCTGATTAGCTCCTTGATCTAGAAATCTCTCGAGTTGATTTATATCATCATTCAAAATAGATAATAGTCTTCCTGTATTATCATTTTCAAAAAAATCCATATCTAATTCCTGTATATGCTCATAAGCTTTTATTCTTAATTTATGTTGCGATAGCTGAGCCAAATTTCTCCATAAAATCGAATATAAATATTCAAAAGAGGATTCACCCGACCAAACTATTCCTGAAGCAAATGCAAGAAAAATCAATTGTGCTGGAACTTCTTTTATCCCAAAACCAGCAATCCATGAATTCTGTTGCTTTACAACGATATCTACTGCCAGACCGATTATTACAGGGGGAGCTAAATCTAATATTTTATTAATTATGGAACTAAGAAAAGCAAATAATAGTAACCTTCTTTCTTCAATCAGATTCAAATAAAGTCTAACTATAGGGTTTTGATTGTTCTTAGGCCTCATAATTTAACAATTAAATTTTTCTATTATCATTTAAAATTTCTATAGTTTCTAACTTACATTTTGTTTTTGCATCTTGATGACTCGCAGTTTGTGTAAATTCTTCGTAGTAACATTCACAAGTTTCATTCGCAATTTCTTCACTATATGACATTTCTGCTTTCAACATTTCCTCTTTGACACTCTGAAGACAAAATAATTTTATGATTGAATTTTGTTTCGTTTGAGCTAAATAATAACTATTAAAAGAATTGAATAAGATTATCAGATTCACAAAAATAAAGAATTTATATTTGCATGCTTTCATTCTCTATACCTAGTTTCTGACTTTAATTTTTTTTAATTTATTTTTAGTTTCTCTATGAAGATCTCTTGGTAAATCTACCAAACTGTAATCATTAAAAATCTGTATCTTACCTATAGACCTACCATTTATATTAGTTGAATTACAGATTGACGATATGATATTAGCAACTCTAACCCCATCAAATTTACCAAAGTTAAATTTATAGGTTTCAAAAGAATCATTTTGATAATTATTTCTTCTATTTGAATTTCTCATGCGATTATTACTATTTCTATTTGATCTATTTCGATCAATATTATTTTGTTTATGAATCCAAGAATCATCTTCATTAACAAAAAATGATTTATTACCTATTACTAAATTTATCGCTGCCATTGCAATATTTGAGTCATCCATAGAGTATTTTTCTTTTAAATTATCTAGTACATCGATAATCAACTCTTTATTTTCTTCTTTTTTATCTTTAGCTAAAGAACTCTCATTAACATTCTCTATAAGTTTCTCCATCCTTTTTTCATTTATTATTTTATTACTTGGTATATTAATTTCCTCAATCTTTGTTCTTGTTGAGTTTTCTAAGTTTCGTAGAAAATGTTTTTCTCTTTGATTAACAAATAAAATTGCTTCTCCTGATCTGCCTGCTCTTCCAGTTCTTCCAATTCTATGAGTATATGTTTCCTTATCAAAAGGAAAATCGTAATTTACAACAAGTTTTATCCTCTCAACATCTAATCCTCTAGCTGCTACGTCAGTTGCAACAAGGATATTAATAAATCCTTTTTTTAATCTATCTACAGTATTTTCTCTTTGATTTTGAGGTATATCTCCATTAAGTACTGCCACAGTATGACCTGAATTCTCTAAAGCTTCAGCTATTGAAGTAGTAAGTAGTTTTGTCCTCACAAAAATTATGACTCCCTCGTTATTAAGTTCTAATATTCTTTTTAAAGCATCTAACTTATGATACCTTTGTACATATAGAAATTTTTGAGAAATTAATTGAGTTTCTTTTTTGACACTTTTGATTAATATTTCGGCGGGATCATTTAGATATTTTTTTGCTATATTTCTTATTTCACTAGGCATTGTTGCTGAAAACAATACCATCTGCTTATTTTCTGGAAGTTGATCTATTATCCATTCAATATCTTCAAGAAAACCCATATTTAACATTTCATCGGCCTCATCTAAAACAAGGCAATTTATGTCTTTAATTCTAAAAGTTCCCTGCCTTATATGATCCATTATTCGGCCAGGTGTCCCAACTACTACGTCAACTTTTCTTTTCAATGCAGAAATTTGATTTCGATAGTCTGTACCTCCATATATTGCAACTGTCTTAAAATTACTAGATTCAGAACTATAACTTTTAAAAGATTCTGCCACTTGAGTTGCTAATTCTCTTGTAGGAGTCATAACTAAAACCTTGGCATTTAATTCTTTATTATCTGCAAGTTTTTCTATTAATGGTAATGCGAAAGCTGCAGTCTTTCCTGTACCTGTTTGTGCTTGGCCTAGTAAATCTCTGCCTAACATTAATTCCGGAATTGCAGCTTTTTGGATGGGAGTTGGATTTTTATATCCTTTATTTCTTAACGAATTTAAGATCGATTGATTAAACCCAAAATCGAGAAATCCATTCTCATTATCATTTACTTTCGATACTTCCAATTGTTGAGATTCAATTTCTTTTTTGTTCTCTAAGTTCTTTAACTCAAGCATGGAAGCATCTTCATTCTGAGATTTTTCCTGCTCACTATAAAGAGAGTCAAGAGAGTTACTATCTTTTTTTAAAGCCATTTTAAATGCCTAATAATCTTCTGATTAGGCATTCAACAAGTATCTAAATTGACTTGATTTGTTGACTAGCCTTACAGAGCCGAATCATTAATCTAACATCTTG
>QCIV01000015.1 GCA_003216455.1 Prochlorococcus sp. AG-402-N17 | reverse complement strand
GGTATAAATCACATCTTTTGCTTGGTAAACAAAAGATTGTTTTTTCGAAATAGCAGATAATTTCCAACACATATTTACGTTGTCAAAAGTTATAGAATTAACTTCTTGCCCAAAAATTAAATTAACTCCAGTTTTAATCAATGAACTTTCTAATGATTCACTTAAAGACTGCATAGATTTTTTAAGATGCCACAGACCATGTGGCTGTTGACACATCTGAAGAACAGTTGATCCATATAATGCTGCTGTATTATATACGTCTTCTTGAGAATAAAGTTTTAGTTGAAGATTTAAGAATTTAATCAAGCGCTCATTCTTAGATAATCCACATATACGTAATAAATCAAAAATAGTAGATTTAAGTAAGATACCTGTAACGAGATTTGAAGGGACTAGTGCTTTAAGAAGTTGAGAAAAATCCCAAAAATTACTTATTGGTAATACAGGATTATTATTAGCAAATATCCAATTACTTTGATGTATTAGTGTACAAAGTTTCCAAAATCTTTGACTCCCAGGAAACTGCATTTCTCGTTCAGCAATCCATTTACTTTTTTCATACCAAATAGGTATAGGATGACCACCATCATTTAAATCAACAATGCAAGCAGGGTCTAAAATTGTGGCTTCTGGGGATGGAATATCTAAAAAATCAAAAATTCTAGAATGTATTCCTCCCTTCTCTAAACCCGCAACCTGAGTTGCGCCAACATCAAAAATATAATTCTTTCTTTTAAAAGTACCTGCACATCCTCCGGCTTGAGTATGAGATTCGATTAAAGTCACTGATAAACCTTGTTTTGATAAAATCGCTGCAGAAGTAAGTCCTGCTATACCAGCGCCTACAACAATAACTTCAGACTTTCTCATTAAAATGCAAAAATTATCCCCTATTGAAATTAACGAAATTTGTGAAGAATTAGGTGAAACTTATCCAAAAAGTATTGAGCAAGTACATGGGGGAGATATTCATAGTGCCTGGCGAATAGAATTCTCAAACAAAAAGTTATTCCTTAAAAGAAACATTAGAAACAAAAAATTCCTTAAATTTGAAAAATATTGTCTCCAAAATTTGAGAAAATATATTAATCAAGAAAATTTGGTTATTCCAGAAGTTATTGCATATAAAAATAAAAAAAATATAGAGATTCTTTTAATTGAATGGATAGATATGCATAACTTTGACCAAAAAAAAACTTGGCAAAGGTTTAGGTGAATTGCATTTAAAATCAGCTGAATCTAATCCCAAAATGTTTGGGTTTTCAGTTGAGGGTTTTATCGGAACAACAAATCAGAAGAAAGGCTTGGAAGATAATTGGATAGATTGTTTTTTAAACTTAAGGATAATGCCTCAACTATTAATTCTTAAATCAACGACTTTAGATAAAGAAATTATAAATAAAGTTAAAGAAAAAATAAAAACAGAATTACTTCATCACAAACCAATAAATGCTCTAGTTCATGGTGATTTGTGGTCAGGCAATGCAGGAATGGACAAAAGTGGAAAGGGGGTTATTTTTGACCCGGCATCTTGGTGGGCAGATAATGAAGTAGATATAGCTATGACAAAATTATTTGGAGGTTTTAGAAAAGAATTTTATGAAGAATATCATAGAATCTTTCCCATAAAAAACGGATTTGAAAAAAGAATTATTATTTATAATTTTTATCACATATTGAACCATGCCAATATGTTTGGGGGAGGTTACTTCAAACAAGTTAAAGATTACATACAAGCAATACTCAATATGTAATTTTAACTAACCTAAATATGTCTTCTTAAGATTTTGTACCTTATCTAGAACAGCTTCACGATTTTCACTGGTACGAAGATTTTGCCAACTCCATTGACCGACAACAATTACGCCTAATAGTTCTAGTAAACCAGGGAGAATTGGGAAAAAGTTTATCGTGTCAATGACAACTTTAATTATTATCTGAGCTATTACGACAACAGCAATGATGCCTGCCGCCTTGCCGTATTTACCCATTTGAGTCCAATCAACATTACCAAGGGTTTCGTTGACTTTTCCCATAACATCAGAGTACTTCTCTGAAAAACTTTTGGTTTCTGAGCTTGTATCGGAGCCGGAGTCTTGCTTTGACTCTGGAGTGTTATCACTCATGAATTCAGTAAACTTAATATATGAACCAGACAGTATCGGAAAAAACGTCTATTGACTACCTTTTTGTTGTGCAAAATTCAGAACCGAAACATTTTGTATTTTTTAAAAGGCGTTGGTATATAGGGTTTATGAAGATATTCAAACTTAAAATTCATTTATAAAAACTTCACATTATCGTCTAGTTCTAACAAAAAGATTAAAAAATCCCAGTAATAACAAAAATTTAAAAGGCTAAAATTTTTATTTAAATTATTAAGTTTTCATAGTTTAGCTAGCAAACATTAAGGGATCGAAATGTCCAAAGATATCAAATTTAATTTCTTAAACTCTGATGAAATTGAAAAGATAAAAAATATTGTGCAATTAATTTTTTAAGAATAAGTTAGTAATCTACACCTCTTTTCAAATCAACTCCGACATTTGCATAATGCTTATGACAAACCATTTCAGAGTAAACATCAGCTAGTTCAAAGTATGAAGGTTCATTTTTACACCTCCCAGTAATTACAACTTCTGTATCTGCTGGTTTTTTTAAGAGCGTTTGATGTATTGATTCGACAGGTAACAACTCTAGATCAACAGTTGGATTCAATTCATCCAGAATAATTGTTTTATACAAGCCAGACAAAATAGCAGCTTTAGCAATTTCCCATGCTCTTTCAGCCTCAACATAATCAATTGGCTGTTGCTGACCTCTCCATACGATGGCATCTCTGCCTGAACGCAAATGATCTACTAAATGAGGGTAACTCTCTCTCAAAGCTTCTATAGCAGCATCTTCAGTATATCCATTTCCACCTTTTAACCACTGTAAAATTAAAACTCTATGACTTTTGTCTTGAGATATTCCTTTACCGATAGCTTGAAGAGCCTTACCTAGTGCACTTGTGGATTTACCCTTTCCTTCACCTGTATAAATCTCAATTCCACCACTTGAACTACTTTGTTTGGTTAGTTCTGATAAGTCTCCTATCAAACGTGGTCTCATTTCTGAATGGAGTTGAGATATTCTTACCAAAGAGGGCGGGGCTGCCCTTCCAGTAATAATTATTTCTAATCCATCTGGACGATTTTGCAGGGAATCAACTACTTCATTGATATCAAGCATTCCCAAATCAAGAACTGGATTTAACTCATCCAGTACAACTACAGAATAAAGAGAACTAGCAATTGCTCCTTTAGCGATGTTCCAACCTCTTTCAGCTTCACCAACATCAAACTTTGTAACTTGGTCAGCAGTAAAGAATTCCGACCTTCCTGTCCTTACATGGTCAATTAAATGAGGAAAGCCTCTTTGTAAAGCCTCTATAGCTGAATCCTCGTCATATGGTCTTTCAGGGCCTTTTAAAAATCTTAGAAGTAAAACTCTTGACTGTCTTTTTTCGCATATTCCTAATCCTATTGTCCTGAGAACTACTCCCAACGCAGCCTGGCTTTTACCCTTACCCTCTCCATCATAAATATGTAATTGACCTTTTGATCTCTCTTGACTGTCACTTGCTGTGACAATTCCAATTCCTCTATTTCTACTCGTATTCGTCAATTGAACAAAATTGGTAAATTTAATCTAAGATATAGATAAGAATATTATTAAAGATTTAATAATAAATTCAACCTATATCATAGGTAATTTGAATTTTAAAGTAATTAGCATGTTCAATCAACTAGAAATTCTCTCTGATGAACAAAGTGAAAAGCTTTATACAATTAGAAGATACATTAAGAATCTTGAAAGTGTTTGTATTGCTTATTCCGGAGGAGTTGACAGTACATTAGTAGCATCATTAGCATTCGAGCAATTAGGTAGCAAAGCAATTGCAATAACTGGGATTTCTCCTGCATTAGCCAATACTCTTCGTGAAGAAGCAAGAAGGCAAGCAAAATGGATTGGAGTAAAGCATTTAGAAATTAAAACATCAGAATTAGACCAATCAAGTTACAGTGAGAATCCTAAGGATAGGTGCTTTGCATGCAAAAAAGAGCTCCACAAACATACAACCTACCTCTCTAAAAAACTTAATTACAAGATAGTTCTAGATGGAGTCAATCTGGATGATCTTAAAGATTACAGACCAGGTATACAAGCCTCAGAACAAGCAGGAGTTATCTCTCCCCTTGCAAAATTTAAAGTCTCAAAACAAGACATTAGGGATATATCAAGAGCATTGGGTTTTCCTTGGTGGGATAAACCTGCTCAACCTTGCTTATCATCAAGATTTCCTTATGGCCATGAAATAACTAGTGAAAGGCTACAAATGGTTGAGAAAGCAGAAGCATATCTTAAAGAATGTGGATTATCGGAGGTTAGAGTTAGATGCCAAGGCTCAACTGCAAGAATAGAAATTCCCCAAGATGAATTAAAGCATTTTTTTAACAAATATAATTTTAGTGAGTTAGTTCAATATTTTTCTAATTTAGGATTTAATTGCACAAGTTTAGATCTTGAGGGACTAGTAAGCGGAAAATTAAATAGGTAAATATTGTCAAACAATCGTTCTGATCTGTTTAAAGACTGCTGAAGGTGGATTTCTCTCAATGACACGCAAAGAATGTTCTTTAGCCACTAAAGATTCAATTAAATATTGACTAGCTAGTTCAGGCATCATATTTTGACCACATGTAAAAATATCGACTGCTGAGTAATTAGATTCAGGCCAAGTATGTATTGAAATATGAGATTCTGCCAGTAATGCAATTGCCGTAACCCCCTGAGGCTCAAATTTATTACTTATCAAATTCAAAACTGTTGCATTTGCCAATTTAGCAGCTCTATTTAAAATGCAGCGCAAAAAGGATTCGTCATTTAATTTTTCGCTATCGCATCTGTAAAGTTCCAACAAAAGGTGTTTGCTTTGATGACTTAATTTTTCCTCATCACTTAACGAACTTAAAATTTGACTTTTTTTGGAGATTTCCATTTAAGAAATTTATATGAAATTAAGATTAGCTAAAAATCATGCCTTTTTAAAATTATAAGTGAATCATTTGTGAAGAGCCTAAGAAAGACTGATTAAATTTATCTAAATGTGTCGCACTTATAAAACATTGACTATCTTTACCAACAGAATTTAATAACAAATTTTGCCTAGTTAAATCTAATTCCGCCAAGACATCATCCAATATAAGTATTGGAGGAACATTTAATGTTTTAGTTAATAAATCGAGTTCAGCCATCTTTAAAGCCAAGATAAAAGTCCTTTGCTGTCCTGAGGAACCATATTTTCTAACTGAAACATTATTGATTAGAAACTCAATATCATCACGATGAGGGCCAAAATTACATTTACCAGTCAATGCTTCTATTGAACGCTGATTTAAGAGTTGTTCTGCTATTTTTTCACTAATAACTTCTTCTCCTTCTTCTTCTGGACTTATTTTTTGTATCCCCGACAGATAATTTATGTCTATTTGCTCTTGAGATTTACTTAAATGATTATGCCAATATTCAACATATGGTTTTATTTTTAATAAAGCTCTTCTTCTGCGCCTAAAAATTCTTGTACTTATTATTGACATTTGAATATCAAAGCTTTCAACAATATCTGTGGATTGGGTTTTTAAGAAACTTTCCGAACGCCAAAAATGACTCCTTTGTTTTAAAAGCCTATTAAATCTACTTATCAGGTCTAAATATACTGGTTCAAGCTGAGATACGATTTTATCAATCCATGTTCTTCGATAACTTGGTTCACTTCTAACAATATCTATATCATTAGAACAGAAACATACACTCCGAATATAATTCTTTATTTCACTCTGTTTTTTCAAGATTGATTCATTAACATAAACTCTTTTAGGTCCTTTTCGAAATAAATTTAACTTTAAATCATCTTTAAAATTTATCTGTCCTATAACTACAGCCATATCACTTTCGTTCATTATTAAATCTTTATCGCTTAGTGCTCTATTAGATTTTAATTGACTTAAAAATTCAACCGATTCAAGTAAATTTGACTTGCCAATACCATTGCAGCCAAGAACAATTGCTCTTTGCTCTTTTAGATCAATTTCAAAACTTTTATGGTTCCGAAAATTTTTAATTTTTAATTTATTTAAAAAAATTTTTTTTATGCATTCATTAATTAAATTAGCTAAGTTTAAAATATTTAGATTTTCTTTAAAGAAATTGAAAAACTAAAGGGCATGTAGCTCAGTTGGATAGAGCATCAGATTCCGGTTCTGAGAGTCGGGGGTTCGAATCCCTCCATGCTCGTAAAATGATTTTTAAAGTTTATATCCCATTACTCTTATTCCATTTGGATCTAGTATAAATCCATTTTCCTCTAAACTTAAAAACGAAGATTCTGGAGCCTGTACAGAAATACTACATCCAGGCATTTCTCTATTAATTTTCTCAAGAGTTACTTGAAGCAATATTGAATAATAAAGTTGCTGATTATTCCCTGGCAATGCACTTAAATTCCACAAGTTAGCATTCAATCCCCTGTCGGACGTAACCCTTACAAAGCCATATAATTTATTCTTTAATTCATTCTGTATGGTAAAAAAGAAATTACTTTTCTGAATAGCCTCAGAAAGAGGTTTTATTGGAAATGTCTCGCAACCACAATTTGCTAAAAGTTTGTTAACTTCTTTAGCTAATGGAATTTGAGAAGAGTTAACAAAATAACCCTCTGGAAGAACAAGTTTTTTTTTAGAAAAATACTGCAATTATCAACCTGTATTTCTCATGCCAGCTGCTATCCCATTAATAGTTAAAAGTGCTCCCCGCAATAGTTCACTTCTGCTATAAGCCCTTCTAGATTCATCTTTATCTATAATAAATTCACTTATTGGGGGTTGTCTTGTCTGGTCTCTTAATCTTCTTAGAAGTGAAACCTGCAAAAAACCTAATGGAATAATTGTCTTATTTCTCAAGCTTACTGATGATTTCAAGTCTCTATCAGATTCTAGGAGCTTATTTTTACCAGTAATTTCAAGTATTAATGATTTTGTAAGATTATATTCTTTAGAAATTACTTCAAAAATATCATCAAAAGAATCTTTATTTTCTTTACTGCCAAGAGTATCAACATAATATCTAGCAACTTCCAAATCCACCTTAGATAATGTCATTTCTACTTTAGATATGAGCATCCTAAAAAATGGCCATCTTTGATGCAGAACTCTTAATAATTCAATTTGTTGTGGATCTGAATTTAATTCAGATGACAATGCAGTGCCTACTCCAAACCAACTTGGCAAAAGAAATCTACTTTGTGTCCAACCAAATACCCATGGAATAGCTCTTAAACTTGACAAATCTTTTGCACCTTTTTTTCTTCTAGCAGGCCTACTAGATATCTGTAATTTACTTATTTCTTCTATTGGAGTGACCTCTTGAAAGAAATTTAACAGATCAGGATTCTCATGCACTAATTTTCTATAATGAGACCTTGATGTTTCTGCCAGCCTAGACATTAATTGATTCCATTCTGGAGTAGCGTCAAGTCTATTATTGACCAAACTATTTTGAATTACCGCTGTAGTTACAGTCTCAAGATTGTACAAAGCCAGTTCTGGAAGACTATATTTAGAAGCTAAAACTTCACCTTGTTCTGTTATTTTTATTCGCCCTTTTAAAGTGCCGCTTGGTTGAGCCAATATTGCCTGATAGGCTGGTCCTCCTCCTCTTCCTACAGAACCACCTCTTCCATGAAAAAGTCTTAGCAATATGTTATTTCTACTTGAGAGATTTTGAAGAGCTATTTGGGCTCTATGAATTTCCCAATTACTAGAAACAAATCCTGAATCTTTATTACTATCAGAATATCCAAGCATTAATTCTTGCAGAGGTTTAAAAGATTCTCCTACTTTTGGCAATAATGATTTATAGAAATCTAATTTAAATAACTTTTCCATTACTTCTGGTGCTCTTTTAAGGTCTTCCACAGTTTCAAAAAGAGGAACAACTAATAATTTTGACTTTTGTGAATTTTGATCAAGAAGTCCCATTTCTTTTGCCAGTAAGAGAACTTCAAGCAAATCAGATGCACTATGACTCATTGAAATTACATAAGAATGACAAATGCGGCTTCCAAATTCTTGCTGTAGTCTCTTAACCATTTTAAAAACTGAAAAAGTTTCTTCTGTAGTTTTTGTCCAGTTAACGTCAGATGGAATTAAAGGCCTTTTTGTATTTAATTCGTCTATAAGCCATTTCATTTTCTCTTCCTCAGACATTTGGTCATATTTAACAGATAAATCAAGATAATTTGTAAGTTCTTGTATAGCGTCACTATGCCTTGTACTCTCTTGACGAATATCTAGACTTGCTAAAGAAAATCCAAAAATATGAACCTGAGTAAGTAAGGTGTTTACAGACTCACAAGTTAAATCTGTACTAATCAAGCTATTTTTAATTAGTTCGAGATCATAAGTAAATTCGTTTACTGACTTGTAATATAAGTTTTCAACTTTATCTAGATTTTTGTTATCAGTTTCTCCCTCCAAGTCAAATTTCCAACCACTATCAGCTAATAAATTATTTCTTTCTTGTGTTAACCTTAGTTTTTCTAAAATATAACTTAATTTTAATCTGTAGGGTTCTGATCTATACCTTGTAGCTCTAGCTTCATATATTTCAGGGAACTTAACCCTGTCAGTTTCGAGTGACTCTAATAAGGAGGAACTGACTTGACTCCATTGCATCGACACACTTAATTGATCTCTAAGATTAGACGTCGCAATAATATATCTTTCCAACATCAACTGCCTTTGGTAGCAAGCAGTTCTCCATGTTATCTCCGGAGTGACCGATGGATTACCATCCCTATCAGAGCCTACCCAAGAACCGAAATTACAAAAAGATTCTGAGGGCAACTGAACATCTGGATAATTTTCGGTAAGTGCTTCAGCGATCCTGCCCCTCAATTGAGGCATCGCATTAAATAAAACTTGCTGAAAATAATGCAAGGCATAATCAACTTCATCTAAAACTGAAGGTTTAAATTGATGCAATTCATCTGTTCTCCACCAAAGCCTTACTTCCTCTTTTAATTGTTTTTTTAGAGAAATTTTTTCTTCTTTTGTTAGAAATTGCTCAATCTGTATTTTTTTCAACAAATTTGCTACTCTTGTTTGCTTATGTCTAATCGTATGTCTTACAATCTCCGTCGGATGTGCAGTAAAAACTAAACGAATATCCATTTCCTGCAATAACTCCTCTAATTTTCCTGGTGGTACATTTAATTTCCTTAGCCTGTAAAATAATTCTCTAAAAGTTACTGGAGCATTTTGCCTAGCCAATGCTGGGGCAAAAGGATCAAGATTGTCGGGCGATTTTTGAACATCCTTATTGGTAAAGCTTTGAATATATCTATCTTCCTCAACTCTTTGTTCCAATATATTCACGAGTTGAAAATATAATGAAAACGCCCTTGCTGCAGCTATAGATTCTGCTAAATCCATAGAATTTACAATATCAACTATTTCATTTTTCAAAGTTTTTGAACTATCACCATCAATTTGTTTTGAATAACTTAATTCTTTGAGCTGTATCAATCTCTCTGCTTGATCATCTGGGCATTCTTCTCTGAGCACAGATTCCCAGAGATCTTCAATTAAAAGACGATTTTTATCAAGTGGATCATTGTTACTTATCAGATCCATGTTATTATTTTTTTCCTGTAGAAAAGATTCCATATAATCATTATGTCACAAGTGAAAATGTTCAGATCAAAGTTTATTTAAATAATCAAACATTCTAGGCCTCACTCCTAATCATATCTTCGATAGAAATTTTAATTATCTGCTCAATAGAAAGCCCTTTTTCATATTGATTTATCCATTTCATAGATTGATTGCCTTCTTCAAGCACTTTATAGATAGGATCTAAAAGATGTTTCATACCAAAATTTTCTGCTGTGGACGATAAATCTGATAGTAAGTTTTGAATCCATTCTCTACAAATAACTCTTTTGCCATCTTGCCAGTTAATTAACTCTGAATTCAGACTATCTTTAGCAGCATTAATTTCATTTTGATCACATATTTCTGACAACTCATCCATAGAAAAAATACTAGCATTCATAGGATCTAAGGTATTTATATTTTCAAAAAGATTTAAAATCCTTAGTTCTATCATGGCCGTTATCCCTAAAAGCAGATTAATATCGTGAACATAATCACAAATTCTTAATTCCAAACGATCAAGAATCAAAGGTCTTTGGGGACCATTTGGTCGGATTGACGACCAAAAATGCCTAATATTTTGCATGTTTTTATTAGATATATTTTCCTCTATCCAGTCGATATAAGAATTATGATTTACAAAAAAAGGGACCCTACTAGGCGTTTTAGGAAACTGGATCCATCTCTGAGAGTGATTATTCGTAATTTTATTATTTAAAAAAGGTGAACTAGCACTTAATGATAGATATAGAGCAGCCTCAGATCTTATAAGTCTTATAGCTGTAAAAAGTTTATCTAAATCATCTATTCCTATGTTTATATGGACACTTGAAGTTGCAATAGATATTCCATAATTATCTTGAATAAATTGATGATAGATGTTGTCAATATCAGATCTTTGAAATTGAATATCGTGTTTAAAACAAAGAGTGGATGAAGGAATGATTGTTAAATTTTTAGTATTTAGCCACTGCCTTAACTTTTTTCTTGGAGTTATTAATTTCTCATATAAAGAACCGTAGTCTTTTTCAGGCGTTGTTATGTATTCAACGTTTCTGTTATCTGGCTCTTTTACAAAATCAGGGAATTTTTTCTCAATTTCAGCTGAAACACCAATATGAGAATTTAAAGAACCTGTGAAAAGTTCCACCTCAAAACCCTTAGAAAGATTATTTTGACTCATTTATTTCTCCAAACAGGCTAATGCTTTAAGTATTCCCTTTGCTTTATTTATCGTCTCTTGATATTCATTCTCAGGAAAAGAATCAGCTACTATTCCAGCTCCGGCTTGCACTGATACATCATATTTCCCATCTCTTGAGGGTTGAACTATCATGGTTCTTATCGTAATTGCTGTATTTAATGCACCATTAATATCAACAGATCCGTAAACACCCGCATAAGGTCCTCTAGCATCTTTTTCAAAGTGCTTAATTAATTGCATAGCTCTTATTTTTGGGGCGCCAGTTACTGTCCCAGCAGGAAAGGATGCTTTGAGCAAATCCCACACATCAGCATTGTTTTTTAAGATTCCCTCAACTTGACTGACTATATGCATAACGTGTGAATATTTCTCAATAACCATTAAATCCTTAACCTTGACAGTACCAATTTCACAAACTCTTCCAAGATCATTTCTCCCAAGATCAATTAGCATTACATGCTCAGCTATCTCTTTTGGATCTTTTAATAATTCCTTTTCTAATTCCAAGTCTTGTTGATTATCAATTCCTCTAGGTCTCGTACCAGCTATTGGTCTTAAGCTTGCAACAATCTGACTATTTTTATTTTTTTCTGCTTTAACCATTACTTCAGGACTGGAACCTATCAGATACCATGAGCCGAAATCAAAAAATGACATGTATGGAGATGGATTAACCATCCTCAAACTTCTATATAAATTAAAGGGATCATTATTGACTTGAGTTTGAAATCTCTGACTTATCACTATTTGGAAGATATCTCCCTTTCTTATGTATTCTTTTGCAGAGAGAACTGCATCCTCAAAATCTTTTTTATCCCAATTACTTTCTAGATCTAAATTCAAATTCTCATTTTCATTCCAATCTAAAAACTCATTTTCTTTTAGAGGAACTCTCATTAAATTTCTAGTTTTCTGAATTTTAGAAATTGAGTTTAGATACAGCTCCTCAATTGAGAACTCTTTTGAAGAAGTTGTATCTGCATAAACTACTGCAGTAATACATCTTTTTATTTGATCAAAAACAACTAACTGATCAAAAAACATCCAGGAACCATAGGGGATATTGTTTTCTGGTATTTCATTTATTGGAACGCTTGGTTCTATTCGATTTATTAATTCATAACCCCAAGAGCCATATAACTGTCCAACTGATGGTAAGTCATCAAGCATGGTTGACTTGTATTCCTTTGTCCAACTTCTTAAAATATCGAAAGGATCACCTTTATGTGTTTCAGTTTTTCCATTACTCCAAGTTTTAACTATTTCTTCTCCATAACAAACTGCTTCCCAAAGAGGTTTAGTAGCCACAATACTCCACCTACCCAAATTCTCCCCACCTTCAACAGATTCAAGAAAAACACCATGGGAATCTTTGGAAGATAATTTTAACCAAGTTGACAATGGGGTCTCTAAATCTGCTGGCCAAGTTTCAACTATAGGTATAAAATTTTTACCTTCTTTGTAAGCCTTTAAAAAACTATCTTTCTGTGAGCTGATCATATTAATAATGTCAGCCCAAATTATAATTATTTTCTTCTTTTATATCAACTTTATGGAAGTTAATCAAAAGTATTCTTAGTTGTAAATTTCAAACCAGCTGGATTAGGATTCTCACCTATTCTTCTTGGATTATGACCTACTTTCTCTCTGCCTTCATTTACTTTTTCAGGGAAAACACCATCCTTTGGGTGTAAAAATTCAACATCGCCACCTGGGAAAATTCGGTATATTTTAAAATCTTCAATTCTTGGTTTGAAGGCTCTTAATTGTGTCCCTAATGCAAGGCATTGTTCTTTTCTTGCAAAGTACATTAAATTATCACCTTCATGCATAATAGCCGCTCCACCGGTGGGCAATTCAAATGCTTGTTCTTTTGAACTTTTCCATACAATTGCATATTTTTCTTCGGTTTCTGCTGAGTTTAATAAACCCCCAGTACTTCCTATATGCTTTGGAAATTGACCAACTAAAGTTTCAGTCATCCTAGATTTTGAGTTATTTCTAATAAGAAACTAGCATTCATATTTTGCAAAATTCAAAATTAATAGGAAATTTTCTACATTATTTAATATATGCATAACATAATTCTTATTTCATTTTGTATCTGAAATCGGAAAAAATACTGTCAAACCTGTATCACGTCTTTGTGTGACATACCCTCCTAAACTTGCTAACAACTTTTGAGTGGCATTTTGACTAAGTTGTAAACTTCCAGTTTGAGGGTTCCAATTTAAAACAGGGCCAATATCAGAACCGTTATCTTTTTTTAGAATTTCTTTTTGATTGTTATCTAATTTTTGTACTTTGAGTTGAAGTTTGAGTTTTTGACCAGCTGGTCTTAATTCTAAAATCAATGTACTACCTTCTTTTAATCCTCTAGTATTTTTATCAATTAATCCTCTTAACATTAATTCTAATTTTTCAGAATCACTCAAAATTTGTGGAAGTTGTTTGGGGATATCTATCTTCAAAGAAATACCACGTCTGTTTAATTGTTTAGTCCACAAAGGAGCTAGCTTTTTGAAAATTTCGGCTAAATTAATTTTCGCTAAGTTATTCAATGATGGCACTTCATTACCAACTAATTCTGCTGCATTAAAGATTAAACCAAACCTATCAATTTGTTCGTTACATTCATTATCTATTTGAATTAAGCGATTTCGCATTGATTCATCCATTTTATATTTTTTTAAAGTAGAACTTATTAAGGTTCTTATAGTTGCCAAAGGAGTTCTTACTTCATGAGAAATTGCACGTAATAATTTTGCTTCAGTTATCTGCACATTTTTTTCATCATTTTTCACAGAATTATGTATATTATGGTTTGGACTATTATTTGCTAATTTTGCCGATAATATTGGCCAAAATAATTTTTCAAATTGTTTATTAATATTAAGGTTACCTAAATTATTTATTGCATTACGGAATTTTACTCCTTCCTCATAATCTTCTTGATTTAATTTTGCATGCATTAATTCAATTGAAAGTTTTAGGCTTTCTTCATCACACTTCATTAATAGAATTTTCTTATCTTTTTCTCCTACAATTGATAATACGCATTGAAAATTTGGAGTGATTATCATCAAAAAAGGTTCATAGCCATCTTCTTGACATAGATTTAAGACTTTATAATTACTAACTAAATCGAAATCTTTTTGTATCTTTTCTGAATTATTGACTGGTAAAAAACCTGCATTCTCATTTTGAAAGTATGGAAACCCCTCAGGAGACCAAAGCCATCCATGAAGTTGATTTAAAAATTTTTTATCATTAAAAGCTGGCAAAGGCGAGGCAACCCACATCCCCCCCTGTTTGTAATTTTGAGAAAGGAAATCTTTTTGAATAACTTCTAAAGAAGCCCACCACATTCTTCTGGATGTATCATCATCCACATATATGGTTTCAACTCCTTTAATCAAAAGCTCTTGAATTTTTTTTATAGTTATTTGTGATTTCATCAACTTCTTAATGATCTAGAACGTTTCAATATAGATAAAACAAATCCAATAGATATAAAATTAGTCACCAATGACGTTCTACCATAGCTCATAAAAGGAAGGGGAATTCCAGTAACTGGTCCTAATCCAATAGTCATAAATAAGTTAATAATTATTTGAAATAAAAAAATTGAGGCTATTCCAATAACAATTAGAGATTCAAAATTAGTCCTAGCAATTGTTGCAGTATTAATAAGTTTTTTAATCAAAAAAAAGAACAAAAATAAAACTATAGTGCACCCCATAAAACCTAATTCTTCCCCTAAAGCACTGAATATAAAATCAGTATGTTGTTCAGGTATAAATTGCAAATTAGTCAGCTTACCTTGTAGCAAACCAGTCCCAAATAATCCTCCAGAACCAATTGCAATTTGACTCTGTATCAAATGATATCCGCCACCTAATGGATCTCTATTTGGATCTAAAAATAAAACTAATCTATCTTTTTGATATTCTTTTAACCCATATTGCCACAAAATTGGAGTAAATTTTGCCACTAATAAATGGAACGAAATAGCAAGAGCAGAAAAAATAATTTTCTTTTTTGATGATCTATAAGCAAGATATCCCATAATTGGAATCCAGAAAATAAGAAGAGTTGGTAAGGTTAGATAAAATATAGAAGTGATAATACAAAACACTAATATCAAAATCCACTCTATGGGCATTTGCGACCAATAGAGCATCACACCTGTCAAAACAATTAAAACCAAAGAGGTACCTAAGTCCGGTTGAAAGAAAATTAATAACCAAGGAATAACTACTACTAATAAAGGCAAAACTAAATCTCTTATTGTTTGAATTATTTTTTTGTCGAGTACTAAAGCAAGAGTTAATACAGTACTAAGTTTAGCTACTTCTGAAGGCTGAAAAGAAAAGATGCCCAAGTTTAGCCATCTTTGAGCTCCAGAAACTGAAATCCCAAAAAAATAAATTAGTAATAAGGATATTAAAGTACACAAATAAAATGGAACCACATATTTTCTAATTCTCTCTAACGGTATATAAGAAATAAAAAATGCTAAAAAATAACCTAAAAAACCAGTTAGGATATGACCTAAATAGTTCGATACTAAAAAATTACCCTGAATACTTTTTATCAATAACCCCGAAATAATAACTAAAAACAAGGGAATTATAAGTAGTGGAGAAAATAAAAAACCTCTATTAAAGTTGTCTTTTTTTTGTAAAAATCCTCTGTTATTTAATAAAGAAATTCTCTTGAACATCAATTAAGTATTAACAAATTGATTCTTAATTAATTGAGCTAAATCACTAAATAAAACAGAACTTTCTTTATTGGGCTGGCTTATGGAGATTGGTACACCTTTATTACTTTCATCAACGAGAGGGATTTCAATAGGAATTTGAGCTAATAATGGTAAGTTATTTTCGTTAGCTAATGTTTGTCCACCACCTTTACCAAAAATTTCATATTTTTTACCTGGCATATCTGGCGGAATAAATACTGACATATTTTCTACAATTCCCAGTAAAGGTACTCCGAGTTGTTTAAACATGGCTAATCCCCTCCTTGCATCCTGCAAAGATACTTGTTGAGGAGTAGTGACAACTATAGCTCCAGAAATAGGCACAGATTGAGAAAGGGATATTTGAGCATCACCTGTTCCTGGAGGCAAATCAATAACCAAAAAATCAAGATTATTCCATTCAACTTGGTACAAAAATTGTCTGATAATACTATTAAGCATTGGTCCTCTCCATATAACTGGCTGACCTTCTTCTATGAGGAAACCCATTGATACCAATGAAATTCCATATTGATTTATTGGTATTAACCTTTGATCACTGCCACTACCTTCTGTAACCTTTGGATTCTGTTCGGCAACTCCCATCATTGAGGGAGTATTAGGTCCATATATATCCGCATCCAGCAAACCAGTTTTTAAGCCTAATTTAGCTAGAGAACAAGCGAGATTAACTGCAATGGTACTTTTTCCAACTCCACCTTTACCACTGCTAACAGCTATGATATGCCGAATCCCATCAATCTTCTGCAACTCAGGAGCATTACTTTGATTTTGAGATTCTGTTTTGGAAGGATTATTATCTATCTCTATTTGAACATCATCAATATCTTCAAAATCCAATAGTACGCTTCTAACCTCTTGTACAATTCTATCTCTCTGAGAATTTGCAAACGAAGGTAATGATAATGTTACGATTACTCTCGGTATAGTTACTCTTACATTTTTAATCCATGCTAATTCAATTACATTTTGCTGTGATCCAGCATCTAGAACTTTTTGTAAAGCAACATTCGCATCTTCTATTGTGGTCATTAAATTTTTAAATATTTTGAGGAGGTAGTCGACTGTTTAAAAGATTAAGAACTATGTCGAACTATCAAATAATAGGCAATAAGGACCGCCTAAGAGAAATTATAAAGAGAAACTTATAATTAACCAAAAAAAATTTTTTTCTTCAAGATTTACTAAATACATGTTGAAAGAACCTCCTAAAAACTCGAGAGAAAAAACTAAAAATCTCTTATTAACTCTACAAGACAACATTTGTACAGTACTTGAAAATGTAGATGGCAAAGGGAAATTTACAGAAGAATCCTGGCTAAGAGAAGAAGGTGGCGGTGGAAGATCAAGAGTATTGAAAAATGGTTCTATTTTTGAGCAAGCAGGCGTAAATTTCTCGGAAGTACAGGGAAAAGAATTACCTCAATCTATAATCTCTCAAAGGCCCGAAGCAAAAGGTCATCAATGGTTTGCTACCGGAACTTCTATGGTTTTGCATCCTAAGAATCCTTATATTCCTACAGTTCATCTGAATTATCGATATTTCGAAGCTGGTCCTGTTTGGTGGTTTGGAGGAGGTGCAGACTTAACTCCTTTTTATCCTTATCTTTCTGATGTGAGAAATTTTCATAACGAACATAAAAAAGCTTGTGAGAAAGTTGATAAAGATTTGCATAAAGTTTTCAAACCATGGTGTGATGAATATTTCTTCTTAAAGCATAGAGATGAATCTAGAGGCATAGGAGGTATTTTTTATGATTATCAAGATGGTTCAGGCAATATTTATAGAGGAAATAATCAAAATGGAGAAGCATCAAAAGCTTCACAAAATATTGGCAGATCAAATTTAAATTGGGATAATTTATTTTCTTTAGCGGAAAACTGTGGGCAGGCATTCCTCCCTTCATATTTACCCATTATTGAAAAAAGAGCTTCTCAAACATATTCATCGAAGGAAAGAGAATTCCAGCTATATCGAAGAGGTAGATATGTCGAATTCAATTTAGTTTGGGATAGAGGGACGATTTTTGGACTACAAACAAATGGCAGAACTGAATCTATATTAATGTCCTTACCGCCTTTAGCCAGATGGGAATATGGATATAAAGCTAAAAAGGGTTCTCGAGAGGAATTTCTCACATCAATTTTTACAAAACCCCAAGATTGGTTTAATGATAAAGAGTTAGAGAAATTCTGTATAGAGAATAATATTTTTGATTAAAAATTATCGTATTAAATTTTAAAGTGTCTTAAATAGGTGTTTTAAATAAAGAACCATCACTTTTCAATTGAAGTTTTTCTCCAAGTTCATTTTCTAAAGAGATTAATTCATCCCTATGCGCTCTTAGTCTCATGAAAGTTGAATCATTTTCATTTTCGTTGATCAACCTTAATTCAAATTTCTCTTCTCTTGCTGATTTTTTAAAATAAACAATTCCAGACAAAGGGCCACCAATTAATCCCAAAAGAATAGGCCACCAACCTAATTCAGGATATATTTGAATAATTACTAATCCCAAAGCACAAGAACCAAAACCGCCTAGAAAACCTAAAAAAATTGCTAAAAATTTACTAGAAACAACTTGTCCCTTAAATATTAAAAGTCTTTGTTCAAAATCTCCTCCAGTTTGCTTCCATCCCCTCAAATTAAGCCATTCACATAAACCATTTAAAACCTTAACTGGCTTTTGAGAAGATGAAATCTCAACAATGGTTGTTCTATCTTTACTGGAAGCCCTAAGAAAAAAAAATAATCCTATGGCCAAGAGAATTGTCAGTAAAAATGTTGAATTTAAGGAATAGGACATTAAATAAATTTTTCTAGTAACTCGAGAATAAAAATTAAAGTTACATCATATTATAATTTTTTAGAATTATTCTGTAAAATATACCTATTGGACAAAAATTCTTAATTAAATAAAATCTTAAGTAATATTCTAAATCTTAAATTACCCTAAACTTATTAAAATGACTATTGAAAAAAAAAATATTGATCTTCTTTACAGCGATTTATCAGCAGATTTATATAATCTTTATAAAAAATCATCCTACCTAGCCATTGACACTGAAGCAATGGGTTTAATTCATGGAAGAGATAGACTCTGTTTAGTACAAATATGCAATGAATTTAAAAGAACATCTTGTATAAAAATTGAACTTAACACATCTTCTTCACCTCATTTAAAAGCACTTCTTGAAGATGACAAAATTACTAAAATATTTCACTATGCAAGATTTGATGTAGCAGCTCTAAAATGCAATCTTGAAATTAATACAAAAAATATTTTTTGTACAAAAATTGCTAGTAAACTGGCAAGAACTTATACAAATAAACACGGTTTAAAGGATTTAATTAATGAATTGTTAGGTATAGAACTGGACAAAAGCTCGCAAAGTAGTGATTGGGGTAGCAACGAAGATTTAACAAAAGATCAATTAGATTATGCAGCAAATGATGTTAGATATTTAATTGAAGCTATGCATAAATTAAAAGTTATTTTAAAAAGAGAAAATAGATATGAATTAGCTCAAAAATGTTTCGAAACAGTTTCTGTACATTCTGATTTAGACATACTAAAATTCTCAAATATATTTGAACATTAAGAATCAATCTTCAGTTAAAAAATTATCTTCACCATCAAGAGTTTCCATTAGTTTATCAAGTATTCTTGAAGAGCTTAATTTATCTCCATCATTTTTTTCACAAATTTTTAAGACATTTTGCGCAACTTGTATTTTTTCTTGAGTAGTTTTCGAGCCTTCTTTTGCGATTTGAATTTCTACTTTCTTCTTAGCAGAAGATAAGCTTATACTCATAAGTTTTGCAATCTCTGCACAAATTTTTAGATATTGCCGATCATTTATTGGATACATAAAAGAATTAATAATTAATAAGTTAGTGCCATTTACTAAGATAACAAATGAAGGTTTATGGCATCTACGATTTTCTTACTTGCTCCGGATTCCCCCATTCTTTTTTTTCCAATTTTGGCTTGTTCTAACCTATCAACTTTTCCTTTCAAAAGTAAACTTAAACGTTTTAAAAGAATTTTTTTGTTCTTGCAAACTAAAACACTACCTCCCAATAATCTTGATTGCCTTTTTGCAAATGATTTTGTAAATTGTGGTCCAGGTCCCGGTAGAGAAAGAGATGGAATGCCTAGACCAGCAATTTGCTCTGTAGCAGTTCCTGCATTTGACAAGCCAACTTCTGCCATATTGGCCCATGAATTGAATTTACCTTTTCCAATCACTACATATTGATCTTTCTTTTTCCATACTGAATCTTCATCAATTAGAAATTTAACTTTAGTCTGTTTTATAAAACCATATTTATTTAAATAGTTTTGAATTTGAATCACATTCGCATTAATGCTCAAAGGCAAAAGTATTAGCAAATCCTTTGGTAAATGAAAATCTTGCAAACAATTTAGAAAATTATCAAGATTTTTAAGAGCTTCAGGGTATCTACTTCCAACTAATAAAATAATCCTTTTAAAAGAAATAATATTTGATATCATGTCGTTTGTTAAATCAACAAAATCCATCATTGGATTACCCAAGTATTTTGCATCAATATTTTTTTTATACAAATTATTAGCTGTAATTTTATCTCTCATAATTAAATTTTTACATCTTGGAGATTTCATTAAAAACATTTCCCATGGATCCCATTCAGAACCTTTCAACTTATGATAAAAATCGCTTAAATCCCAACCTGGCCCACTACTCCAAGTATGATCACTTTTTGGAGTTCCAATGAAACTAAATTCGCATTCTGAACTCCAAGCGTAAAATAATGGCAAAAAATCACCTACTGCAATAATTTTGCATTTATGTTTTGACTTCTGTTTTACAATTAGAAAATTTCTTAAATTATCGATTAAAAATCCTGCAAAGAAATCAAGCACAAATCCCTTCAGACTTTGATTACTAAAACCTCCACTAGGCAGCTCTTTTAAATATCCTATTTTACGAAAATTCTTTGATTTTATGGAATGAAATACATCTCCATTTCCAACTAACGGCAAAACTTCAATATTTTTATTTTTATTTTTTTTTAGAAATCTTTTTATTATTTCCGATGCGATTACATCTTCTCCATGACCATTGCAAATAAATAATAAAGAATTAGACGCCTTACTGTTAAGATCATTAAAAGACTCAATCGAATCTTTTTCGGCGGCATGGCCAAGTGGTAAGGCAGAGGATTGCAAATCCTTTATCCCCAGTTCGAATCTGGGTGCCGCCTTATTTAATTGTTTTACGCATTTAATTATGAAGTTTTCAAAGAACTTCAATTTCAAATAAAGGGTATAAAGTTTCAATTACTTATTGATAGAAAAATAATCTTTTCTTTATTTTTTTAATAATACCTGATATCCATTAATAAATAAAATTTAGTTGATTTATAAATTATTTTTATCAAATTATTTATATAAGAACTTGAATTATTTTAGTAATCATTATCTGCTACACACATTCCTAAACATCTAACACCATTTGATGCAGTCCTTTTGCAATGATTACATAAAATGGGATCTTTCTTTGAAGTAAGGTTAATTTTTGAATTATTTTGGTCTTTAAAATTTATTAACTCTTGTGTTGAATCAAATAGAGTCATTCTTGGAATCATCATTTGAGTCGATACTAACAACAAGTGAAGCATTAGTGTTGGAAGAAGGTATATCCATAATTTTTACAGTTTCTTTCGGCTCATCAATAACTTGATTTTCTTCAGTACTTTCATCAACTGCACAAGCTTCAAGAGCCTCTCGAAGTAGTGAATCAAAAGTTGCTCCAGGCAATCTATGTCTTGCAACCTCAAGAAAAGTTCTAGGTAACGATTCAGATGCAGCATCTCGTAAAGCAGGATTATTCTTTCTATGTTCTTGTTCTTCTTCTATTGATTTAATAAACCTCAGTGTGACATCTCTTTTGGTAGAGGCTTTTATCAGCGTATCGTTTTCCGGATTACTAACATTAGGTTCATTTTCAAGATCACTAAGTCTTTTTTCCAAACTATTTAAAACTTCATTAGCTTCTTTACTAATATGCGCTAATTGACCATCGGACAAATTAGGTAAATCAGCGACAAAAACTTTCCCATGATCCCTTAGTGTCAAGAAAGTTGGCCTTGGGCCTTGAGCCTGTCTACCAATTGATTCAGAATTATTACCTATTGGTCTTTTTGGAGGTGTAGGACCAGCTGAACTACGTCTACGTGTAATTCTTTGATTATTTGCAAAAGGCATTGAATAAAGGTTAAATCTTAATACTGAAACTTCCGATATAATTCGGCGGTAATTTTATTATATTACACCTAACTTTTTCATTTGGGTATAAAAAATAATTTTTTAAAACTCATTTAAAAAAGATAAAAAAATTTAAGTTAAAATTTCTGGCAAAAATTTACTAATTGTTGACTCATTTTTTCGAACTATCTTTCCAATTTCCCAACCATCTATATCATAATCTTCACAGATACTTAATATCGCGTCCTTAAATTGTTTATCAATAATTAAACAAAATCCCACTCCAAGATTGAAAGTATTCCAAAAATCTTTTTCAGGAATAGATCCTTTCTCTTTAAGGAATTTAAATAAAATAGGTATTTGCCAAGAACTGGTATTGATATAAGGAATAAAATCAGAAGGCATACATCTTGGTAAATTTTCTGGAATTCCTCCTCCAGTTATATGAGACATTGCTTTAATTTCTATATCTTCAGATAACATTTGGTTAATCACATTATTGTAAATTTTTGTAGGTTTCAATAACTCATCATAAAAATTTAAGTGAGAAACTTTTTCAAATTCTTTTTCTATTTGATTGTTGTTTTGAATAATTTTTCTTACTAAACTAAAGCCGTTACTATGAACTCCATTACTTTTTAGAGCAATTATTAAATCATTTTCAGAGACTTTTTTACCATTAATAAGCCTATCCTCGTCAACTATACCAACACAAAATCCTGCAAGATCATACTTATTTTTTGAATAAAATCCAGGCATTTCAGCAGTTTCTCCGCCTAGTAATGAACAATTATTTTCTCCGCATCCATGTGAAATTCCCTGAACAACCCTTAATAATTGTTTCTTATCAAGCTTACCAGTAGCAATATAATCTAGAAAAAATAATGGTTTAGCACCACTAGTAATGATATCGTTCATGCACATAGCGACTAAATCAATACCAACCTCAAAGTGAAAGTTTTTACTTTGAGCTAATTCTAATTTTGTTCCAACACCATCAGTCCCTGAAACAAGAACTGGTTTTTTAAAACTATCGATAGGAATTCTAAACAAACCTCCGAACCCGCCAATACCCTCAATCACATTAGATGTATGAGTTCCTTCAACTGCCTGTTTAATTTCGGAAACAAATTCTCGCCCAGCTTCTATATCAACACCTGATGTTTTGTAATCCATGAAATAAAAATGATAGACTTTCCCTATATAGATATTCCTCCTAAGATTGCTTTTGTCCAGTAATTATTGATCAAATAGATTTATTTTTTAAAAACAACGTGAAGAAAGTAATCATAAGGAAAACTGAAGAAATAGAAAATTGGAGGAGAAATATAGATAGTGAAATTAACTTCATTCCAACAATGGGTAATCTTCATAATGGACATATAAAACTAATATCAACAGCAAAAAATGACAATTCAAATATTAATTTAGTAAGTATTTTTATTAATCCACTTCAATTTGATAACAAGTTAGATTTAGAGAAATACCCTAAAACAATTGATAATGATATTAAAATCTCCTTTTCAAATGGTGCAGATGCCATCTTCATCCCAAGTAATGAAGATATATATCCACCGAATAATAAAGATATTAAATTCCTAAAAGCTCCAAAAGAATTATCTTCTGCATTATGTGGTTTAAATCGAATTGGACATTTTGATGGCGTTTGTACAGTAGTTTATAGATTACTTAATCTCATCAAGCCAAAAAATCTTTACTTAGGTGAAAAAGATTGGCAACAACTTTTAATTTTAAAAAATCTTGTCCTTAGAGAGAAATTAAATGTTTCTATTAAATCCATTACTACACAAAGAGATTTTGATGGAATTCCTTTAAGTTCACGTAATGTGCATTTATCAAAAAGCGAAAGAAAATTGATTAGGTTTTTTTCAAGTGAGTTATTAGAGGCAAAAAAAAAATTTAAACAAGATAAAAAGATTAATTTAAACCAAATAATTAAGAAGCTATCAGCAAAAAATATTTCAATTGAATATTTAGAACATTTACACCCTCATACACTCCAAAAAGCAAGACTTGAGGATAATATTTCGTTGTTGGCTGGTGCGATAAGATGTGGAGAGACAAGATTAATAGATCACGTTTTTCTAATGAAAAGAAGGCCGATTATTGCAATAGATGGTCCCGCAGGTTCAGGTAAAAGTACTGTAACAAAGTTAATAGCAAAGAAACTTAAACTTTTATATTTAGATACTGGCGCAATGTATAGGGCATTGAGTTGGCTTATGATAAAAGAAAGTATTGATTATAAAAAAGAAAAAAATTTACAGAATATTCTTAAAGATATATCTATAGTTTTCAAGTCGAATACAAATTCAAATCAGGAAGTTTATGTTAATAACTACTGTGTTACTGAAGAAATTAGGTCGCAAAATATAAGTTCCATCGTTTCTAAAATTTCTTCAATAAAAGAAGTAAGAAAATTTTTAGTAGAAGAACAAAGAAAAATTGGAGAATCAGGGGGACTTGTAGCTGAGGGAAGAGATATAGGAACTACTGTATTTCCTCATGCAGAACTTAAAATATTTTTAACTGCAAGCATAGATGAAAGAGCAAAAAGAAGAAAATCTGATAAAGATAGTAAAGACTCACAAGAAATAGACCTTCATACATTAAAAGAACTTATACAGAAAAGAGATTTTGAAGATTCCAATAGGGAAATTTCACCTCTAATAAAAGCGAATGATGCAATAGAAATTATTACGGACGGATATACAATTAATGAGGTAGTGGATAAAATTATTGACCTTTATAATGATAAGATTCCTAAAGAGACTTAGATCAAATAAATTCAAGAAATACTTTCCAAAAAACCGTTTACAGAGTCTTCCAAAATATCAAGGACATAATCGAAGCCCTCATCACCTCCAAAATATGGATCAGGGACTTCTTGCTCATTAAAAACAGATCTAAAATCTTGTATTTTTTTTATTGTTGCAAAACCAGTTGAAGCTGTTCTATTTTTCAGATCTTGAATATTTCTAAAATTTGAATCGTCCATCGCAAGAATATAGTTAAATTCGTCAAAATCCTTGCTAGTAATTTGACGAGCCCTGCTTAAGATATTTATATCTCTTCTCTCTGCCGCAATTCTCATCCTAGAGTCAGCTTTTTTTCCAATATGCCAACTACCAGTTCCAGCAGAATCTACAATAAAGCCATCGGTAAATCCCTTCTTTTCAAGTAGACTTATAAAGATAGCTTCTGCTGCAGGAGACCTACAAATATTTCCCAAACATACAAAAAGAACAGAAATTTTATTCATATGATTTCAAATTCCAATAGATTATAAGGCTTTTAAGTAGTAAATAAAACTTCTTCAATTAAAGATTCAGTAAATTCTTTACCAAACAAACTCTTCAACATTGGCCTTGCTGGATCGTTATCTCTTCTATAATTCAAATAATTATTTTGACCGTTTATTAATTCTTTTTGCAGTTCAGCATTGACTTCTTTGCTTTCGAAAAGAATTTCCAAATACAAATCAAGATACTCCTTAAATGAGGTATAAAGCTGATTAGTAATTAAAAAATCACTTCTTTCTTCTTTTGGTAATTTTGACCATATTACTCCTGGAGAAAAAAATTTAGCTACATCCGCAGACATTTTTTCAGCTAATGGGAGTGATGAATGACAATGATTTTTGAGTTTTATAAGTTTTTCTAATAACTCATTATTGTATTGATTTTGTATTTTTAATGAAGGCTGAAAATCTAACACTAATAAATAACTATTAGGTAGAGAAACAAAATCTACTCCAAAAAATGGGACATTATAAATAGTATTAGGAATAATTAAAAAATTTAAAACAGAATAATTTGGACTATTTATACAAACTGCCCTTGCGAATTGAATTCTTTTTTTATGCGTTACTCCCCAAGTAGATAGATTCACATTTTTTTTTGATTTTTTTGAACCATAAGTTGACTCTTTATAAGAATATTCCGAGGGTATTGTTTTTTCTAAACAGTTATATTTACTTAAATTATTTGTTAAATATTTTAAAAAATTATGCCATCTCCATTCTGGCCTGTAAAAAATAGTATCTTGTATTAACATTCAATGAATAATCTCATTATTTAATGTAAAGAGAAATTTATTGATAAATTTTTTTGTCCATTTTTCTCCAAAAAAAGATTTAAACAATTTATCTGCAGGATCTTTTTCAAAACTGTACTTATCATATTTAATTTGATTAATCTTTATTTCTTCTGCATTTAAAAATTGATTAACAGGATTCGATTTATAAATGTTCAAATAATTTTTTACAAATAAATGGAATATATTATTTAAATCTCTATCAAGATTTAATTTATTTCCTCTACATATAATCACCCATGGAGAAAA
Organism: Prochlorococcus sp. AG-402-N17; assembly: GCA_003216455.1. Taxonomy (GTDB): domain Bacteria; phylum Cyanobacteriota; class Cyanobacteriia; order PCC-6307; family Cyanobiaceae; genus Prochlorococcus_A. The sequence continues at coordinate 3,125 of QCIV01000015.1, read as the reverse complement.
ATACTTTTTTGAATCATATATATTCTTCATTTTATTATTATCAAATGCAGAATATTTTTTCTTAATACTACTTAAACTTGAACAATATTTTTCAAGATATTTACTTTCTTGAATTAAAGGTTGATAATCAAGTATTGCTAATAACTTTTGAGAAGCTCCAAACCATAAAATATCAGCTCCTAAAATAGGTAATTCACTATCAAAATTAGGATATGCGACCGTATTAAACACTTGCAGTTTTTTGCCACCATCTAATCTTGTTATTCGCCACTTTCTATATTCAGGAGATGAAAAAAGCCAATTTTTAATAATATATTTTGAGTCTTCATTGTGATGTTCTTTGAATTCACTAGATATTTGTACTTCATGTCCATTTAATTCATCAATATTGGTTTTAAGGAAATCAATTAATGAATCAAACATAAATATTAGGTCTCGGTACTTCCTTTCCTAACTTTTTTTGTAATGTAATTGAATACAATCTTGCCTAATACAGCAATCAAGTTACCTTCAAGCTCCTTAAACATTTTCATATTGTAAGTAAAAGCTTGATTAGCTTCATCAATAATTTGATCAGCCGTCTTTTGATTTATTGGAAGTTGATTCAAAGTAAGGGAATATTCTTCCTTGAATTTCTTTTCATCAGCAATTAATTCAAATTCATAAAAATTTAAACCATCATTTCCCTTCAAATTTAATGCTTTTTTAGCGATCCTTTTCAAAATTTGCCCCCCAGATAAATCTCCTATATAGCGTGTGTAGTGGTGACCAACTAAGAGCTCTGGTGAATTTTTTGCGACCTCTCGGATTCTTTCAACATATTCTTTTGCTGAGTGAGAAATATTGATTTCATTCTTCCAGTTTTCACCAAAATAAAATTTAAGATCATCAACAAGAGTTTCTTTCCTGAATAATGATTTAAAACCTATAGGTTTGATTACGGGATGTTCCTCATTGACCAATCTTTCAATTTCTTCTTCCATAGCTTCATAAACAAAATATAAATCACTAATTAATTTTCTATAAGATTTTTTTTCAACAACTCCTTTTAAAAAACAGGCCACAAAGCCAGTATTTTCTGCCATAGTATGGGATTTTTTTGTCCCTTCTCTTAATTGTCCTGCAAGAGCAACTGCCATATATTTTGAATTATTTTTGTAAGTGTATTTAATCTACAAGGAAAATACATAAAACAGCTAATTTTTGTTACCAGCGGATGTTGTAGAGAATAGCTTATAAAGTTCTTTACAAACCAAAAAAAGGTTATCTTTTTGTTTCTTTTGCGGTAGATGAGTACCAGTCATTTCCCAATCACCGATGGTAGCCACTCTCCATCTCTCGGAGGGAACAATCATACCTCGCATTATTATTCCCAACAATTTCGGGACTCTGCCATTATTATCATTTTCAATTCTTAATTGTAAGAGTATTGCTCTACATTCAATAAGAGGACTCCAACCAGGAAAATGAAACGCAAAATCAATAGTATCCTGCATGGATTCATTATTTGAATTGTCCCATGGACTAAAGTTTACGCTTGCATCTGGAAAATATTTCCGAAACAAAGCTGCAGTAGAAGCAATTTTATTAGCTATTTCAACATTACTTACATTTGAACTCGCATTCATAAATAGCTGAGTATTTTTTTGAAAAATGACATAATTTGCTTTAACTTGCTTATTAACTACTTTTTCTTTTAATAAAGATGTTGAAATGCTGATCAATAAACTATTCTCTATTCACATTTGAATAATAAATTTCTAGGTTTTAAAGAATATAACTCATCGCAAATTACAATACGAGGAACTTCAATGAGTTATCTTTTATTAATTCAATGCTATGCCAAAATTTGAAAAATTAACTTTACCTAATGAAGGCGAGATAATAACTTTTAATCAAGGCAAACCTAATGTTCCTAATAATCCAATTGTCCCATTTATTAGGGGTGATGGTACTGGAGTTGATATTTGGCCTGCAACTCAAATCGTTCTTGATTCAGCTATTAAAAAAAGCTATGGAGATGAAAGAAAAATTAATTGGTTTAAAGTCTATGCAGGCGATGAAGCTTGTGAACTTTATGGAACATATAACTACCTTCCTCAAGATACTATTGAGGCAATCAAACACTTTGGTGTAGCCATCAAAGGTCCTTTAACAACTCCCATCGGTGGAGGTATTAGATCCCTTAATGTTGCATTAAGGCAAATATTTGATTTATATAGCTGTGTTAGACCATGCAAATATTATTCAGGAACTCCAAGCCCTCACAAAAATCCCCAAAATTTAGACGTTATTGTTTATAGAGAAAATACTGAAGATATCTACATGGGAATTGAATGGGAAGCGGAGGATAATAATTGTCTTGAATTAATTAATCACTTAAATAACGTTGTCATACCAAAAAGTAAAAATTTAAAAAATAGATCTATACCCGACGGATCAGGTATTGGAATAAAACCGGTGAGTAAATCAGGTAGCCAAAGGCATATTAGAAAAGCTATTGAACATGCCAAAAGATTATCAGGAGATAAAAGGCATGTGACTCTTGTACATAAAGGGAATATTATGAAATATACAGAAGGTGCATTTAGAGATTGGGGATATGAATTAGCAGTAAATGAATTTAGAAAAGATTGCATTACAGAAAGAGAAAGCTGGATATTAGATAATATTCAGAAAAATCCAGAAATTACAATTGAAAATAATGCTCGAAAAATTGAACCAGGTTTTGACAAGCTTACAAATAACAAAAAAGCATTCATTTGCGAAGAAATTAAAGAAGTTATTGCATCAATATCTAATTCTCACGGAAATGAAAAATGGAAAGAACTTATTCTTGTTGATGATCGGATAGCTGATAGTATATTTCAACAAATTCAAACTAGACCTCAAGAATATTCAATTCTTGCAACCTTAAATCTCAATGGAGACTATGTTTCTGATGCAGCTGCTGCAATTGTTGGTGGCCTAGGTATGGCTCCTGGTGCAAATATTGGAGATAATGCAGCAATTTTCGAAGCCACGCACGGTACTGCGCCAAAACATGCAGGCTTAAATAAGATTAATCCCGGCTCAGTAATTCTTAGTGGTGTAATGATGCTTGAATATTTTGGTTGGGATGAGGC
>QCIV01000014.1 GCA_003216455.1 Prochlorococcus sp. AG-402-N17 | reverse complement strand
ATAAAATTTTAATAATTATGGATTTCTTGTAGAGAGTAAGAATTAATTTTATTGCATTGCAAAGCTTTGATAGCCTTAATGGCGGCTTTTGCTCCAGGAATAGTTGTAAAAGTTGGAATATTATATTCTAAAGCGGCACGTCTTAAATAAGCATCATCATGAAGAGCCTGTGAACCAATTGGAGTATTAATTATTAATTGAACAAGTCCCGAACGAATTAGGTCCTCAATATTTGGTCTTCCTTCATGAACTTTTAGCACTTCTTCAACTTGAATTCCTAAATTCACCAAATATGAAGCTGTACCTTTTGTTGCGATTAACTTAAATCCTAAATTCAAAAGTTCTCTAGCAACTTCCTCAAGATTTTTTTTATCTAAATCATTTGTAGATAAAAAAGCAACTCCTTCTGAAGGAACACCATTACCTGCTGCCAATTCCGACTTGGCATAAGCAATTCCAAAATCTTTAGCTAAACCCATTACTTCTCCAGTAGATCTCATTTCAGGACCAAGCAATGTATCAGACCCAGGAAATCTTTTAAAAGGTAAAACGGCCTCTTTTACTGCCTGATATTTTGGAGAAAATTCTTCTGTGAAATTAAGATCTTCTAATGTAAAGCCCTGCATTAACTGCGTGGCTAATTTTGCAACTGGTTTACCTATGGCTTTTGAAACAAATGGAACTGTTCTGGATGCTCTGGGATTAGCTTCGAGAATAAATAATTTATTTTCTTCATTATTTGTATTTTTTAATGCAAATTGCAAATTAATTAAACCAACAACATTTAATCTTTGTGCAATTAATTTAGTCCAGTTCCTTACATTTTCTATTGTTGATTTTGAAAGAGAAATGGATGGTAAGCAACAAGCTGAATCTCCTGAATGAATTCCTGCAGGTTCCACATGTTCCATTAGGCCAGCAATTACAACCGAACCCTCTGAATCGCATAAAGCATCAACATCTATCTCAATTGCATTATTCAAATATTGATCAAGAAGGATTGGATGATCAGGTGATACCTTAACTGCTTCAGAAATGTATCTCGATAATTCATTCTCATCTTTAACAATTTCCATTGCCCTTCCACCTAAAACATAAGAAGGTCTTACAACCAAGGGGAATCCTATATTTTTTGCTACTATTTCTGCTTCATTTTGATTACGTGCAATACCGTTTAAAGGTTGTCTAATACTTAATTCTTCAAGAATTTTTGTAAATTCCTCTCTATCTTCTGCTAAATCGATAGATATTGGAGAAGTTCCAAGAATTTTTGATCCAGTTCTGATCCCATCATTAGATTTAAGCCATTCAAATAAAGGTAATGATAATTTCAGTGGAGTTTGACCTCCAAATTGAACAATCAAACCATAAGGATTTTCAGCTTCTATTATATTAAGCACATCCTCCAAAGTTACAGGCTCAAAATATAAAATATCGCTAGTATCATAATCTGTTGATACAGTTTCTGGATTACTATTAACCATTATTGTTTTGTAGCCATTTGTAGAAGCTTGATATGATGCATGACAACAACAGTAATCAAATTCTATTCCCTGACCAATTCTGTTTGGACCTCCTCCTAAAATCATAATTTTTTTTGATTTACTATTTTCTGAAATCTCGCTATCAAAAATATGAGAATTAAAATTAAAGAAAGATTCTTCGTAAGTTGAATAATGATAGGGAGTTGAGGATGAGAATTCTGCTGAACAAGTATCAACAGTTTTATAAATTGGGATTATATTAAGTTTTTTTCTATATTTTCTTACTTCAAAAAACTCAGAATTAGTTAATTTTGCTATCTGTTGATCTGAAAAGCCTAATTGTTTAGCATGTAACATCAAATCCCTATCTAGATTATAAAGTTCCTTATCTTTCAAAAAATCTTTTTCAAAATTAAAGATATTACGTAATTTTTCGATAAACCATAAATCTATGTTTGTAACTTCTTGAATATAATTATTAGTTTTCCCAAGCTGCATAGCTTTTTTAATTAGGAGAATCCTTTCAGATGTGGGGTTTCTTAAACTTTTTTTAATTTGACTCTCATCTTTAAATTCATCTTGTGAATCACATTCCCATCCAAAAACACCTACTTCTAATGACCTTAATGCTTTCTGAAATGATTCTTCAAAAGAACGACCTATTGCCATTGACTCACCAACAGATTTCATAGCAGTGCTTAAGGTATTAGATGAGCCTTTAAACTTTTCAAAAGCAAATCTTGGGATCTTAGTTACTACATAATCAATTGATGGCTCAAAACATGCAGGTGTTTTTTTTGTAATGTCATTAATAATCTCATCAAGTCTATAGCCAACAGATAATAGAGCTGCAATCTTAGCTATGGGGAATCCAGTTGCTTTACTTGCCAAAGCAGAGGATCTACTTACACGAGGATTCATTTCTATAACAATTACTTCTCCATTGGACGGATTTATTGCAAATTGAATATTACTCCCTCCTGTTTCAACTCCCACCTCTCTAATAATCTTCAATGACAAATCCCGCAACCTCTGATACTCCTTATCTGTTAGTGTCTGTGCAGGAGCTACAGTAATCGAATCTCCAGTATGGACACCCATTGGGTCTAAATTTTCAATACTGCAAACTATTACAACATTATCAGCATTATCTCTCATTACCTCTAGTTCAAACTCCTTCCATCCAATGAGTGATTTTTCAATTAATATTTGATTACTTGGACTTTCCTCTAAACCTGATTTACACAACTCGGCAAATTCTTCAAGGTTAAAAGCAATTCCACCCCCTACTCCGCCTAAAGTAAACGCAGGTCTTATTATTAGAGGATAAGAACTAATTTTTTTTGATACCTCCATAGCCTCATCTTGGTTAGATGCAATACCAGATGGACAAACATTTACATTTATTTTCTCCATCGATTCTTTAAATAATTTCCTATCTTCAGCTTTATTAATAGCTCTTAAATCAGCTCCAATTAATTCAATATTATTTTGTTTTAAAAAATCTGACTCTGATAATTTAACCGCAAGATTCAAAGCAGTTTGACCTCCCATCGTGGGAAGAATCGCATCAGGTTTTTCTCTTAAAATGATCTGAGAAACTATTTCAGGAGTCAATGGTTCAATATATGTTTTGCTTGCGATATCAGGATCAGTCATTATTGATGCTGGATTCGAATTTATCAAGACAATTTCATAACCAGCATTTCTTAGTGCTTTGCAAGCTTGAGTACCAGAATAATCAAATTCGCATGCTTGCCCTATAACAATCGGTCCCGAACCTAGAATAAGAATTTTTTTTAGATCACCTCTTTGAGGCATAATTTAAACTTTCATTTATCTCATGCTACTTATAAATCATCAGATGTTAATCAAGTTACTTGAAAAGCAACATTTGTTTCTATAGTATTGATAGAAATTAATTTTTTATGAGCGAACTTCAGCGACTTAAAAGTTTGTTGCCTCCAGAGAATGAAAGTTGGGTATTTGTTGAAGCTGCTGCGGCTATAGATCCACCTTTAATAACACTTGAAGAAATCGGTCGTGACGAAGTAGAAATTCAAATAGATTTAGATGAATGGGATAACTTTGCTATTGACCATAGAAATTTATTATTTTGGCACGAGGTTGGGAAAATCCAAAATGACACGATTCCCAGGGATGGATGGGAAATGGCAGCTCTTGCCATAGGACTTGGAGGGGCGATAGGAGAGTTGTGGGTACAAGATGGGTTACTTTTATTACTTGCTCTAGGTTTATCAAGTTTTGCAGGATATAGATTATATTTAAAAAATAATTCTGAAAAAAAGCTTCAAGATGCTATATATGCAGATGAAAGAGCTATAGATCTTGCTTGTAGATTTGGATACAGCATTCCAAATGCTTATAAAAGTCTTGGAGGAGCATTGAAGGAGTTAATAGAGAAGACACGAAAAAAGAAAAAAAGAAGTTTCTTTGAAGATAGATTAGATGCCTTAAGAAAAAGTGCCGAAAAAGCAAGATCAGAATTATCTCAGCAAGAAGGCTCAGAAAAATCAGTTTCAAGTGAAAATGTTTATGGACAATAAAAGTTTGGTTTTAATAGCAGCCAAGGCATGTGATGAAAAAAAGGCAAGAGATATAAAACTTATAAAAATTGACAAAGTATCATTTATAAGTGAATGGATTTTAATTGCAGAAGGATTATCTGATGTACAGGTTAGATCAATAACTAACTCTGTAGAAGGAGAGCTTAGAGAAAAGGCTAAAGTTGAACCTATACGAAAAGAAGGAATTAACGAAGCGAAATGGGCTTTACTCGATTATGGTGATTTGATAGTAAATATTTTTCAACCAGAAATAAGAAAATATTATGACCTTGAATCATTCTGGAGTAATGGAGATAATCTTTTATTTCCATAATTTTATTTTATGAATCAATCTAAATGTCCTGTCCCTAGAGCGCAGCAACCCACAAATGAATTCATAGAATTATCAAAATCTAAAATTTTTTCTTGGCCAAAAACAAAAAAGTCACTAATTTTTATATTGATAAAGTTCTGGGTAGGAGCTTTTGTTCTATTTCTTGTTATTTCTTCAGGTAGTGTATATTTCAAAAATTCCCTTTTAAAATATACTCTATTAAGTTTTTTTAGTAGCCTATCAATACCTCTCTTAATTTCAATAAGATTATATCTAGGATGGAATCATATATTTAATAGATTAATATCTGAAAAAGTCGAATACGAGGAGTCCGGTTGGTATGACGGTCAAGTATGGGAAAAGCCATTAGTTTTGAAAGAAAAAGAATCACTTATTGCCTCAATCGAGGTAAAACCTATTTTAAAAAATTTAATTCAAATTTTTTCTATTATTTCAGTCATAGCTTTGTCTGGTATTTTGATTTTTCAATATAACAATTTCTAAATGAATTCTAATTTTAAAAACCTCTACACCTCCAATAATCCTCCCTTACAAGCAACCTTAATGAGAGGATCAAATATTGAGTCGATCCATAAAATTCATGCTGTTATTACTGATAAAAAAGGTAGGGTTTTAATGTGCGCTGGAAATCCAGAATATAAAAGTTTCATAAGGTCAGCACTAAAACCCTTTCAAGCAATACCTTTCGTTAGTAGTGGAGCTGCATCCAAAATAAATAATGAATCAAAATCAATTGCTTTAGCATGCGGGTCACATAGTGGATCAAAACTTCATTCAAGGGAAGCATTCAAAATTTTATGGGAATATGACATTGACATTAATAATCTTAAATGCCCAAAACCTAAGACAAGTCCATTAGAGCATAATTGTTCGGGTAAACATGCAGCTTTTTTAGCTACATGCAAAAAAATGAATTGGCCATTAGACAGTTACTTAAAAGGGGATCATCCTCTTCAAATAGAGATATTCAGAATTGTTTCTGAATTACTTGAAATCCCATCATCTGAAATAAACGCAGAACGTGATGATTGTGGTGCACCCACCCTTTATTTAAAACTATTAGAAATATCGAGGTTATATTCACTTCTGAGCAGTTCCGAAAATGCTGAATTAGAACAAATCAGTAGAGCTATGACAATAAACCCAATAATGATAAGTGATAACAATAATTTTGATACAGAAATAATTAAAGCTTCTCATGGGAATGTTATAGGAAAAGGTGGAGCTGAGGGGATACAGTGTCTTTGTAAGGTAAATGAAGGAATAGGTATAGCTTTAAAAGTAGAAGACGGTTCAAAAAGAGCAAAGCATGCTGTTAGTCTTCACTTACTAAAACAGTTAGAGTGGATATCTGACTTAAGAATTCAAGACATCGAAGAAAAGGTGTTTAATTTTTCTGAAGGTGTGCGACTTGAAGTTAAAGGTAAAGTAAAATTCCAAGAATCCTAAAAAACAGAAAAAATAACCCTTTCAGATGTATGCTATGTATATGACGCGGGGTAGAGCAGTCTGGTAGCTCGTCGGGCTCATAACCCGAAGGTCGGAAGTTCAAATCTCCCCCCCGCCACCATTTAGAAGCAGCTTCACAGCTGCTTTTTTTGTATTTGGAATAGTTAGAGCAATCATAAAAGAAACGAATGGTTTATATCGTGCTAAAAAGAGCTTATTGAAAATTATTTGAGATCTTTTTGAATAGAGAATCTCAAGTCAACCCTAACTATTAGGCCAGTAATGATAAAAAGTATTCCTATGTATGAATTCAAAGATAGATCCAAAATATTAAATTAAATTTTCTAACTATACTTTAACTCACAAATCATATCTATTAAATAGGCCAATAAAAAAGAATTTAAAAAATCTGAATTTTGAACTTTTATATCTTTCATAAGTAATTTAATGAAGTAAGATAGGATTTATATAATTTAGAAAAATTATATGCAGAATTTTCTACAGCGTGATTTAGGTTCAAGCATGTTATCAATAGCTGTCATATTAGGTTGGCTAGGTCTATTTTTTGTATTTTTGAGAATATTAGCAATTTCAATAAAGAGGATCCTTGAAGCTGTTTTCAGAAAATCGTAATTATTGAAATAAATCAATAATTCTAAATTGATCGCAAAAATCCTTTATCAATAAGTATAATAACCTAAAAATGTCAATTTTAGATAAGGTTAAGATAGGAAATTCTGTTCAAGTAAACCTGGCACTATCTAAGGATAGACTTACCAAAGAAACTATTGATGCGATAAATGTTTCTTCATTGGGTAAGATAAGTGATTTCAGAATAACTGATGGCAAAGGTATTGGAGTTGTCCTGCAATTATCTAATGGAAAAGAGCAATGGTTTTTTGAGGATGAAATTGATCTTCTCGACGAAAATGGTAATGTAATTAAAATAAATAATGATAAAAAAGAGAATATTAATTTTATATTTGATTTTTTAAGAGGATTAAATTATGAAAATAAAAATAAGGCAAGCGAGTTACTTAATCCAATTAACTTTTTTATCTGGCTGGTTGTATCGTTTAAAGATATTTTTTAATTGGTTAAAAATTTTCTAAAATGAAAATAACTAAAAATTAAAATAAAAAATTTCAGAAATAAAAAATTAAATGGGACAAAATATTATCGATGTAAGAAATTTATCTAAGTCATTTAATATCTCTTCCAAAGAACCAGGCTTAAAAGGAACAATTAAACATTTTTTTAGAAGAGAAACAAAAAGTTTAAAAGTTATAAAAGATATAAGTTTTGAAATTAAAGAAGGTGAAATAGTGGGTTTTCTAGGTGCTAATGGAGCTGGGAAAACAACAATATTAAAAATGCTTTGTGGCTTAATTTATCCAAGTGAAGGTTCGATTTTAGTTTCAGGCTACTTACCTTTCAGGAGAAAAGAAAATTTCCTGAAGAATATCACCTTAATAATGGGACAAAAGCAACAGCTTATTTGGGATCTTCCTCCAATTGAATCATTCTATTTGAATGCATCAATATATGACTTAGATAAGTTCGAAGCTAAAAAGAGAATAAAAAAACTATCGGAAATGCTTGAAATTGATGAAGAGCTATTCATACCTGTTAGAAAACTTTCACTAGGTCAGCGTATGAAGTCAGAATTACTAGCAGCTTTGATACATGAACCAAATATTCTATTTTTAGACGAGCCGACACTTGGATTAGATATTAATGCACAGAGAAATTTAAGAAAATTCCTTCAAAAATATAATAAGGAAAATAATGCAACAATATGCTTAACCAGTCATTACATGAAAGATATTACATCGCTATGCAAGAGAGTTATATGTGTGCAAGAAGGGGCGATATCATATGATGGAAAACTTGACCTATTATTAAAAAAACTATCTCCTGTTAAAGAAATATTAATAGTTTGTCGCTCAGAAGACGATGCAATTAAATTAGAAAATTACGGCTTTACTGTTAAAAATAAAATAAAGAATGAAATCACTATAAAAATTGAAAACAACTCTATTACCTCTTCACTAAAAACCATACTAAATAATTTTGATATTGAAGACCTTTTTATAAATGAACCACCTATAGATGAAATTATTGGGAAGGTATTAATCAAAAAAGATTATGATATCTAATTTGATTAAACGTAAAATTTTCACCTTATTAAAAGTCCAATATTCAAACATGTTGGAATATAGGGTAGAAATTGCATTATGGGCAATTTCAGGAATAATTCCTTTTTTCATGTTAAATATTTGGACAAATAATAATCTAAATGAATCCATAAATATTAGTGATGTTATGCTTTCTAGGTATTTCTTGTCTGCTTTTTTTGTTAGGCAGTTTTCTGTAGTTTGGGTTGTATTTAGTTTTGAAGAGGATTCTCTTATGGGGAAAGTATCTCCGTATTTAATCCAACCTTTAAATCCATTTTTCAGATATTTTGCACAACATCTTGCTGAACAATTAACAAGATTTCCTTTCGCGTTAATAATCGCATTTTTCTTTTTTATTTTTAATCCAGAAAGTATATGGATTCCAAATTTAGGGATTTTACTCTTATCGATAGTATCTACTTTCCTATCCTTCTTGATTCAATTTTTAATTCAGTCAATTGTTGCATGTCTATGTTTCTGGACAGAGAAAGCATCATCGATAGAAAGATTGTTGTTTATTCCAACTTTATTTCTCTCAGGTCTTTTAGCTCCAGTAGTTTCATTTCCCGCATATGTTAAATCTTGGATTTATTTAACTCCTTTTCCATATCTAATTGATTTCCCTGCGAACTTGCTATCAGGTAATGAAACAAATATTAGTGGAGGCTTAAGTATGCAAATTCTATGGATTTTTTTAATTTTCCCATTATTTAAGAAAATCTGGTCTGAAGGAACGAAAAAATACACAGCTATGGGGTCATGAATTTAAGTAAATACATTAAAGTATATAAAAAATTCTTACATACTTCATTAGCTTCTGAATTGGAGTATAAGACAAATATATTAGTTGATTTAATTACTGCAATTTTAAGTTTAATAGGGAGTATTTTTCTATTATCTATTTTCTTTCAAAATAATGGATATATTGGAGGGTGGAAATATGAACAGGCACTAATAATTCAAGGTATTTATACAATTTTGAATGGAATAACAAATACATGGTTTAATCCTAATCTTACAGAAATAGTTAAACATATAAGAGAAGGAACATTAGACTTCGTACTTTTAAAACCAATTGATAGTCAATTTTTTATTTCATTAAAAAAAATAAATCCATCTGGATTTTTAGAAATAATGCTTGGATTTTTCTTGTTGTTCTACTGCATAATAATAAATCAAATAAATTTAAATTTAAGTTTACTGACCCTATCCTTGATTACTATAAGCTGCTCGATTTGTATTTTATATAGCCTATGGTTTTTTATCTCTACTACTACTATTTGGTTTGTTAAGACTTGGAATGCAATAGAAGTATTAAGATCATTCCTTTATATTGGAAGATTTCCTCTAAATTCATTTTCATTTTCTTTAAGAGTTTTTTTTAGTATTTTCATTCCTATTGCTTTTATAACTACAATTCCTTCTGAAGTTTTTTTAGGACTTTCTCAATTGTGGAAAATATTTCTTGAAGTTATTGTTGCTACAGTATTTCTTATAACTTCAAGAAAGTTTTGGTTATTTGCATTAAAATTCTATTCGTCAGCATCTAGCTAACTATTATTTAATAACCTCCCTGCAAAATTCCCAAATTTTTTGTTTACTTTTCAGATTAGAAAGCATAGATAATTTCTTAAAATGAGATTTAGATTTTTCAACAGATAAAAGCCTGCAGTTGTATTCAATTTTATGATTTCTAGATATGATTCCTAATTTAATTGCAACATCACAAAGGATAATTATTAAAGTGAGAAAAAAAACTATAGCGAAAAATTTTGAAAATGATTTTGAATAATTTTCATTTTCAGTTTTTAATTCAAACTTCATTACTTAACTATATGCTGAGGGCACTTAATTGCTGCAATAGCAACAGCCGTAACTTTAAAATTTTCTGACTTCTCAATAACCTTTTTAACCTCTAATGGTCCAAATTTATTACTTGCATCACTGTAAGAAAGAAGTAAAGATTTATAGTTATCGTGGCCTAGATTTCTATACTCACAGAAATTATCACCAACATAATTCAAAAGAGTTAGTAATGTTAATTCAATCATTAAAGCTTTTTACTAGCAAAGTTCTTACGAATGATACTGTGCAGGACATTTTTAACAAGTAAAATTACCAAAAACATCTGAAATGATTAGATAGGATTGTTACTCATAAACTTTAAAATTAAATAATTATTTCAGAATTTATTAATCCACATTTAAGAAAATCATTAAAGCACTATCAGTAGTGTATGAATATGATACCAATAGCACTACAGATAGGGGGTTGCATTTTTAAAGAATTTGGTTTAAAAATAAGGTTCCCCATCACCCGGCCACACTTATGTGAGGCCTTTTTTTTTTAGTTTTTTAATAAGGTTTCTCTAAAGGTATTATTTAATAAAAAGAATTATTCATTAAGCCTTTTGATAATGAATAATATTAAGAATGAATTTATCTTGTTAACTAATAAACCTGCTTTAGAATTTTTCTCTACAAATATATTGAAATTCTCAATTAATTTATAAAAAACTTTTTATGGATTTAATCAGTAAGCTAATACCAACCAAAATGCAAACTGTTATAAAAGTTTTCTTGATTAGAATATTCCCATTTAATTTTGACAGGTGAGCCCCGAAATATCCTCCTGTAAAGGAACCAATTATTAACACTATCAATATATTTGAAGGAACCGATCCTATTCTTGCCAAAAAAACTGCTCCGATAAAATTCCAAAAAATCCCAACAGTAAAGAATGTCATACTTATAGCTCGAAGAAAATCCATTTCAAAAGTTTTTATTAAAAGTATTGTCACAAGCAATCCAGTACCTGAAGAAATAGAACCATTTAATATACCTATAAGAAAAATAAAAATTAAAAATCTAATTTTATGAACAAACTTAAGCTTATTATTCCCAGATGATAAACCTAAATCTGGTTTAAGGAATGAGTAAAAAGCTAATAATATTGATATTATTCCTAAAATTAAGTACAAATACTTTTCTGATATAAATTCAACTATAGAAGAACCAAAAATTACTCCTGGTAATCCAAAAATTAAAATTTGCCAAGCAACACTTATATCATTACCTAAAGATTTGTAATTTCTTAATGAACCCCCTATTCCTAGTGCTACTGTTGCTAATTTATGACTAGCCAAAGCCTGATAATAAGGAACTCCAGATAAAATCAATGCAGGCAATTGCAATAATCCTGCTCCTCCTCCAGAAATCGCTGAGAACGTATTAGAAAAGAAAGATATCAAAAAGATATATATACTTTTAAGTAAAGAATGATCAGAACTACTTAAAAATGTTGTTAATAAATAAAGCATCAACTATAAATTGCCTGTGTTTTTATAAGTAAAAATTATTCTTTTCATAAAAAGCACATCATATATATGATGACTCATCTCATGTTTTTCAATCATACTTTAAAAAAAACTGTTATTATCAAAAAAATTATCAAGAATATTATGCATAAACAAGATGCAATTTACCTTGATCAGTTTTGTCCCAAGATAAGTAATAAAAATTGGAGAGATTCACTTAATAAATTTTCTAATTTTAAATGCATTTATTGCGGTAAACCGTCAGAATCACTTGACCACCTTCACCCTAGGTCAAAAGGGGGGATAAGCAGTACAAGTAATTGCGTACCATGCTGTTTGTCATGTAATGGAAAGAAATCAGATTCAGAAGTTCTTAGTTGGTACAGAAACCAAATTTTTTATGACCCTCGAAGGGCTATGGCGATACGAGCATGGTTGAATGACGATTTGAAACTTGCTTCAGTTCTTTTAAAGTACTTAAATTAAAAATGAAATAATAAATTAATTGAGATTCGAAAAATCATTTTTGTACATAGTTGAATAGGATCTCTCTATTTTGGTAAACAATAAATTTTTATTTAAATTAATCTTTTTATTTCTGAATTTATTTTATTGCCCCTGAAAAGCGAAATATTAGAAAAGTCATCTTTCCACATTATTGGCGAATCTATAACTTTTCTCTCTGGTGACTTTACTGAAAAAATCAATCCAAATACAAAAAGAATAGTAATCAATATAATTGTCAATACTAGTTTATCTGAAATATTGTTCATTAACCTAATCTATCTAGAAAAATTTTTGTCAGGAGTAGTTTTTTCGTAAATTTCCAAAAAATATGATTTAAAATAATTAATCCCATCCTTTCCAATTAATCCAAATGACGGCCCACAATCATTTACTACTTGTAATGATATTTGGTTGGCCAAGTCACTTTTCTCAATCCATTTTTTCTGTGGATTATAAGAAAAAGATATAATATTTTCAGTTTTTATAATAGCTGATTTCATTGCTTCATCTTTAGAAAAACCATTTTGAATAGCATTGCAATATTTATTAGAGAAATTATTAGAGATCCTATTTTGTAGCAAACTAACATTAGGATCGGACGTATCAAAAGCTAAACCTATTGCAGGTTTTATTTGAAAATTTATAAATAAAATTAAGCCAAAAAAGAATTTTAACAACAGCTATTAACCAATACTTTATAAATAATAGTATTTTAAAATTGTCTTTTCAATTAAATCTGATAATTATTTAAAGCAAATTAAATTTCAATTTATTAATAATTAAAAGTATTGCGATAAGTTCAGTAATAATAGTCAGAGGTTTATTTGACTACAAATATGTACGAATCATTGATGACATTGCTATTTTTTCCTGATTGGGCAAATGGATTACCTTCAGATTTTTTAATTCTTCATTTTTTTGTAGGAGCTGTTATTTTCCCATTCAACATGATTCATGCTAAAGCAAGAAAAATTGACAGTCAAAATCCACAGGAAGCCGCTAATGGGTATAAAAATTCAGACAATGCTACATTTTTTGGATACGAGGAAATCAATTAGATTTTCATAAATTTATTTAAGGAATTAGTATATTGATGATAATTTCCCTAAATACAGCTTTAGATCTTAAAATATTTAGTCCCAGTCAACCTATAGGAATATTCATAATTTTTGTAGGATTAATATTTACTGGAATGATTTTCTATATTATTTATGCTGTAAGTACCAATAAAGAATCCTTAGAAGACAAAAAAATAAGAACAAAAAAAGAGTACTTGCAAAAGGAGAAAATAGGAAAATTATTTCCTAAGAAAAAATAAATTTAATTACTTTATTATTATAAAGATATTTATTTATATTATTAACTATTAGATCAGTAGGATCTAAAAACATTAGTTTTAATTCTCTTAAATCAAACATTTCCCAAAATTCAATTATAACAACAAAATTTTTTTACGAGGACTTCATAATGTTAATTGCACAGCAGAATTATTTTCATATCAAGCAAAAAATGTTAAAAATGGGAAAAATAATTTGAAATCTTGGAGAATTCACCTCAATATCTATTTCTTGCTAGTGGAGTGAATAATGGAGAAGGGTTTTGGATTGTGGGAATAAAAAATTGCGATGAAAATATCCTTGAGGATGAAAATCTTTTAGATTGCCATAGAAAAGAATTAATAGGTAATGAATCAGCAAAAGATATTCTTTTAGCTATTAATTTAAACGTAAATAATTTATTAAATGAACTAAGAAACAAAAATTATTTAATTGCGAGACCTCCAATGGGCATTCCATTTGATATCCCATTAGAAATCTTGGAAAATATTTTTGATTTTTGGTTAGATATTTATAAAAATCATGAGGCCTGGGAAGCTTGTTTAGGACTTCTTAAAGTTAGAAAAAGGATTCCTCTTACAAACCTAATAGAAAGCGCAAGTTTAAAGGGAAACTCAAAAAAATGGGCTATAAAAATTGAAACTTTACATACTTATGTTCCTTCTTCACTTAAAAATGAAAAATTAAATGACCCCATGTGGGAATAATTTTATCTTTAAATACTAAAAATATTTACTTCGTTGGATATTTAAGTAAAAATAAAATAACTAATAATTTAAAAATGAATAAACCATATTCTTTTAGTATCGATCAAATGAACGGGATAGTTGAGGATACATACGCCAAGATAATAAATGAATGTGAAAATTTAAAAAAAAATACTAATTGTCCAAATGAGCAAGTAGTAGCACTCTTAAGTGTAATTGCTTCAAATTACGCTACTACAACAGAAAAAAACTAAAATTAAGATGATAAACTATTTTACTTGGAGCGAATTTGATAAGAGCGTAGAACAAATAGCTAATAAATGTAAATTTAAGGAATTTTCAGGAATATATGGAGTTCCTCGTGGCGGATTATGTCTTGCTGTAGCACTAAGCCATAAATTGAAAATTGAATTAATTTCAGAACCAATAAAGAATTCACTAATAGTAGATGATGTTTATGAAACGGGCATTACATTGACGACCTTCAAGAATATTGAAGGAGCAATGTTTTTTGTATTATTTAGTAAAATCAAACCTAAATGGTGGAATGCAGTACATGTAACAAAAAAAAGTCAATGGATTGTTTTCCCTTGGGAAAATACTTTAAATTCAAAAAGTGACTGCGAAGAGTACATCAAAAAAAGAGGTTTAAGTTGAGAAAGAAATTATATTTGGCTAATCCATATGGATTTTCAAAACAAACTAAAACCCTCTTAAATGGATTTATTGAAATCTTCAATGATTTAAATGTAGAAGTATTTGAACCCTTTGAGAGAGCAAAACGATTAACTCAACAAGAAAGTGAGTGGGCATATGAGGTCGCAAGAAGTAATTTCCTTGATTTAAAAGAATGTGATTGTATTTTTGCGATTGTTAATGGTAATCCACCAGATGAAGGGGTAATGATTGAATTAGGTATCGCAATTGCTCTAAAAAAGGAAATCTTTTTATTCAGGGATGATTTTAGAAATTGTGCTGATAGCAATCAATACCCATTAAACCTAATGTTGTTTCTTGGACTGCCTAAAGACAATTGGGAAAAATATTATTTTGAATCATTAGAAGATATAAAAAGTAATAAAAAAAGATTTGTGGAGTGGGCTGAAAATTAGCCAAATAAACCGACAGCCCACAAGTAGAAGTTTAAAGTTTAAATATATCTTTCAAAGTGCTAGAATATAATTTATTTCGAAAATTTTGACACAAGTTACTGTAGGAGAGAACGAGGGAATTGAATCTGCCCTTAGAAGATTTAAGAGACAAGTATCTAAATCTGGAATCTTTGCAGATTTAAAAAGACTTAGGCATCATGAAACCCCTATTGAAAAATACAAAAGAAAATTGCAACAGAGAAGAAAAGCAAGAAGAAGATAATCTTCTAGAACTTATAAAGTTTTTGTAAATTTTTAATATTATTAATTTTTATATAGGTTTGAAAAATTTAACTATTTAAGCTTTTTAAGCTTCTTAACAAGATTTATTCCAACTCCTGTCACAGCAAGGAGATCTTTTTCATCAGCAGCGATAACTGCCTTTGTTGTTTTAAATCCTGCCTCATACAAAGCTTTTGCACTTTTTGCTCCAACACCTGGAAGTGTAGTCAAAGTTTCAATATTTTTCTTAGAATTTACTGCTTTGTTTTTTGTTTTTGTTTTTGTTTTTGTTTTTGTTTTTGTTTTTGCAGACTTTGCTGCTTTTTTTTCTATCTTTAAAGGAGTTTCAGGAGTTACTTCACTTTTAAATAAAATTGATTTTAGTTTGCTGAGAAATTTAGAAATCATTGCAATATATAAGTAATAAAATTAGCTCTTCAATTTAATATTATCAAATTCCGTAGGAATTAATAACTAGACAAAAACTAATTGAATAGAAATAATTTATTTACAATTATATAAAGACACACATTTAATATTTATGCAAGCTTACGAGACATTGCAAGGTATTCTAAATTATTTTAAAAACTAAAAAAAGATAAAATGTATTTCAAAATTTAAAGGTATTTATTAATAGTAAAGTTAAAATCTTATTAAAGAACAGATCATAAAAATGAAGCTTATTTTTATAAGTGGACCTTCCGGAAGCGGGAAAACAACTTTATCAAATCAAATAATAAAAAAAAATAAAAATGGTATTGTGTTAAGTACCGACAATTACTATAAGACAGGGTTAATAAGTAAATTACTACCAAAATTTGTAGAAGGTTTTTTTGATAGAAGTATTAGTTTTAATAAAAAACTATTCAAAAAAGATTTTGATTTTATTTATAAGAATGGAATTTCAATCTGTGAGCGTTATTATAATTTTGAAAAGAAAACAATTCAAATTACCTTAAACGAAACAAATAGTATTAGTTTTTTAATTGTTGAGGGTATTTTTGCTAAAGAATTCTCAAACACTTTAAATAATAAGGATTATATTTTTTTAGAAATAAAAACTAAAAAAAATGAGTGCATGAAAAGAGTTGTCCAAAGAGATATAAAAGAAAGGGGGAAGGATAAAAAACAAGCTGAGAATGATTTCTTAAAGTCATGGAGCATTTATTACGAAAAATTCAAGCCAAATAGTATAAAAAATAATACAAAAAAATTCATTATTGAAAAAAACACTGATATAGATCACATTCTGAAAAAATTTATTTAATTAAGTCTTTAATTTTTTTCTCTAATGTTAAAGCACTTAAAATTGCACCTTCAATCCTGCCAAATCCATCTCCTTCAAACCAGTCTCCGCAAAATCCAATTCTATATTTTCTACTAAATTGTAAGGATAATGGTACAGCGAGGCTAGAAGGCTGTGAAGCTCTCCATTTCATAATAGATATTTTTTCATCAAAAGTTAATTTATGTACTAAAGAATTCTCTTCAAACAGTTTATTGAAATTTGTAATTATTTTTTGTTTAAAAATTTCTTCATCTTTTGCACTTATATAAGAATTAATTAACTCTGCGTTTTTTGAATGTACTACAATTCCTAATTTATTATTATCTTGCAGCTGAAAAATAATTCTTTCAAATCTATATTTTTTTTCTAAATTATTTTTTAAATAAAAATACCTTTGTTTTTTTGAATAATAATCTTTATAACTATAATTTTCATTTGTATAAATTAAAAAAGTTAACCTGGGAATAAATGTTTGTTCTTCTAAGAAATTTAACAGTAAATCTATTTTTTTATCATTATTAATAGGAATAGCTTTTCTTAATGGAATTTGATTTACTTTTAATATTTTTAAAGACCTCTTATGTAACAACAAATTAGTTGAACAAATTAGATATTTAGACTTAAATTCGTTACCATTTTTTGCTGTTAGTAACCATTCATTACCATTAAACTTCATATCTACTATTAAAGTTTCAAAGAAAAAATCAATTTTCTCTTTTAAATTATTTGATTCAATTATCTTTTTCGATAATTCACTCATGGAATCTAAAGATAGATAATTATCCCCGCAAGAAAATTCAGATTTTTTTATGGTTTCTAAATTAGAATCTTCATTTAGAAAAAATATGTCTGAGTCGTCAATTTTTATATATTTATTTTCCAATAACTCATCAATATATCTTTTTAATAGAAGATTATTTTTACTGTTAGATATATTAAAATTTGGAGAACCATGGTTAAGTTTCCAACCTTTATATTTTTTGCTTATTCTTGTACTTGATCTCCCTCCAAGTCCACGACCAATTTCAATTAATCCAACTTTTTTTGTAATATTATTTTTCAGATACTTTGAAGCGAAAACACACGCAGATATACCTCCACCTATTATTAATAAGTCATATGTAATATCACTATCCATAGGTTTAATATTGTCAGAAATTATCTTTCATTTTCTAAAAAACTATAAACAGAATCAAGTTTCTCTGATGATAAAAAATCAGATTCAATTACAGGAGTAATATTATTATTTTTGTAAAAACTAACTAAATCACTTGTAAAATCAAAAAAATTATCTAAGGAAAATAAACACTTTTCTGATATGTATACCTCTTTCCACGGACGAAATTTAAACCGCGCTATAAATTGTTTAGAAGGAATAAATAAACTTCCAAATAGATTTAATTTTTCTTCTTTTGATATTTTCTTGAGATAAGTCAACTCATTCTGAAGAACTTTAATATCTGTGCCATATTGAAACCAAATTGAATTTATTAATCCAGTCGAAATTTTTTTTTCGAACCTTCCTCTTTCTGAAGAAATATTATAATATTTTTTCAAGTACGGATTGTAAGCTATACCTAATTTAACTTTTAAATTTTTTTCTTTTTTTAAATAAGCTAATACATCAACAGAGTCAAAGTTTTTTTTCTTATTTGATCCCGACACAAGTAATATTTCATAATTTCTGTAAATTTGAGAATTTTTAACAAAATCTAAAAAATACTGATAAGATTCGGCTTTATTTTTTGAATATTGATGAAAAAGACTATAGTGATAGGTCACATTAAATTCATTGAAGTTTTTAGATATATATTTAATAGTTGAATTAAATAATTCCTTCTTAATAAGTCCTTTACATGGGATATTGATATTTTTTATATTATTTAATTTACAAAAATTTAGTTTATTTTCTAACTGAGAAATATTTTTAAAAGACAATTCAAATCTTATATTATTGTTCATTATTTAGTATTCAAATTTCATCCTTAAACATATTAACGGAAACATTCATCAGCTACGATTCTTATTTTTGCAGAAGTCTTTTTATTCTTACCCTTTAGCAAATAACTGGGGGAAATCTCCAATGCAGCTTTAAAAGAAATTTTATCTTCTGCCGATTTTACAATAATTTCATCAAAACATTTCGAATTTCCTGGTATTAGTATACCAGGGCATCATAAATAAAGACCTGCAAAAACTCTAAAAATATGAACAGAAAAAAATCATAAAAATAACTTTAATTTTACTAATTAACATAAATAAAAAACAAAGGATAAATTGTATAGGGGAATAATTTATAAATTAACTATTTTTCTTCTTATCGTAGATATTTAATCCATGAAAGATTTTCATGAACTCGAGAGGTTAGAATATCAAAAAAGTATTATTTTAGAATATGGCTAGCCAAGATTATCTAATCGCAATAGCTTTAATAGAGCAAAACTTAGTTAGAGCAATGCCTCTTGGAGGTAAAGAAATTAAAGATAATTTAGAGGAATCAGAAAATTTAAAGAAACTTGGAGAAGAGGTAATTTTAAATCTTCTAATGAGAGTGTTTCAAAGAAGTGATGAAGGTTCTTTAAAAAGGGCTTCTGAAGAAAAAGGGTTGCTCCTGGTTCATATGCATCCCAAAAGAATGCAGAAAGAGCTCCCATTCATTAAATCTGAATGGATAAGAGACGGAGACACACAACAGTTTCTAAAATACCTTGGCAATCTATCAAAAGAAGTTTGGACTGCATCTTTCGTAAAATACAAAGGGATTGAATTTACTTCAATCTCAAAAAATGAAGAAATCTAAACTACATATATATTTTTTTTTATAGTATTTCTTTCTTTAAAGTATTATTTTCCTTAAAGACTCTAAAACACCTTTTACCATTACCAAAATCTATAGAGGAATAATCAATATTATTTTTAACGTGCAAAGCACAATTTCCTTCAATACAAATACAAGATTTAATAATTTCTCTATTTATAACATCATTAACATAAGGTTCTCTCTCTTTTTCCTCATCGAAATGCGGGCAAGCAATTTCTTTAACGATTCCCAGACAGTCAATTATTGCTAATTCTTCAGCATGTGAATCAGTGATACCTTTTTCAAACCAACAAATAGCTCCAGCACTTACACCACTCATTACAATTCCTTTTTCATAAGCATTAAGCAAAATTTCATTTAAATTCCATTCTTTCCAGACAGCTAACATACTTTTTGTATTTCCTCCGCCAACATAAATGATGTCTTGAGTTAAAACTTTTTCTTCTAATTTTTCTGTTCTAGAGAAAAAATCAATATGACTTGTTATACAATTAAGTTTGGAAAATGCTCTATAAAAATTTAGTTTGTAAAAACTACTATCACCAGATGCTGTTGGAATAAAGCAAATTTTTGGTCTTTTTTTATTAGTTAATGAAATTATATATTTTTCAATTTCAAGAGAGCCTAAAGAACGTCCAAACCCTCCTCCACCAATTGCGACTATATTTTTACTATGCATACTAAATAGAAGATTTGTTTATGAATTTAAGACAAATTACTATTAAAGATCAACTGGAATTAAAGAAGGTTTATTTTGATTCGATTCAATCTTTAGATGAAAAAATTTATAGTCAAGAGCAAAAAAGGGCTTGGTCAAGCCAAGCTTGGAATAATCCAAATTTTGATAAGACAATAACTAAAGGGAAAGGATGGCTTCTAAGTAAAAAAGGAATAATAATTGCTTTTGCCATAAGATATCCCTTTCATAGAATTGCGTTATTTTACTGTAAAGGCAAATTCCAAAAAAAAGGTTACGGCACTAAGTTACTTCATAAATTAGAAGATGAAGCTAAAAAAGAAGGTTTAGATTCTCTTTCAACTGAAGCAAGTTTAATAAGTTATGAATTATTTCTTAAAAATCAATGGAAAATTATACGTAAAGAAAAAGTAATTATAAATAACATTTTTTTTGAAAGATATAAAATGACTAAAACTATAAAAGTTAATTAATTAATAGTGTCTAGCAAAAGTAAGCTAATTTTAATTCAAAGAGTTCTAATTTGGGCGTTATACTTTTTTTCAGGATTTATACTTTATTCAGAAAGAGGTATTTTACCTTCTAAATTAATTACTTTTTCAAGAATTATTTATCCATTATCTGTTTTCTGGTTGCAAATAAGAATTAAAAAAAGAACCAATTTTCTGCCTATTGATTCAAAAATGACAACTTCGCAGTTATGGTTCAATTTATTACCAGTTATTGCATCTCTATTAACTGTAACTTTTTCTTTAACTAATGTTTTTTTATATATTCTAGGAAAAATTACTTAATTCTTTAATTAAATAAATTAATTATTTACTAATTACATTAGAAATTTCTCTCATAAAAAACATAATGTAAAGAAATTTGCCTTTTAAATAAATTTGTTTAAATTTTAAATAGTGATCAATACAATCATGAAAAATATTTCATTAAAGGGAAATATTAATTTTGACAAAAAAAAAGATATAAATGATTATGAATTATTCTCTTTAAAAATCACAGATAGTTTATATAAAAAAGATATTGGTAAATTTCTTGAGACCCTCTCTTCTCACTTTATTTAGAAAAATATTTTTTTCTAATCTTCAAATTCAAACAGTACTATTAAAAAATAACAATTTGAGCGATAATATGTAAAATTTTAAGAGTACTCCAATGCAATTATTTCTTGCTGACTGCCAATTCCCAGATATTGAGAATCAAGTAAAAGCTTATCAATTATTTGTGGAGGCCTGGGATAACGGTGAAATTGCGAAATCAGATAAAACAGACAAGTTTGAGATGTTATTTAGAGTGCATGCTCCAGGGGAAGGTAGGGTAGTTTGTTTATGTAAAGCACATAGTGATAAAGAAATTTTTGCGCATTTTGCTCCATGGAGAGCTAAATTTGGCATTCATATGGAATTCACACCTGTAATAAGTTGTCAAAATGTTGTTGATTACCATAAAGATTTATTTAAAACTTTAGGGTAATTAACTTAGATCTCAAATTCATCGTGATTAAACCTTTTCCAAATCTTCTCTTTAAAAGAAATAGCAAATTAGTATCTTCTAAAAATAGCTCCAAAGAAGAAGAAAACGTTAAATCTAAACCATTAATAATATTTGGTTTTGTCATCTCATTAACTTCCATATTTTTACTTTTATTCACCATTAATAATAAATTTGGATGATATATGAGTAATTAGAACTATTACCTGGGAACAAAAATGTCCTATTATGTATAAAAATAACTAACTATATGGCATTTAACGAAGGGGGGATGGCATCAGGCCTGCTCATAATTGCAGTATCGATAGTTTTTGCTGCAGGTTTTGGATTTTTAGTCTTGCATTTTGTCCCTGGAACTCCATTTTAGGATCTCCAAGTTAATTTAATTCTCAAAATATCTTAAACATTAACAGTCTCTAAATCCTGCATTTGATTATCATCAAGATTAGATTTCTTGTTTAATCGATAGGCATAAACTAAAGATCCTAAAGCTATAGCACTGGAGGCAAAAATTCCTGATATGAGTATCAAGGCAAAAAGACCTCCTATTAGTCCACCTTTTAATCTAAGCAAATTTGATTTAATTAAAAGTATAGATAAAAAAACAATAGTGGCTTTTAAAGAAGAGATTTTCAAAAAAGTAAATGGATAAAAAGGATTCAATAACATTTCTTTGGCAGATTATAATTTAGTATTATTCTAAAAATAATTTTAAAAAACTGCATAAAAAAAGACTCAAATGAGCCTTTTAAAAATCTACATTTAATTTGATGATTTATGCATCAGGGTCAAAATTCTTTAGGTTTGGACCAGCAACAAGGCCAACAAGACCAAAAAGGACTAAAGATCCAATTCCAAAGCCTGCTGCCCAAGGATTGAAACCACCTAAAGCAAAAGAAGCTAATAAATTCATGATTTTAAAACATAATATCTTCGAGTAAGCATACAGATTTTTATGAAAAATATACCTATATTGAGACATTTCTTCGTAATTATTAGAATCTCTTTGTTATCCCTTTATTAGAAATCCACAAAATTTTTATTTTTTGTTTTATTATCTAAGCATAACTCTCTTGCTGGCGTACCTTAATACTATTAAAACTGTTTTTCCCTAATGACTTCTAACTATACCTTTATTTATGATGGAGAATGCCCATTCTGCAACCATTTTGCTGAGCTCTTAGAAATCAAAAGCAACATAAATAATATTAAAATTATTGATGGTCGTAAAAATTTAACTCTAATTAAATCCCTCTTTGATAAAGGTTATGATCTAGATAAAGGAGCTATTCTCCTGAAAAACGAAGATATCTTTCATGGGGCAGATGCAATTAATACTATTTGCAAACAGATAAATAATCCCTCGAGTAGTTTACTTTTGTTACTTTCTAACTTGTTTAAATCAAATAAACGAACAAGTATGATATTTCCTTTCCTAGTCAATGCCAGAAGATTCGCATTGATATCAAAAGGCATATCAATATCTCTAGTTTAAAAATAAAAACTTTCTAAATATTAAATAACATATTTATAAGCTTCTGTATCAATAAATGATAATTGATTATTTCTTAGCTAGAACTAAGTGGTAACAACAAGTATTAAATGATAGAAAACTTCAATCCCTTTATTTCTTTGGGTGGTGATAACCAAAAAGTTAATCATATGGCTGAAGCAGCACTTGAAATGAATTTAACTTGTAATGATTTAAAGAAGGATTTAAATTTAACCGATGGAGATGTAGTGGATATGCTACAACTAGTAATGGATAGGTTTAAAAATAGTAATTAAGTTTATATCGTTATTAATTAATCACTATATCTATATTATTTTTTAATGAAAACAGTACAAATTGAGTTTTCGAAATATGAATCAGTTAACTTTTTATGGCCTGAATTAATAGAAGACTATGGATTCGACAAGGCCAAAAAAATAATTTCTCAAGCTATTGACTTACAAAAAATGAATGGGATTAAAAATAGCACCATGCCAATCATATTTTCAGGAACAGGAGGATTAGCTCTAGTACCAATAAAAATGCTAGAAAAAGAAAACTTTAAAATTAGTTATAAAGACAAACAAGTTTTAATTTTTAATCTAAAAAGAAAGTCATTTCAAATCTTAAATGAAGCAAACTAATCTAAATTAGTAACTTCTCGATATAGACAAAATTACCCTATAGTCTAATAAGACAATTAATTTATAATGACTTTTGAAGCGACCTACCTTGGTTCAAATGGTTGGCTTATAAAATTTATAAAAACCAATTTAATTATTGATCCTTGGCTCAAAGGAGATTTAATATTTCCTCCAGGTGAGTGGTTTTTTAAAGGATCATTAGAAGAAGAAATTTCATTAGATAAAAAAATAGATATTATTTTATTAACCCAAGGATTACCTGACCATTGTCATGTTCCAACATTAGAAATGTTCAGAAAAGATATTCCTATAATTTGCCCTAAAAGTGCTGTTGAAACATTAGAAAAAATTGGTTTTAATTCTATTAAAATGCTAAAGCCAACTGAAAAGACTACTCAATTTAATTTAAGTTTTGAAGCCACTGCTGGGGCTCCAGTACCACAAATAGAGAACGGATATATTGTTAAAGATGATGATGATAATGGTTTTTATATAGAACCCCATGGATATCTTGATGAAAATTTAATCGAGCAAAATCTCGATGCAGTCATTACTCCTACAAAAAATTTAGAATTACCCTTAGTAGGTTCTTTTGTAAAAGGTGCTGATGTAATACCTAAATTAATTAACAAATTCAATCCAAAATTTATACTTTCAAGTACCGTGGGCGGAGATGCAAAATATTCAGGTTTTTTAAATAATTTTATTTCAGTTCAGAATTATGAAAAGGAATTAAATTGTAATCTTGTAGATCTAAAGAGTATGGAATCTATTATGATTTAGTTTGATCAAAAAAGATCTTTTATTTAGTCATTTAGCTTGAAACTAAATCTAGTGTAATTGGAGTTCAAAAAAATTCATTCATTTTTTATTACCTCAATCATTTTATTAGCTTTAAATAGTAGCTATGTATGTGAGAATTCAAAGCTTGATCTTGTGATGAGAAACAATATTAATGGTGACTTTTCCATAGTAGAAAGTATATCTGAGTTAAAGCCAGGAGCATTTATAAATATTAATTGGAATAAAAAAAAGCTTATGCTTCCATTCTCTCTAAGAAAAGATTATATTTCCTTTACAGATAAAAAATGGGACTGGAGGTACCAATTTAATAAAGACGGCTCGCCTGATATTAATAATCCCTCTTTATACGAGTTACTTCCTTCTGGAGAAGTTAAAGCACATTTTTGTCAGTCAGAAGATAAAAGTTCTAACTTATAATTTAAAAATAAGTATTCTAGATTATTTAACTTCTGAACTTCTTTGTAAAGATGAACAATCCAAAAGACCAAAAGATTATTTCAAGATATGTAAAACTTGAAGATTACAAAGTTTTTGATTATGAAATTCCAGAAATTTTTTTGGACTTCGTAATTAAGAAAAATGCTGTTAACGTTACGACTAAACTAAAATTAGTAAAAAAAAATAAAAATACCAGAAATCTTATTCTTGATGGAACGGATATATTAATAAAAAAAATATTTATTGATGACTCACTACTAGAAGAGGAATACTATAAACAGCAAAAAAATAACTTGAAAATTAAAAAAATAAATAAAGATAATTTTTTATTAAAAATAGAAGGAATAATTAAACCTAAGGAAAATACATCCCTTTTAGGAATGTATGAGAGTAATGGAATTATTACTACGCAATGCGAGGCAGAGGGATTTAGAAGGATAAGTTTTCACTCTGATAGGCCTGATATTCTAAGCAAATACACCGTGAGAATTGAGGCAGACAAAAATGATTATCCTGTTTTACTTTCAAATGGAAACGTCGTAAAAGAAAATAATCTTAGATATAATCGACATGAAATAATTTGGGAAGACCCATATCCGAAACCTTCATATCTATTTGCATTGGTAGCAGGGAAACTTAATTGTGTAAAAGACAATTTCATAACAAAATCGAATAAAAAAGTAAAAATAAATATTTATGTTGAGTATGGCGATGAAAAATATGTTCAACATGCAATAAGTTCTTTACAGAAATCTATGAGATGGGACGAGGATAAATATAACCTTGAATACGATTTGTCATTGTTCAATATAGTTGCAGTTAGGCATTTTAATATGGGAGCAATGGAAAATAAAAGTCTCAATATTTTCAACTCAAAACTAATACTCGCTAATTCTGAAACAACAACTGATGAGGAATTAGAAAGAATAGAGGGTGTTATCGCCCATGAATACTTTCATAATTGGACGGGTAATAGAGTGACTTGTAGGGATTGGTTTCAATTATCTCTAAAAGAGGGTTTAACAGTATTCAGAGATCAACAATTCACTGCAGACCTTCATAATCATGAAATGAAGAGACTTGAGGATGCAAAATTTCTTAGAAGAAATCAATTTAGAGAGGATTCTGGTCCAACATCGCATCCTGTAATGCCAGAAAAATATCAAGAAATAGACAATTTCTATACGACCACGATATACGAAAAGGGATCAGAAATAATTAGAATGCTTAACAAGCTTGTAAAAGATGAAAATTTCTATAAAGGATTTAGTAATTACATCTCAACATATGATGGGAAGGCCGCAACAATAGACCAATTTGTCGATAAAATTTTAGAGCACAATAAGGAAATTGATTCTAAAGAATTTAAAGTATGGTACAAACAAAATGGAACACCAAAAGTTAAATTCAAAAGAATCTGGAATCAATTAGACGAAAAACTTACCATTCAAGCCTCTCAAAGTAATCCAATAAAGAAGAACCCATATAATGATTTACCTCTAATAATTCCTATAAATCTGGCTATATTTTGCGGTGAAAATAAAACATTAGAAAAAACAGTTGTTTTAAAAACAAAAACGCAAGAATTTATTTTTAAGAATGTAAAATCTTACCTCCAAATCCCTTTAGTAACTTATTTTCGCGAATTCTCTTCACCAGTAGAGTGGGAATCGGATACTACCTTGGAGGAAAAATTTTTAATCTTAAAATATGAAAAAGATTTTTTTACACTATCTAATACTGTAAAAGTTTTTTATAAAAAAATCATTTTATGCAGATTAGATAAAAAACCAGATCATAAAATTGAAAATAAATTAATAAGCACCTTAATATCATTTATACAAAATAAAGATATTAATTTATCTCTTTTATCAGAATTACTAAGTATTCCGACGTTTGCTGAAATTGAATCAGAGATGCAAAATATAGACCCTTTAAAAATATATAAAACTATTGACGAATTAAATTCTTTATTCGGTACCAAATTAAAAAAAGAATTATATTTAAAGCTCCAAGAAATAGAGAAAAATTTAGATAATGTGTGGCCAGAAGGTAAAAATGAAAGAAAACTAATCGAGACTATTTGGAAACTTCTCTTACATAGTAATGATGAGGAAATTAAAAGTAAAATAATTAATTATGTAGATAGTAATTCAATGACGCTAGCAAAAGCTGCCTTGAATTCCTTCAGTAGGATTAATTGTCCTGAAAGAAAAATTATTTCAAATATATTCTTCAACAAATGGAAAAATAACAGTGTCGTTTTGGATAGCTGGTTCTCATTCAATGCATCTATAGAAATTGATGAAAAAACAAGCAGCATAGAAAAATTGTTTGAAAATAAGTTTTTTGATTCAAAATCACCAAACACATTAAGAGCCATATTAAATACTTTCGTAACAAGTAATAGTACTTTTCATGCAAGGGATGGTTCTGGTTATAAATATATTGCAAAAAAGATAATTGACTTTGATAAATTAAATCCAATAGTTATTTCCCGTTTTGTGAAAGTATTTAGTAGATTAAATTATTATTCAGAACCTTACAAAAGTAATATGATTGAAACAATAAAGTATATTAAAAAAAATAAACTGTCAACTAATACTAAAGAAGTATTAGATACAATAATAGAATGATTTATTTATAATATTCTACTAAATATAATAATTAAAATTGTAAATATTAATAATAAAGTAAATACAAGATACTTATTAATAAATAAGTAATCAAATACATATTTATTATTATCTTTATTCCACTTTTTATTGACGTATTCCTTAGTTATAAATTTATTAGGTCTGCCACAATATAAACATGTTGGAGAAGTTTTTAAAATTAAATTTTTACATTGAGGGCACTTTTTTTTTTCCATAGTTTAATCTTACTGAATAAAATTAAAATCAGAAACAATCACTAAAATAAATAATTTAAATTAAATTTATTATATTTTGAATAATTAAATATCATTGCAAAAACAAATTTGATTTTAACTATTTAAAAAAATTCAATATAATGGAAAATTAGTATTTAGTTTGAAATGTTTGCTATTGCACTTGGAATGTCCCCTATCGAAAAAATCACTGTTGCAATATCTGCATCAATTTTTTTAATCGCCTTTACATGGGTCTCAATTAAGGGAGATTTAAGAAAACTTGCTAAAGAACTAATTGAAGATAATGAAAATAATCAGGATAATTAAAAAAATCTTTTAATCTACTTTGCATGCAAACTAGGATAATCAATAATATGCCTAATTTCTTTGAGAGAAGAACCATAAATTTTTGCACCACTTAAGTTAACACCTATCCATTTTTCCTTTTTATTAAAAAAATGATTATCACTAGTAGTCCTTTGGAGATAATCTTTATTATCCCAATTTAAAGTTATATCCCAACCCTTATAATTTTCTATCATTTAGAAAAACAGAACATACTCAAATAATACTTAAAGAAAGAGAAAACAAAAACAAAGGAAATAAGGATTTTTTTCGTTATGTTTACTTAATATTTATTTAATTAGAACTGACTTTTATTTTACTGGCAGCATCATCAGCATTTTTTCTTGCCAAATTAATATCAGAATTTGATGAGAGAACAACACCCATTCTTCTGCCTTTTCTGGAAACCGGTTTACCAAATATGAGCACTTTAGTCTTTTCAAATTTTAATGCTTCATTAAGACCCTCATAAATAGGATTTATACACTCATAGTTAGAGAGTATGACCCTGGTTGCAGAGGGTTCTATTAGATCTATATACGGTATTGGTAAATTTAAAAAAGCCCTTAAATGTAATTCAAATTCATTAATATTTTGACTAACTAATGTAACCATACCGGTGTCGTGCGGTCTTGGAGATAACTCTGAAAATATAACCTCACTTCCTTTTATAAAAAACTCTACTCCGTATAATCCAGCTCCATTAAGATTATTTAATATTCTATTTGTCATTCTCTTAGCTTCAACAATTAAGGACTCGTTGATCTCTATAGGTTGCCAACTACATTGATAGTCTCCATTTGATTGAAGATGTCCAATTGGTAAACAAAAAATATTTTCACCACTTTCTTTTCTTACAGTTAAAAGAGTAAACTCAAAATCAAAATTAATAAATTCTTCAATAATTACTCCTTTAACCTTTCCTCTTGAATTTGCTTGTGCCTGTTTCCAAGCATTTTGTAAATCATTTTTTGTTTGAACCAAACTCTGTCCCTTTCCTGAAGAGCTCATTAAAGGCTTAAGTAAAAGTGGGAATCCAATTTCATCTGCTTTTTTTTCTAAATCATCAAATTCAAAAATATAATCAAACTTTGCAGTTTTTATTTTTAAATCTCTAGAAGCTAAGTCTCTAATTTTATCTCTATTCATTGTAATTTCTACAGTTCTTGCGTTGGGAACAATATTGAATCCTTCATTCTCTAGTTCTTTTAGAGCCTCAATTGAAAGTGCCTCTATTTCTGGGACAACATAGTCAGGCTTAAATTCTTTTATAACATTTTTTAAAATATTTTTATTTCCCATATCAATTGCTCTTGAATAATCAGCAACTTGCATTGCGGGTGCTTTTTCATATCGATCAATTGCAATAACTTCTAATCCTAATCTTTTGGATTCTATTACTAATTCTTTTCCAAGCTCGCCACTACCTAGTAATAAAATTCTCTTTTTAGAAAAAATTGATTCTTTCATATATATAAAAACTTATTCGTCATCACCAGAAGCTTTTGAAGATGTATCATCTGTAATTTTTTTATCTTTAGAATAACTAAATAAAAAATTCCAACCAAACCAATTTTGACTTCGCATGCTATTAGTTATTGATCTTGAAATTGCTCCTAAAAAAAAGATTCCAATCATTGCCCAAATAATTCTTTCTAAAGCAATCGCAGGTGAAAAACCTTGACCGGAATTAATAATTTCAGTAAGTGGGTCTAAAGGGTCCAAATTTAAACTGATTAATAATATTAATTATAAAGGGTTAAATAAATGAAAAATTAAAACTTATAAAAGAAATAACCAAAACCACCATATAAATTAAACACAATAAAGTCTATACAATGCTATCTTCAAAGGGTGATTTTTTTTAGACATGCAAGTTGACGTACAAAATACTACTGTTCTTTCCTCAGACGGATCATCCATAAAACTAGGTGAATATTCAGGGGAAGTAATTTTAGTTGTTAATGTAGCTAGTTATTGCGGAAATACTGCTCAGTATGAGGATCTTCAAAAGCTACATGATTTATATTCAAGCAAAGGCCTAAGAATACTTGCATTCCCTTGTAATGATTTTGGAAAACAAGAACCCGACTCTCTTTCAGAAATAAAAGATTTTTGCACAACAAAATATGGAGTTAAGTTTGAAATCTATGAAAAAGTTCATGCCAAGGGCAACACCACAGAACCATACACAACCCTTAACAAAGTTGAACCCGAAGGAGATGTTGAATGGAATTTCGAGAAGTTTCTGATAGGGAAAGATAGTAAAGTAATTGCAAGATTCAAGCCAGGTGTTAAACCGTTTGACGAAAACTTAATAGCAGCTATCGAAGTAGCTTTAGATTCATAACAACCTTCTTACAATTCAAATTAAAATATTAAAAATAAAGTCCTTTTATATTTAATTAAAAATAACCAAATTATTCTAAAAGATATCTTATTTTAGTATTCAAGCCTGTCTAATTATATTTAATTTTAAATCTTATTAATTATCAGAATCAACTTCTACGTCTATTATTTCATCTTTAACAGTTCTTTTTTTAGGTTTAATTGATTTTACCTTTG
>QCIV01000013.1 GCA_003216455.1 Prochlorococcus sp. AG-402-N17 | reverse complement strand
TTATTATTTAGAATGAGCTAATTTCCTTTCTGATAAAGGTCGGACTTTTAAGGATTCTTTTAAGGAGGACTTTCCATATTCTCTCTCAAGAATGTTGATGACTGTTTTGCCAAATTCGTCTTCTGGATTATCAAAAGCTTCTAAGCAAACCTGACCAAGTTTTTTTCCTAGTGAGCCTGGATTCCAAAGAAGTTTTCTCGCTGTCCAGGGCATCATGCTCATTGGATTATAATTTGGCTTCAAAATTTTATGTTCAAAGGCGTACTTCTCAAGAAGAGTGTGAGGTTGCAAACCTATAAAGAATATAGCTGGATCAACTAAACCTTTACCAAAAATATTTTCTAATTCTCTATGGTAAGCAATTGTTTGTCTTATGGTGCTGGGCGTTTCATCAAAAACATTAAATGAATAATTGACTGAAACATGATTCTTGAAACCTGATTTTACTAGCATTCTGCAATTATTTAATACAGTTTCAAGGTCATAAGCTAATCTCATTTTTCTAACAAGTTCTTGAGATCCCGACGTAATACCTATTTCAAAGTAGCTCATACCTGTATCAACCATAAGCTGAGCTAGCTCAGCATCAATATTATCTGCTCTGATGTATGCAGCCCAATTAATATCGTCCCAGCCTTGGTCCTTAATTGCTTGCAAAAGTATTTTTGCATCTTCAATATGTTTTTTGGCTGGAATAAACTGTGCATCAGTGAACCAAAATCCCCTTACTCCAAGATCATATAATTGCTTCATTTCTTTAATTACTTCCTTAACTGGATTAACGCGAACCTGCTTCCCCTCCACAACGGTGTAAACACAGAAACAACAATTATGAGGGCAACCTCTTTTTGTTTGTACCCCGACGTAATAATCGCCACCTTCGATATACCAATCGAATTCAGGCCATATTGATTTAATATATTTATAGTTGCAGGCAGTTTTAACAGTTCCTGAAGGTTGTTCATGTATTAATTTGTTGCGAGGTTTTTGTCCAGCAATGTAACATCTTTCTTCCTCTATTGAATCTCCTCTAATAATTTTTTCGATGAGATTTTCTCCCTCTCCAACTGAAATAACAGTTCCTTTTGGGAGAAGATTTCCCAATTGTTCATAGAAAACACTAACAGCCCCTCCTCCTAAAATTACTTTTACATTCTTATTGTATTTTTGTGCTCTTTTTAGCCCCATCTTGACTAAAGAAGTATTTCTATATATTTCTCCATAATGAGATGCAATCAATTTTAATCCTCCCCAGGAACCTCTAATTTTTTTTAGGATATTTTTTGAGTAGAAAACTTCAAAAGAGTTTTGTAGGGGATTTCCACTTCTACCATCAACAGGTGCATAAATTTGTATATCTCTCCATGAAAAAATGATTAAATGTGGTCTAAATTGATCAATTTTTCTACTTAAATATTTGGAAACTTTATTAGATGGAATAATAGCTAGATCAATGAATTGCTGCTCTAAACTAGGAAAACATTTATGAATATGGTCTGCTAAATAAATAGGTCCTATTGGGAATATTGGATTACATGGCAATCTTACAGTTAGTATTTTTCCATAGTACTTTCTTTGGTAATTTTTTTTATTTAATTTTTCGAGCTTCAAATTAAAATTCATGTCATGAAATTTAATTAATTGATTACCTTAAAGAATCTAACTACTTTATTACCAATTTGGAGAAATTAAAAATCCTAAGAAAATACTCCCTAAAGTTTTATTTAATTTAGATATCAGAAATCATATAAATCCAGCATACTTTGAGAAGTTTTAATCCATCTACCCATCTAGATATATTTGGTGCTCCAGATTTTCTAGCATAATATCTAACAGGATAATTTAGTATTTTAATATTATTGTTAGCAGCTTCAAATATTATTGTAAAATCTCCAAATGGGTCAGACTTGGAATCCCAACTTCCGTTTTGTTTCATAAGTGTAAAGAATTTTCTTGAAAAAACTTTTGTTCCACAAAGTGAATCTGATATAGGATTATTTATGAGAATTGATAGAACAATTGCGAAGAGTCTATTTCCTATATAATTTGCCCATCTCATCGCATCTTTTTCCATTGGAAAAGTTGTGCGGGCGCAATTAATTAGGATATTTTTATTTTTGGTTGATTCCATAATTGCTGCAATACTGTCATCAATATCTACAGTAAAATCACTATCAATTATGGCGAGGGTCTCACCTGAAGTAATATTAAATCCCTCCACGACTGCATTTTTCTTCCCTTTAGAAGTTTGTTTTAAAAGAGATATCTTGAAGTAATTTGAGAAAGTTTCTTTTAATTCTCTCAAAATGTCATATGTATTATCATGGCTATTACCTTCAACAAATATAATTTCTAATTTATTGGGTATATTTTTGAATTTATTTAAAGCATTAATAAAAAGTTCTTTATTACCAGCTTCATTTCTTGCAGGAATTACTATGGATATTAAATGTTCAGAAATATTTTCACTATATTTATAAAAAACTATTTCGAGTTCATAGGCGAGTTGTTTTATGATTGGTATTTTCCGGAAAATATTTTTAATAGATTGTGGAATTATCTTTGTGGGCATAGGAGTTAGTTTTTTTGCTTTCCATCTAATTGATCTGTAGTTATAAATTTCTGCTAGAGATTCGATATCGCATAAAGTTATTCTTGCTTTGCTAGTAGTTTCTTTAAAAATTCTTGAATCTAATCTTAGCCATCTAGTGATTGGCTCCCAAGTATTACCTCGAACTTTAATAGAAATAAATTCGTTATTTTCTTTGAATAATTGATGAAGTTTATTATTAGTTAAATTCCAACTATTAACAGATCTCATTATTAAGATTTACAAGCGAAACCTTATTATATAGGGATTATTTACTTTTTTAATATCAATTTCCATGGATTTAAAACATCATTTTCGTATATCACTTCATAAGAATCATCATTATTTTTTATTGTTTTAAGGTCAGTTGTCCATGCTAATTCAGATTTTTTTAACTGATTAATACTTTCTAATCCCCTACCTAGTTTAGGAGTTGATAAAGAAATCCTTATGATTTTTGATTGCGATCGAGGGTTGTTGATACCTTTTTTATCAACCATGATTGGTTGATTTTTTACTAAATCAAGGGATGAAACATATTCCATTTTCTCTCTTAGTTCTCTAGATCTATCGGTGAATAAACCTGATTGCAAAATCAATGAAGTGAATAAGTAAGGCCCAATCATGAGAGTTATTAATATTTCTTTGAACGAATTTTTATATTTAATTAATGACCAAGAAAACCCGAAAGATAATAATCCAAGAACTATAAATGTATTTTCCTTTGTATTAAAGTAAATTGAATCTTTAAGGAAAAAATAATATGTGAAAGTTAGAGCAAATATAAATAATGGAATTATTTTTGAAGTTATAAATATAAAAAATCGACTGTATTTATGTGAATTGAAAAGATATTTTATTCCTATATAAGTATTTAAGGAAAAAATAGATGAGATTTGTAGAATATAGTATGGTGTTTTTGTAGAGAAAATACTAAGGATCGCTACTAAAATGAAGGGAAAAAAAGAAAGTATGTATCTATTCTCTTTACTTTGAAAAATATTATATATTATGCCAATAATTGCGAAAAAACTCCATGGCAGAAATGTTACTGGTACATTCCAGAAATAATAATAGAAAGGATTTGTAAAAGTATTTTTACTTGATAGAAAGTTAAACTTTTCAACTAAGTAATAAATAATATTTTTGTCTAAATAAGGGTTGATAGAAAACGTCCAGAATAAAAAAGGAATAAATCCAATTAGTAGTCCTAACCAAAAGAATTTGCTAAATAAAAAATTTTTTTTAAAAAAAATATATGGTATGAGTGATAATAACGGTACAAAAACCAAAAAAGTTTTCATCATAAAAGCAAAACCAATCCAAATTCCAAAAAGCAGAATATAGTATTTGTTATTTTTACTTTTTATTTTGACTAATGCTAATAATCCAATAGTCACTAAACATGAATAAATAATATCTTGAGTGGCTAAGTGTGAGTAGTCAAACCATAGATATGTAGTAGCAAGGATTAGTGGAGATATAATTGCATATTTTTTATTGAATAATTCTTCATGTAATTTATAAGTTGTGTATAGCATCAATATTGAAGCGACTGTTGTTGGTAGATATGCAGAAAAAATATTTTTTCCAAATAAGTCTTGTGACTTTGCTATTAAAAACTGTAATCCTATTGTTCTATCTAAAACATATTCATCCCACCAAAGTGGAATTGTCCAGTTACCTTTTTCTAATATCCATCTAGCTTGTAGTGCATAAAAACCTTCATCAAACGCAATATAACTTCTTTTGCCAAAATAAAATATAAGAGGAACAAAAACAAATAATTTAAAAAGATATCTGAATTTTAAAATTTTGTTAACCATTTTAATTTGCTTTGTAAATGCCGATAATTGGAATTGAACCAATGACCTACTGTTTACGAGACAGTTGCTCTACCGCTGAGCTATACCGGCCAAATTAAATCTTGAATTTTTCATATAGACTTAATTTATTAATTGAAAGAATTTATGTCAAAAATAGATCCTGAATTGAAAAAGAAATTATTAAAGGAATCCCAAGCTCCTTTCAAGGGATTGAGAAGAACATTGTGGATAGCTTTTAGCGGTTCTGCATTTTTGGGACTTCTAATAATGCTTTTCAGAATTGCTAGCGGAACTGAATTGCAGCAAAATAACCTTCTTATACAGTTGGGTGCTTGTGTAATATTTCCTACGTTATTAATCTTTGACAGAAATAAAGATTAATAAGCTAGATGTTTAATTATTGTGATAAGGTCCTCTTTTTGGTGACAAATTTGAATGCTTCGATTACATCCCCTTCAATCCATGAAGAGAATTTATCGCAGCCAACTCCACATTCAAATCCTGTATTTACCTCTTTTACATCATCTTTAGCTCTTTTTAGAGAGTCTAAATTACCCTCAAATATTACTTTCTCTGATCTAATAACTCTCAGAGAACAATTCCTTTGTAATTTGCCAGTTTTTATATAACAGCCTGCAATAGCTCCTTTACCGACTGCGAAAGTTGCTCTAACTTCAGCTTGCCCTAATGATTCTTCGACAAGATCGGGTTCAAGTAGCCCTTCCATAGCCAACTGAATATCTTCTAAAAGTTTATAGATTACTTCATATTCTCTTATATCAACGTCATTAGCATCAGCTGCTCTCTTTGCGCCTGAAGCCAATGAGGTGTTAAATCCAATGATTACTGACCCAGATGCAGCAGCGAGATCTATATCCGTCTCAGTTATTTCTCCAGGAGCAGAAAGTAGGACTCTGACTTGAACTTCATTTTTTGGTAATTGTTCTAGTGATCCTAATATCGCTTCAACACTACCTTGAACATCAGCCTTAAGAATTAAGTTTAACTCTTTTAGTTCTCCATCATTTGCTTGAGTTGATAAGGATGATAAGCTGACTCTTTTAGAGGCCATTTGCTGAGCTAATTTTGTGGCTCTAGCATCTGTTGCCCTTTCTCCGACAATGGCTCTAGCAGTTTTCTCATCAGGGTAGACTTCGAATTCATCTCCTGCTGTTGGTACTTCACTAAACCCTAGTGCTTCCACTGGGAATGATGGCCCTGCTTCTTTGATTCTATTACCATGCTCATCGACCATTGCTCTAATTTTTCCAAGGACTGAACCCGCAGCTAAAACATCTCCAGATTTCAAGGTTCCATTTTGTACTAACAAAGTAGCCACAGGGCCTTTTGCTTTGTCTAGGTGGGCTTCAATAACAGTACCTTTTGCAAATCTATCAGGGTTAGCTTGTAGATCTTCTACCTCTGAAACTAATAAAATCATTTCGAGTAATTTATCAATGTTTTGTTTTTTGATAGCACTTACTGGAACCATCACTGTATCTCCTCCCCAATCTTCAGCAATTAAATCTTTTTCTGATAGTTCCTGCTTTACTCTGTCTGGAGATGCCCCTTCTTTGTCAATTTTATTTATTGCAACAACAATTGGTACTTTTGCAGCTCTTGCATGACTAATAGCTTCTAGTGTTTGAGGCCTGCAACCATCATCTGCAGCAACTACAAGAACAGCCACATCTGTAACCTTTGTACCCCTTGCTCTCATTGCAGTAAAGGCTTCATGACCAGGGGTATCAAGAAAAGTTAATTTTTTCTTTTGAGATTCATGTTCAAATTCAACTTGATAAGCTCCTATGTGTTGAGTGATGCCTCCTGCTTCCCCCGAAGCTACTCTTGATTCTCTGATGGAATCTAAAAGACTTGTTTTGCCATGATCTACATGACCCATCACTGTAATAACAGGTGGTCTTCTTATTAGATTATCAATATCTTCAGATTCAATCATATCAACTGTTTTCTCAGCAGCCTCTTGGATATCATCTTGCAAAACAGGTACCCCAAATTCTTCTGCTACTGTTTCAATAGTTGCTAAGTCGAGTGATTGAGTAACAGTTGCAGTTATTCCTTTAAAAAAAAGAGATTTGATTATTTCAGAACTTTCAAGACTTAATTTATCAGCTAATTCTTGGACTGTTAAATTATCTTCTGGCACGATTATCATTTCAGGTCTTACTTGTTTGGCTTCTTTGGCAGCCTTTAACTCCATAGCCCTTCTTTTCTGTCTTTGCCTAGTAGTTTCTTTTTTCTTCTTTTTAAATTGTTTAATAGTTTTTTGAGATTTGGAATCATCAGACTTTTCTTTCTTTGGACGCGCCAAACTAGCTGATAAGATTGAAATTTTTTCGCCTGAATATCCACTAGTTTCAGATGTTAATGAATCATCATTCTCACCAATAATATGCACTTTCTGTCTTTGTTTTTGGGGATTTTTGCTTCTTAATGCTTCAAGTTTTGCGCTATCGTCCCAGTCTGTTCTTCCAGGTTTTTTAGAGTTATTTGAAAATGTTCTATGGGGTGGTTTTTTTGAATTAGGGGCAGTATGTGGAAGAGTATTTGGAGCTTTTGCCTTTTGTTTCGTTGTCTCGATCTTTTCTTTTTCGTTATTCTTTATAACTTTTTTGTCACTATCAGATTTGTTAGTTTTTTGAAGTTGTAAGAGTTCATTAGGTGATACTGGTTTTCTAATTCCAGGTCTTCTTTGATCATTGAATTTAGACCCAGGCCTATTGGGCATGCCAGGTCTTTTGGGAGCACCAGGCCTATTTGTATTTGATTGTCTATTGAAAGATCCAGGTCTGCTTTGATCTGATGGTTTGTTTCTTAACCCAGGCCTATTGGGCATGCCAGGTCTATTAGACGTACCAGTACTACTTGTATTTGATTGTCTATTGAAAGATCCAGGTCTCTTTTGATCATTGAATTTAGACCCAGGCCTATTGGGCATGCCAGGTCTATTGGGCGTACCAGATCTGTTGGGGAGAGCTTGTTTAAAAGAAATGTTTTGCTTATTATTTTGCTGATTGGTTCCGTTTCTTCTGATTGGGGCTCCTACGAGCTCAGGGGGGGAGATTCTGTTATTTATATTTTTTGTTTTAGGTTTGTTCGAATTTTGGTTAGGTTTGTTTGATATTTGTCTTTCCCCACCTGCACTGGAGATGTTCTGGGGAGATTTATTAGATTCTGCATTATTGTTAATATTTTTAGGCTTAGCAATTAGTTGAATAGGAGGTTTCGATGGGCTCTTTATAGGTTGGGTTGGGTTATTTAGGAAAGTTTTTTTATCATGTTTGAGATTTTGTGAAGCTTTATTATTTATATTTTCATTTGTAAGCTTTGCTTGAGATTGTGAACTGTTAGTAATTGTGGGTTTATTGAGATTTATAGGTTTATTTGAAATTATTCTTTGAGTCTCAGGTTTATTAAGAGGTTTCATCAATAATGGCTTTTTGTTTGAATTATCTTTAGGAGGTTTTCCTTTCATAGAAGAGATAACAGAAGATTCATTG
Source organism: Prochlorococcus sp. AG-402-N17 (assembly GCA_003216455.1). GTDB lineage: Bacteria > Cyanobacteriota > Cyanobacteriia > PCC-6307 > Cyanobiaceae > Prochlorococcus_A. The sequence continues at coordinate 24,842 of QCIV01000013.1, read as the reverse complement.
TCTTTATTTTGTTTATGATTTTCTTTTTTAACTGAAGGTTTATTAATAGAAAGAATTCTTTTATCTGAGTTTTTTTTATTAATAAGATTTTTTATTTTTTTTGCTTCCTCTGCACTAATTGAACTGCTATGGCTTTTTACTGAAATTGAAAGTTTTTCAGCAGCATCCAATATATCTTTATTGTCCAGATTTAAGTCTCTGGAAAGTTCATAAATTCTGATTTTATCGCTGATAGTCATTTAATCTGATTTGTACTCTTTTTGAAATTTTCAGAGGATTTAATTTAATTATATTCCCTTATTGGGATAGTCATTGTAGCTTGTAATTTCTTTTTCAAAAATTTCAATAAATTCAGTTTCTAGAGAAGTTTTTAAAGCTTTTTGAAGCTTTTTTTTGATTTTGGAATCTGTGTAACATTTTTTTGACTTGCAAATGTAGGCTGATCGCCCCATACCCTTTTGAAACATAATACCTTGCTTATGATCTTTAGTAATCTTTATAAGATGTTTTCTGTCATATGTTTTTCTACATGAAATGCATATACGCAAAACAGGGGTTTGTAGTATCACCGTTTTTTCTCCTCTTTGGGGGATATTTCACCATCTTGAATAGTCTCTAATTGCTCACTATCTGAGAAGGTCTCTTCTTCATATAAATCTTCTCCATATTCATCATCATCTTCAGGAAGGGGATAAAGCTCTCTTAATCTTGCATCTTCCGCAGCACGCTCAGCTTGTTCTGCTGCTAATTTAAGCTCAGCTTCTCGCTGGAGATTCTCTTCATCTTCCCTTTGAATAATTAATTCAGTGACTGCTGCATCTTCTGCTTCCTGATCGTATTCATGTGAGTTTTTGACATCAATCTTCCAACCAGTTAATCTTGCTGCAAGTCTTACATTTTGTCCTTCCCTACCTATTGCGAGACTTAATTGATCGGGAGGAACTAATACATGCGCGTGTTGACCTTCTGGGTCAACAAGTCTCACGAGATCGACCTTCGCAGGACTTAGAGAATTTAAAATATATTGTATTGGGTCAGATGACCATTTAATAACATCAATTTTTTCTCCTCTTAATTCATTTACTACTTGTTGGATTCTTGCCCCTCTCGCTCCAATACAAGCACCTACAGGGTCTACTTCTTGTTCAACGCTATCAACAGCTACTTTTGTTCTTGGCCCAACAGCTCTTGAAGGTGGATTCGCTTCTCTTGAAACTGCAATAATTTTTACAGTACCTTCTTGAATTTCTGGAACTTCATTTTCAAATAAATAAACGACTAATCCAGCATTTGCTCTGCTTACAAAAAGTTGTGGTCCTTTTCTGGCTATTTCGCTAACTTCTTTCAAGAATACTTTGAAAGTTGCATTAGCTCTATAATTATCATTTGGCAATTGATCTCTTTTAGGAAGTTCGGCCTCTACTTCAGGTCTACCAATACCCGAACTAACTCCCATTATTACTGATTGTCTTTCAAATCTTATAACTCTCGCAGTTAAAACAGGATCTTCCAAATCTGCAAATTCTTCTTGGATCATTTTTCTTTGTTGATCTCTTAATTTTTGGGCTAACACTTGCTTTGTTGTTGAAGCAGCCATTCGTCCAAAATCTTCTTTTTCTGGAGTAACGTCTAAAACAACTGTGTCGCCTATTTGAGCATCATCAGCAACTTGTTTAACTTCTACTAAAGATATTTGATGATCTTCGCTTTCAACTTCCTCTACAATTATTTTACTTGATAAGATCCTATAACCTTCTTCATCTAGATCTAGTCCAACATCAAAATTACTAAAGTATTCTTCATCAAATGGATCTTGGTTAACTCCAATGTAAAAAGTTCTTCTATATTTTTCGTATCCTTTTAACAAAGCTTCGCGCAAGGCTGCTTCAACGATATTAGGAGGTAACTTTTTTTCCTCACTAATGTCTTCAATAAGATTGTTTAAACCTGGGAGAATAACTAATGCCATCTATGATGGGATAATTGAATAATGGTTGAAAAATAATTAATCTTTTAAGGTACAAAGACTAATTTTTAATACTTCATCGAAAGGGATTTTCTTGATCCTACCTTTAATGTTAATGGCTAAGTAATCATTAGACTTTTCATAAAGTAAACCATTCACGAATTTTATTTTTGAATTCTTTTGGTTTAACTCAACATTAACTGGAAAACCCTTAAAAGTTTTGAAGTCTCTTTCTGAGGTTAATTCATCACTGACCCCTTGACTACTAATTTCTAACACATATGAACAATTTAAAAGATTTGATTTTTCTATTTCGTCAGAAGCTGGGGTATTAAATAGTGCACAATCATCTAATGAAATGTCATCCCCATTAGTTTTTCGTATAGTTATTTCTATAACAACTGGATTTTGATAAGTTTTTATATTTAAATCGTAGATTTCTAAATCCCTTTCATTCGCAACTTTTTCTAATAGAAATTCTAGTTTACTTATGTTCTCTTTATTCAAATTTATTTATAAATTTATTTTAAATTTATTCTCACACATTAAAAAGTTTTTTCTATAGAAAAATTTAAAATTTGCATTTTATTGATGTAAACAAAAAAACAACAATAATCTTTTTCTTCAATTAGATTTATTAAATAAGATTAAAAACTATTAATTAAATGAAGTATCTCAAGATTAAATTTATTAATTTAATCCAAATATTCATTATTATTTGTTTTTGCATACCTAATTTCTTCCAAAATTCTGAAGTTTTAGCTTTAAATTCTTTTGAAAGTCATAATTTCGTATCATCCGCAGTTAAAAATATTGGCCCTGCAGTTGTAAAAATTGATACTGAACGGTTGGTAGAGAGGCAGCAATTTGATCCTACTTTACTTGACCCTTTATTAAGGGATTTACTTGGCGAGCAAGGAATTACTCCTGAAAGGGAAAGAGGACAAGGCTCTGGGGTGATCATTAATGATAATGGTTTGGTTCTTACAAACGCTCATGTCGTAGAAAGAGTTGATAATGTTTCGGTTACTTTGGCAGATGGATCTATTTGTGATGGTGAAGTTTTGGGCACAGATACAGTAACTGATCTTGCTTTAGTAAAAATTGATGAAGATTCTTATTCTGGTTTTGCTCCACTTGGAAATTCTGAAGATCTTGAAGTTGGGGATTGGGCAATAGCTCTTGGTACTCCTTATGGTCTTGAAAAAACAGTTACCTTAGGGATTGTTAGCAGCCTGCATAGAGATATAAATAGTTTAGGATTTTCAGATAAAAGGCTTGATCTTATTCAGACTGATGCAGCAATAAATCCAGGAAATTCTGGCGGGCCACTTATAAATTCCAATGGTGAGGTAATAGGAATTAATACATTAGTAAGAAGTGGCCCTGGGGCTGGTTTAGGTTTTGCAATACCCATCAATCTAGCTAAAAGTGTTTCTGATCAGCTTCTTAAAAATGGGGAAGTTATTCATCCATATTTAGGGGTACAATTAATTTCTTTAAATCCTAGAATTGCTAAAGAACATAATCGAGATCCCAATTCGTTAGTTCAATTACCTGAAAGAAATGGAGCTCTAATTCAATCAATAATACCTAATAGCCCCGCTGAAAAAGCTGGTTTAAGAAGAGGCGATTTAGTAATAGCAGCCGAAAATATATCTATAAAAGAACCTAAAACTTTACTGGATGAAGTTGAAAAAGCTCAGATAGGAAAAGTATTCCTTTTAAATATTTTGAGAGATAATAAAGAGATACAGATAAATATCAAGCCAGAACCTCTTCCAGGTTTGACATAAATCACCCATTGAAATTTAATAATCTATAACCATTAGAGAAAAAGATTTTGGATTCACAAACTCAAATGAAACAAGTAGTTGCTGATGCAGCAATAGGGGAAGTAAAGAATGACATGATTCTCGGATTAGGGTCTGGATCTACGGCTGCGCTAATGATAAAAAGCCTTGCGGATGAAATAAGTTCTGGAAAACTCAAAAATATAAGAGGTGTTGCAACTTCTTTTCAATCAGAAGTTTTGGCGCTTGAATTGGATATCCCGCTTATCGATTTAGCTTCTGTATCTCAAATTGATTTAGCTATTGATGGAGCAGATGAAGTTGATCCAGGATTTCAATTAATAAAAGGAGGAGGAGCATGCCATGTTAGAGAAAAGTTAGTGGCATCTAAAGCTAATCAATTGTTGATTGTTGTTGATGAAACTAAACTTGTACAAAATCTAAATCAATCTTTCCCTTTACCTGTAGAAGTTCTTCCTAATGCTTGGAAGCAAGTCCAGGAAGTCATTTCAGAAATGAATGGCAGTTCTTCTTTAAGAATGGCTACTAAAAAAGCTGGTCCAGTTGTTACTGACCAAGGCAACCTCATCCTAGATGTATTATTTATTGATGGTATTAAGAATCCAAAAGACATTGAAATGAAGATTAATAATATTCCAGGAGTTTTAGAAAATGGATTATTCGTTGATCTTACAGACAAAGTATTAGTTGGTAAAATTGAAGATAACATTCCAATGGTTTACTCAGCCTCAAGAGTTAGCTAATCTTCAAATCTTATTTCTACAGAGTTAGCGTGGCTATGCAAGCCCTCACTTTTAGCAAGATTAATAATATCAATGCTATTTACTTTTAAACTTTCTTCATTAAATTCTATTATTGAAGTATTTTTCATAAAAGTTTCAACCCCCAAAGAACCGCTAAATCTAGAATTTCCTGACGTGGGTAAAGTATGATTTGGTCCAGCAAGATAATCTCCAACAGCTTCTGGGGACCATTTTCCTAAAAATATCGCTCCTGCATTCTCTATACCTGCAAGAATTTTTTTTGAATCTAAAGTAAGAATTTCTAGGTGTTCAGGGGCAAAGTTATTGCTTAGTTCAACACATGATTCGTAATTCTCGCAAATCACAATTAAACCCCAATTTTTTATTGATTGCATGCAAATTTCTTTTCTTGGATGATCATCTATTTTTTTATAAAGTGCTTCTATAACTTCTTTTGCTTGGTTCTTTGATGTAGTTAGAAGTATTGATGAAGCTAAAGGATCATGTTCTGCTTGCGCTAGTAGATCAGATGCTATGTGAGTGCTTTGAGCTGTTTCATCTGCAATGATTAATATTTCACTTGGACCAGCTAATGAATCAATACCTGTAGAGCCATAAATTAGTTTTTTTGCAGTTGTAACATATATATTCCCTGGACCTGAAATAACATCAACTTTATTGATTTGATTTGTGCCAAATGCTAAAGCACCAATTGCTTGAGCTCCTCCAATTCTAAATACTTTATTGATCCCTGATAAGTGAGCTGCAGCTAAAACAGTTTTGTTTATTTCCCCTTCTTTATTCCCAGGAGATACCATTATAATTTCTTCTACTCCTGCTACTTTTGCAGGTATAGCATTCATCAATACAGTACTTGGATAAGCAGCTCTACCTCCAGGAATATAAATACCTGCATTTTTAACAGGTCTCCATCTTCTTTGGACTGTATCACCATATTCACCTTCAATAGTGAAAGATTGAGGGATTTCTTTTTCATGGAATTTTTGAATTCTTTTATGAGCTACCACAAGTGATTGCTTCAAATGGTTATCAATTTCATCCCATGCATTTTTTATTTGATCCTCACTCACTTGCATAGGGTCAGGGTTGAAACCATCAAATTTTTTTGTATATTTTTCTACCGCTATATCTCCAGAAATTTTTACCTCATGAAGAATTTCTTCAACAATTGTATTTATAGTATTATTGTCATCTGAATTAGTTCGAGAAGAAATCCTTTTTAATTCTTTAATAGCTTCTTTTTTATTATTTATGATCTTCATTTGCTTAATTTTTCAAATAGGAAGGCTCAAAACCCAATTTAATATCCTTTAAATTATATATGATTGATTAGTAGACGATTTATTTGTTATGATAGGAATCTTATATTTATGCACCCTCTGTGGCAAACAACAAATCAGCAAAAAAGAGAATACAAATTGCCGAAAGAAATCGTTTAATAAATAAGTCATATAAATCTACTGTTAGGACTTTAACCAAAAAAACCTTGGAGAACTGCGAAAAATACAAAAAAAACCCTAATGAAGATAATAAAAATTTAGTGAAAACAAGTCTTAACAAAGCTTTTAGCTTAATTGATAAAGCAGTTAAAAAAAGTGTTCTTCACAAGAACAATGGTGCTAATAAAAAATCGAAAATCAACAATTTTGTAAAAACTACTCTTACCACTAATTAAAGAGACATATCATAATTATGAGCGATATAGAACTCATAGACTCGCATTGTCATTTAATATTTGAAAATTTTGAGAAAGATATTGAAGATGTTGTTTTAAGATTGCGTTCAAGAGGCGTAAAAAAATTAGTACATGCTTGTTGTGAATTAACAGAAATTCCAAAGTTGAAAAAAATATCCCATGAATTTAATGAAATTTACTATTCAGTTGGTTTGCATCCGCTAGAAGCAAAAAAATGGAAACAAAGTTCAAAATCTCTTCTAAGAAAATCGGCTCTAGAAGATAGACGAGTTGTAGCTATTGGGGAATTAGGCTTGGATTTTTTTAAAAATAAAAATAAAGCTCAGCAGATTGAAGCACTTATTCCGCAAATGGAGTTAGCTTTTGAACTTCAATTGCCCGTAATTATCCATTGCAGAGATGCTGCAAATGAAATGATTGAGCTATGTAGTGATCTCTCTAAAAAAGGAAAATGTCCTGCTGGTGTACTGCATTGTTGGACAGGTACACCAAAAGAAATGAAGCAATTCTTGAATCTGGGATTTTATATCAGTTTTAGTGGTATAGTCACATTCCCAAAAGTACATGAAATTCATGAGTGTGCCAAAATAGTCCCAAATGATAAATATTTAATTGAAACTGATTCACCATTTTTAGCTCCTGTCCCTCATAGGGGTAAAAGAAATGAACCTGCGTTTGTTGAAAATGTTGCCAATTATATGGCAAATCTAAGATCTACTGAATTAACCACAATTGCTAGAGAGTCATATAAGAATGCTGAAGATTTGTTTAAATTTGACTTGTTAAATAGACGTAGAAGCTGTTAATATTAGGAATTACTGGAAATTTTTCTTAATTTTTTGACTTTAACAAACACAGTTAATGATTTATCAACATTAAACAAAATTTAATTATTATTTATTAGGTTATTTTTTTGTTGAAATCGAGATTTAATTGTTGATTTCATTTAATGTGAAAAGTTAAAGAACTAATTATTGAGTAGATTAAAAGTAAATAGTAAATCTCACAAAATCGCAGGTTTTCTTGGATGAGCAGTAGCGTTTTACAGGTAGCAAAAACAGCTACTTATCTACCAGATTTAGTTGAAGTACAAAGAGCAAGCTTTAAATGGTTTTTGGAAAAGGGTTTAATAGAAGAATTACAAAATTTTTCCCCCATTTCTGATTACACAGGTAAATTAGAATTACATTTTATTGGTGAAGAGTACAGGTTAAAAAGACCTAGACATGATGTTGAGGAAGCCAAAAGAAGAGATGCTACATTTGCATCCCAGATGTATGTAATTTGCAGGTTAATTAATAAAGAGACAGGGGAAATTAAAGAACAAGAAGTATTTATTGGCGAACTACCATTAATGACTGAAAGAGGAACTTTTATTATTAATGGTGCTGAAAGAGTTATTGTTAATCAAATTGTTCGAAGTCCTGGAGTATATTTCAAAGATGAACTGGATAAAAATGGTCGAAGAACTTACAACGCTAGTGTTATCCCTAATAGAGGAGCATGGTTGAAATTCGAGACTGACAAAAATAATTTACTTTATGTGAGAGTTGATAAAACTAGAAAAATTAATGCTCATGTTCTTATGAGAGCGATGGGTCTTTCAGATAATGATGTGGTGGATAAACTTAGGCATCCCGAGTTTTATCAAAACTCAATTGAGTCAGCTAATGACGAGGGTATTAATTCAGAAGATCAGGCATTACTTGAGCTATACAAGAAGCTACGTCCTGGTGAACCCCCCTCCGTCTCTGGCGGACAACAACTATTACACAGTAGATTCTTTGATCCCAAAAGATATGATTTAGGTCGAGTTGGTAGATATAAAATAAATAAAAAATTGAGACTTACCGTCCCAGACGATGTTAGAACACTTACCCATGAAGATGTTCTTTCTACCATTGATTATTTAATTAATCTTGAATTGGATATTGGAGGCGCTAGTTTGGATGATATTGACCATCTTGGTAATCGAAGGGTTAGATCTGTAGGAGAACTTCTTCAAAATCAAGTTCGGGTTGGACTTAATCGCTTAGAGAGAATTATCAAAGAAAGAATGACTGTCGGAGAAACAGATTCTTTAACTCCCGCTCAACTAGTCAATCCCAAACCTTTAGTTGCTGCAATAAAGGAATTTTTTGGCTCCAGCCAATTAAGTCAGTTTATGGATCAAACTAATCCTCTAGCTGAATTAACACACAAGAGAAGAATCTCAGCATTAGGTCCAGGGGGTTTAACTAGAGAAAGAGCAGGCTTTGCGGTAAGAGATATTCACCCTTCACATTATGGAAGATTATGTCCTATCGAGACTCCTGAAGGTCCTAATGCAGGACTTATAAATTCTTTAGCTACCCACGCAAGAGTTAATGAGTACGGTTTTATTGAAACACCTTTTTGGGAAGTTAATAACGGTAAAGTTAATAAGGAAGGTAATCCGGTTTATCTTTCTGCTGATTTAGAAGATGAGTGTAGGGTGGCTCCAGGAGACGTCGCGACTGACAAGGACGGCAATATAATCGCAAATTTAATACCAGTAAGATATAGACAGGATTTTGAAAAAGTTCCTCCTCATCAAGTTGATTACGTTCAGCTTTCGCCGGTTCAGGTAATTTCAGTTGCTACTTCACTTATTCCTTTCTTGGAACATGATGATGCTAACAGAGCTCTCATGGGATCAAATATGCAACGCCAAGCTGTTCCATTGCTAAGGCCAGAACGTCCTTTAGTTGGTACAGGTTTAGAATCTCAAGTTGCTAGAGATTCGGGAATGGTTCCCATAACAAAAGTTAATGGAACTGTATCTTATGTAGACGCTAATGAGATTGTCGTTAAAGATGAGCATGGTAATGAACATTTTCACTATCTTCAGAAATATCAAAGATCAAATCAAGATACCTGCCTTAACCAAAGACCTATAGTGAAAATTGGAGATAAAGTTATATCTGGGCAGGTTTTAGCAGATGGTTCCGCATGTGAAGGAGGCGAAATTGCACTTGGCCAAAACGTTTTAATTGCCTACATGCCATGGGAGGGATACAACTATGAAGATGCCATACTTGTTAGCGAGAGGATGGTAACTGATGATTTATATACCTCAGTACATATTGAAAAATATGAAATTGAAGCTAGACAAACGAAGCTAGGGCCTGAAGAAATCACAAGAGAGATTCCTAATATCTCGGAAGAAAGCTTGAATAATCTTGATGAAATGGGAATCATTAGGATTGGTGCTTTTGTCGAGAGTGGAGATATTCTTGTAGGAAAAGTGACTCCAAAAGGGGAATCAGACCAACCACCTGAAGAAAAACTGTTAAGAGCTATTTTCGGTGAAAAGGCTCGAGATGTGAGAGATAATTCCCTTAGGGTACCAAAAACTGAGAAAGGAAGGGTTTTGGATGTTCGCATTTATACCAGAGAACAAGGTGATGAATTACCTCCTGGAGCCAACATGGTTGTTAGAGTTTATGTGGCTCAGAGAAGGAAAATTCAAGTGGGTGACAAAATGGCTGGGAGGCATGGAAATAAAGGAATTATTAGCAGAATCTTGCCAAGAGAAGATATGCCTTATTTACCTGATGGAACCCCTGTGGACATAGTTCTTAATCCTTTAGGAGTTCCAAGCAGGATGAATGTAGGTCAAGTTTTTGAATTATTGATGGGCTGGGCAGCCTCCAACTTAAATTGTCGGGTTAAAGTTGTTCCATTTGATGAAATGTATGGAGCAGAAAAATCACATCAAACTGTTCAAGCATTTTTAGAGGAAGCTTCAAAACAGCCAGGTAAAGCATGGGTTTACAATCCTGAAGATCCTGGAAAGTTATTACTTAAAGATGGTAGAACAGGTGAACCCTTCGATCAGCCAGTTGCTGTCGGATACTCTCACTTCCTCAAATTAGTCCATTTGGTGGATGATAAAATTCATGCAAGATCCACTGGTCCTTACTCTTTAGTTACACAGCAACCCTTGGGCGGTAAAGCTCAGCAAGGTGGACAAAGGCTTGGAGAAATGGAAGTATGGGCTCTTGAAGCTTATGGAGCAGCTTATACTCTTCAGGAATTGTTAACAGTTAAATCTGATGATATGCAAGGAAGAAATGAAGCGCTTAATGCGATCGTAAAAGGTAAACCGATCCCAAGGCCTGGTACTCCTGAGTCATTTAAAGTTCTTATGAGGGAATTACAATCTCTAGGCTTGGATATAGGGGTTTATACAGACGAAGGAAAAGAGGTAGATTTAATGCAAGATGTCAATCCGAGAAGAAATACTCCATCAAGGCCGACTTACGAATCACTCGGAACCTCTGAATATGAGGAAGATTAAATACTCAATTAAACCCTTTTAACTTAAATTCTCCAAAAATGACAAACAGCAACTTAAGAACTGAAAATCACTTTGATTACGTCAAAATTTCAATAGCTTCTCCACAAAGAATAATGGATTGGGGTCAGAGGACATTGCCCAATGGACAAGTAGTTGGTGAAGTTACGAAACCTGAAACTATCAATTACAGGACACTTAAACCAGAAATGGATGGATTGTTTTGTGAAAAGATTTTTGGGCCATCTAAAGATTGGGAATGTCATTGTGGAAAGTACAAAAGGGTAAGACATCGTGGCATTGTTTGCGAGAGATGTGGGGTTGAAGTAACTGAAAGTAGAGTCAGAAGACATAGGATGGGTTACATAAAACTTGCTGCGCCAGTCTCCCATGTTTGGTATCTAAAAGGAATCCCTAGTTACGTTGCAATACTTTTGGATATTCCGCTTAGGGATGTAGAGCAAATAGTTTATTTCAATTGTTATGTCGTTTTAGATCCAGGTGATCATAAAGAACTTAAATATAAGCAATTACTCACTGAGGATGAGTGGCTGGAAATTGAAGATGAAATTTACGCTGAAGATTCAACTATAGAGAATGAACCTTTTGTTGGAATTGGTGCTGAGGCACTGAAGCAATTACTTGAGGACCTTGATTTAAATCAGGTTGCTGAGGAGCTTAGAGAAGAAATTACTAATAGCAAAGGGCAAAAGAGAGCAAAGCTTATAAAAAGGATAAGAGTTATTGATAATTTCATTGCAACTAATGCAAAACCAGAATGGATGGTTTTAGATGCAATACCAGTTATACCTCCTGATCTTAGACCTATGGTTCAGCTTGATGGAGGAAGATTTGCAACTTCAGATTTAAATGACTTATACAGAAGAGTTATAAATAGAAATAATAGACTAGCTAGGCTTCAAGAAATTTTAGCTCCTGAAATTATTGTAAGAAATGAAAAAAGAATGCTTCAAGAGGCAGTTGATGCCCTTATTGATAATGGAAGAAGAGGAAGGACTGTTGTGGGAGCAAATAATAGAGCTCTTAAATCCCTAAGCGATATAATTGAAGGAAAACAAGGAAGATTTAGACAGAATCTTCTTGGAAAGCGTGTTGACTATTCAGGAAGATCTGTAATAGTTGTGGGTCCTAAGTTAAAAATGCATCAGTGTGGTCTACCAAAAGAAATGGCAATAGAGCTTTTTCAGCCTTTTGTAATCCATAGATTGATACGACAAAATATTGTGAATAATATTAAAGCTGCAAAAAAATTAATACAAAAAGCTGATGACGAAGTTATGCAAGTACTTCAGGAAGTTATTGAAGGTCATCCAATTCTCTTAAATAGAGCACCTACCCTTCATCGTTTAGGAATTCAAGCTTTTGAACCAAAATTAGTTGGAGGTAGAGCAATACAACTTCATCCTTTAGTTTGTCCTGCATTCAATGCTGACTTTGATGGAGATCAAATGGCAGTGCATGTTCCTTTAGCTTTAGAGTCACAAACTGAAGCACGCATGCTTATGCTGGCAAGTAATAATATTCTTTCTCCTGCTACTGGGGAACCAATTGTGACTCCATCACAAGATATGGTTTTAGGATCTTATTATCTGACGGCTTTGCAACCCAATTATCAACAACCAGAATTCGGAGATAATAAGTCTACTTTTGCTTCATTAGAAGATGTCATTTTTGCCTTTGAAGATAAAAGACTCAGCCTGCATGAATGGGTTTGGGTTAGATTTAATGGAGAAGTTGAAGATGAAGACGAAATGAGTAGCCCACAAAAAACTCGAGAGCTAGAAGATGGCTCAAGATTAGAAATCTGGAATTTAAGAAGGGACAGATTTGACTCTGATAATAATTTAATAAGTAGATTTGTGCTGACAACTGTTGGGAGAGTAGTTATGAACTATACCATCATCGATTCTGTATCTAAAACGTAATCTTTAAAAACTATTTTTCATTTTTTTAAAAATCATGACTTCATCTAAATCTAAAAAAACATCTAGAGTACGTAAAACTACTAAAAACGTAAAAAAGAACAATCCTGTTAAAATGCCTGCTCTCGCTAAAACGCCCCCATCATTTAAAAATAAGGTAGTTGATAAGAAAGCCTTAAAAAATTTAGTCTCTTGGGCTTATAAAACTCATGGAACAGCTATAACTGCAGCCATGGCAGATAATCTTAAGGATTTAGGATTTAAATATGCTACCCAAGCTGCGGTCTCTATCTCAGTAGATGACTTAAAAGTTCCTGAAGCTAAACAAAATTTAATAGGACAAGCTGAAGAGCAAATATCCGCTACAGAAGAATGCTATAGACTTGGTGAAATTACCGAAGTTGAAAGGCACACAAAAGTTATAGATACCTGGACTGAAACTAATGAAAGATTGGTAGATGCTGTAAAGAATAATTTTAATCAAAATGATCCATTAAATTCCGTTTGGATGATGGCTAATTCAGGAGCAAGGGGTAACATGTCTCAGGTAAGACAACTTGTTGGTATGAGGGGATTGATGGCTAATCCTCAAGGAGAAATCATTGACCTGCCTATAAGAACTAATTTCAGAGAAGGTCTCACTGTTACTGAATATGTAATTTCTTCTTATGGAGCAAGGAAAGGTTTGGTGGATACTGCCTTAAGAACTGCGGATTCTGGTTATTTGACTCGTAGATTAGTCGATGTTGCTCAAGATGTAATTGTAAGAGAAGAAGATTGTGGAACAGAACGATCAATAGTTGTTGAAGCTGAAGATGGTAAATTCGGAGCAAGGCTTCTTGGTAGGCTTACAGCTGAGGATATTTTTGATGCTGAAGAAAACCTTGTTGTTCCTCAAAACACTGCTATAGATCCTGCATTGTCAGGAGAAATTGAGAAAGCATCTATTAGTGAAGTAAAAATAAGATCCCCATTAACATGTGAAGCTAACAGATCCGTTTGCAGGAGGTGCTATGGATGGGCGCTGGCTCATAATCATTTGGTTGATTTAGGCGAGGCAGTTGGAATTATCGCTGCTCAATCGATTGGCGAGCCAGGAACTCAATTGACAATGAGAACTTTCCATACTGGAGGTGTATCAACTGCTGAAAGTGGAGTTGTAAGATCAAAAATTTCTGGTAAAGTTGAATTTAGTTCAAAAGCGAAGGTTAGAGGTTATAGAACTCCACATGGAGTAGAAGCTAAACAAGCAGAAGTTGATTTCATACTAAAGATAGTTCCTCGAGGAAATAATTCTGGCAAAGCTCAAAAAATTGAAGTTTCTAGTGGATCGCTTTTATTTGTTGATGACGGCGAAAAAATTAGTTCTGATATAACTGTTGCTCAGATTACTGCTGGAGCCGTGAAAAAGAGTGTTGAAAAAGCAACAAAGGATGTTATTTGTGATTTGGCTGGTCAAGTAAGGTACGACAAGGTTATTCAACCAAAGGAGGTAACAGATAGGCAGGGTAATATTACCTTAAAAGCTCAAAGATTAGGCAGATTGTGGGTTTTAGCTGGAGATGTTTATAACTTGCCACCAAATGCAAAACCGGTTATATCACCTGGGAAATCTGTAGGTGAAGGGACAGTTTTGGCAGAAGCAAGTCAATCAAGCGAGTTTGGCGGACAAGTTCGACTAAGAGAATCAATAGGAGATTCAAGAGAAGTTCAAATTGTTACTACTTCAATGTCTTTAACTAATTTTAAATTAATTGAAGAATCTACTCACTCTGGTCAAATATATAATTTGGAATCTAGTGATGGTATATCTTATCGTTTAAACATTTCCCCAGGAAGTAAGATCAGTAATGGTGAGGTAATAGCTGATTTAACGGATGAAAGGTTCCGTACAAAAACTGGCGGTCTAGTAAAATATGCACCGGGATTAAGTGTCAAAAAAGCGAGATCATCTAAAAATGGTTTTGAAGTAAGTCAAGGAGGGACATTGCTCTGGATTCCGCAAGAGACACATGAAATCAATAAGGATATATCTCTTCTAATGATTGAGGATATGAAATGGATTGAAGCTGGAACAGAAGTTGTAAAAGATATTTTTAGTCAAACATCAGGCATTGTTACAGTTACGCAAAAAAATGATATCCTTCGTGAAATAACTGTAAGAAATGGAACTTTTCATGAGTGTGATGATGAAGATGTTTTAAATAGATTTACAGAAGAAGGAAATCTTGTAAATCCAGGCGAAAAGATTTTAGATGGTGTTGATAATAAAGAAATTCTATTTGTTCAAAAACTAGAAACTCCTAAATGTCGAGGTTTGTTATTAAGAACTGTTGAAGAATTTACTATTCCTGACCAGGCGCAATTACCCGAGCTATCGCATGTTAAGCAGGAAAAAGGTCCACATTTAGGCTTAAAAGCTATCCAAAGGCTTACCTATAAAGACGGTGAATTGATAAAATCAGTTGACGGGGTTGAATTACTTAGAACACATTTAAGTATTGAAAGCTTTGATGCTACTCCTCAAATGACTATTGATGTCGAGTCGATTGAAGATAAAAATGATGCATCAATCAATAGATTAAATTTAGTAATTTTGGAGTCTATTCTTGTAAGAAGAGATACTATATCTGACTCCAGTCATGGCTCAACACATACAGAACTGCAAGTCAATAATAACCAAGTAGTAAAAGCAGGCGATGTAATAGCTACTACTCAAATTCTTTGCAAAGAGAAAGGATTGGTTCAATTACCAAATGTTGTTGATGATGAGCCAATAAGAAGGTTAATTGTTGAAAGAGAAGAAGATAAAATTAAAATTAAAATTAGTGGTAAAGCATTAGTTAAAGTTGGTGATCGTGTAGTTGATGGTGATCCTATTAGTGATTCTGTAAAATCAACTTCTTGTGGAGAAATAGAAGAGATTTCTAATAGTTCAGTTACCTTAAGACTTGGCAGGCCTTATATGGTTTCTCCTGATTCAGTTTTGCATGTTAAAGACGGAGACTTGGTTCTTAGGGGAGATGGTTTAGCTTTACTTGTTTTTGAAAGGCAGAAAACTGGAGATATCGTACAAGGATTACCGCGTATTGAAGAGTTATTAGAAGCTAGGAGACCCAGGGATTCAGCAATTCTATGTAAAAAATCTGGAATTGTTCAGATTAAACAAGGTAATGATGAAGAATCTGATTCTTTAACAGTTATTGAAAAAGATGATTTAGTTAATGAATATCAACTATTAATTGGAAAAAATATAATGGTTAGTGATGGACAACAAGTTAAAGGTGGAGAATCTTTAACTGATGGTCCAATTAATCCACATGAACTATTAGATTGCTATTTCAATGATTTAAAAGATCAAAAACCTCTTATAGATGCAGCTCGAGAATCTATATCAAAACTACAAAGAAGTATGGTAAGTGAGGTACAAAATGTTTATAAGTCGCAGGGTGTAGCAATTGATGATAAGCATATTGAAGTTATAGTTAGACAGATGACAAGTAAAGTCCGGATAGAAGATGCTGGGGATACTACTCTTTTGCCTGGTGAACTTATAGAGTTGAGGCAAGTGGAAGATACAAACCAGGCAATGGCAATTACAGGAGGAGCTCCAGCAGAATTTACTCCTGTTTTGTTGGGTATCACTAAAGCCTCTCTCAATACAGATAGCTTTATTTCAGCAGCATCGTTCCAAGAAACAACAAGGGTTCTTACTGAAGCTGCTATTGAAGGTAAATCTGATTGGTTAAGAGGTTTAAAAGAAAATGTTATCATCGGTAGATTAATACCTGCAGGTACAGGGTTTAGCGGTTTTGTAGAGGAATTATCCTCAGAAGCTGGTCCTCATCCCGATATTCTTGCAGAAGAATCTGGTGGCTACAGAAGAACACAGAACTTAAGACCAGATTATACAGTTGATATGCCACAATCACCTGCAGTAAACTCTACTGCAATACTTGATGATCCAAGTGATGAAGATTTGGAGACAACAAGAAATCGACATGGAATCGATCCTTCTTCGAGTAATTTTGCGGCCTTCGCAAGGCCTAATGCTGAAAATCAGTTTTCTGAAGATCAATTACCAGATCCTGCCGCATTGGAGGGATTGCAGGAGGAGGGCCTTCTGTCTGATGAATAAATATTATCTATTATCATTTTTAGTGACTAGAATGCATTTTTAAATTTGTGAGTGATGATTAAGCCAGAGATTGTTCCGAAAAGAAAATTACCCCGTTATGGATTCCATTTTTATAATGAAAGACTAAATGGAAGAATGGCTATGATTGGTTTTGTTGCGCTTATTCTTACAGAATTCTTTCTAAAACATGGTTTGCTGTTATGGTAAAAATAGTTTTTAAATAAAGACTACTTAATTTGAAAAATCTTCTTGGAAGTAGTATTAAGGATTTAGAAGATGTAGCTTTAGATTATGGGCAGGCTGCTTTTAGGGGTCGCCAAATCTATAATTGGATTTATAACTATAGAAATAAGAACAAAAATATTGATCAAATAGAAGTTTTACCTTTAGATTTTAGAAAGAAGTTAAAGGATGATGGTTTTAAGGTAAGTGAGCTGATTATTAAAGAAAGAAACTTAGCTAAAGACGGTACTTTAAAGTTATTACTTTCTACAGATGATAATGAAAGCATTGAGTGTGTTGGTATACCAACAGAAAAAAGATTAACTGCTTGTCTCTCTAGTCAAGTTGGTTGCCCAATGGACTGCAAATTTTGTGCAACTGGCAAGGAAGGTTTGAAGAGATCTTTAAAAGCAAGTGAAATTTTAGATCAAATTTTATTTATCGAAAATGAAATGAATAGAAAAGTTACCAATATTGTTTTCATGGGTATGGGCGAGCCCTTATTAAATATTGATGACTTACTGTTGTCAATTAAATCTATAAATAATGATTTTCAGATCAGTCAGAGAAAAATAACTGTAAGCACAGTGGCTGTTCCAAAAATGATAAGTAAATTATCAGCAAAGTCTTTTCAAATGTTGGGTAATTGTCAATTTACATTAGCAATAAGCCTACATGCTTCAAATCAAAAAACAAGAGAGACGATAATACCTAGTGCAAAAAACTATGAAATCAAAAATATAATCGAAGACTGTAAGACATTCGTAAGAGAAACTGGTCGGAGGGTAAGTTTTGAATATCTAATGTTAAGTGGGGTGAATGACAAATTAGAACATGCTTATGAATTGAGTAATTTGCTGAAAGGTTTTCAATGTCACGTAAATTTAATACAGTATAACCAAATTGACGATGTTGAATTTCAACGAACCTCTTTAAAAAATCTCCAATTATTTCAATCTAGACTTGTTAAAAATGGCATTGCTGTTAGTTTGAGAAAAAGTAGAGGTCTAGATAAAAATGCTGCTTGTGGACAGCTAAGACAAAATGCAAAAAATAAATAATATTATCTTATAAAAATTTTTTAAAAGTCTCTTAAACAGGTTATTATTGTGTTAATTAATCTTAAATCTTTGGGTTTTATTAAGACAAAAATTTTACCTTTCGCTATCGTCTCACTCTTTGGGATTGCCTTCTTTGCCGTTAGTGCAAGAATTTGGTTGCCAGGAGACATGATGTCCCCTGCACCCATAAATTAATATTTTTTAGTTTTTCAAAATGACAAAAAATAAGGATCCTAATAAAAAAAGTTTACTTGATATCGCTGTTGATCCAGATGTTTTAGCGAGAGAATTGGCCTTAGAAATTGAAATAGATCCTTTAGAACAAATTGATGAAGATTCTTTTCCAAAAGGTTTAAACATAACTCAGGAGTGCAATGAAGCATTAAAAATGCTAGAAGGTAACAGAGAAGAAAGAATACAGGGATTGAGAATATTTTGTGAATATAGAGATTCAAGATCTTTCCCCCTTTTGTTACCATTACTTGATCAACCTTGTCCTGTTGAAAGGATGAGTGTTGTTTATGCTCTGGGTCGTAATCCATGTCCTAGCGCAGTCGAGAGACTTGTTAGTCTTTTGGAGACTGACGATAATGCTTACGTCAGAAGAGCGACAGCATGGAGCTTAGCTAATTATGATAATCAAATTGTTTTGGAGCCATTAATAAATGCTTTGAAGAACGATGTAGCTGCTGTAAGGTTATGGTCATCTAGTTCTTTAGCTGAAATCGGAAATGTTTCTTTGGAAAATGCTCAATTGGCAGCAGAACAACTTTTAATAAGTTTAAAAATAGATAATGAATCGGGTGTAAGAAGTAATTGCATCTGGTCATTGTGTAGATTGTACGAAAAATTAAACAATACATTTCAAGAAAGTTTCGTTGATGAATGTACTAAGATAGCTCTTTTCGATAAAGAACCCTCCGTTATGGAAGAAGCAAAAACTGCCTTGGATTCAATGGGGATGCAAGGTTTTTATAACTAAATTTCTTAATTTATTTTGTAATCACACGACTGAAAAAGTTTATTTATTAGATATTCAATATAAAAATTAAAATTAATTAACTTGTACCAACTGAAACAAAAAAATTTCGTTATTCTATATAAAGTAAAAGTACTCAATACTTGAATTTAATGCCTCAAAAAACATTGAGATTCAAAATTCATCAAGACGGAAGAGTTGAAGAGACAGTAGAAGGTTTCACTGGTAGTTCATGCAATGACGCTACAAGAAATCTTGAAAACGCTCTTGGTAAAGTAACAGTCAAAAATAAAACTTCTGATGCTTTCACCTCTAATCAAAATGAAAAATTAAAACAATTCAACCACGAATCTAATGTCACATTTTAGTACCATTAAAACTCAGCTCAAAGATTCAGAGCCGTTAATTAAAGCCTTAAAAAATCTTGGTTACACAACCAATCAAGAAGAAAAGTTTATTAAAGGCTATAAAGGTAAGTTTACAGCTGTTGACATAAGCATGAATCTACCTAGCGATACTAAAGTTGGATTTAAATGGGACAATAATTCAAATGCATATGAATTAGTTACTGATTTAGATCTGTGGAAATTTGAGCTCCCAGTAGAAAGATTTATCTCTAAGGTTACTCAAATGTATGCCTATGAAACAATTATTTCCAAAACGAAAGAAGATGGATATCAAATAGTAGAACAAAAAAACCAAAATGATGGCTCTATTGAATTGGTTTTAACAAAGTGGGATAACTAGTCTCATATTATGGATTTAACAGATCCATTCTATAATTTTGAACAGAATGTTGAAATTACTGGCTGGGAGCCTGTACTTGGTGGACAGTTAGCAGAAAAAGCTGTTTGGGTTGATGAGGCTAAATGCATTGGCTGCCAGTATTGTGTACACGTAGCTTCGAACACTTTCATGGTTGATGAATTTCATGGTAGAAGTCGAGCCATGAGACAAGATGGAGATAGTTCTGATGTAATACAAGAAGCGATAGATACGTGCCCTGTTGATTGTATTCACTGGGTCAATTTTGAAGAATTGGATGACCTAGAGAATAGTCTCGATAGGGATATGTTTCAATCATTTGGAAAACCACCAAGAATGAATAAACATTAATTTTTAAAAAGATGCAATATCGGAGATTTGGTCGAACCAATCTGAGGATCCCTATTTTATCTCTAGGTGGGATGAGATTTCAAAAAAGTTGGGAACAATTAGATTTTTCTGAGATTTCAAATAATGAACAAAAAAAAGTAGAAAATATTTTAAATCTAGCCAACAAATATGGTTTAAGTCATGTCGAAACTGCTAAATATTATGGGACTTCTGAGGTGCAATTAGGAATGGGTTTTAAAAATATAAAAAAAATCCCAAACATTATTCAAACTAAGATCCCTCCAAATAGTGATTCAGAAATTTTTAAGAGAGATGTTATGACAAGTATTGAAAAATTAAAAGTTAAAAGAATTGATTTGCTAGCAATACATGGCATTAATACAGATGAACATTTACATCATGCTATTAAAGTTGGAGGTTGTATTGACATTTTAAGAAATTTGCAAAAAGAAAATTTAATTGGCTCTATTGGATTTTCAACTCATGGAAAATCTACACTCATTGAGAAGGCTATATCAACAAACTTTTTTGATTATGTAAATTTGCACTGGTATTTCATCAATCAAGAAAATACAAAGGTTATTAATTTGGCAAAAAAGTATGATCTTGGGGTTTTTATAATAAGTCCCACTGATAAAGGGGGACATCTTCATACTCCCTCAAAAAAAATGTTGGAACTTTGTAAGCCACTTCATCCTATAGTTTTTAACGATCTTTTTTGCTTGAGAAATCAAAATGTCCATACTCTTAGTGTGGGTATTGCAAAAGAGGGGGATTTTGATTTGCATTTAGAAGCTGTCTCTTTGTTATCAGAATCTGAGAAGTATGTTCCAAAGATAATAAACAGATTAAGGCAGGAATCAATTAATTCATTGGGTTTAGAGTGGCATCAAAATTGGAATAGAAATTTGCCTAGTTGGGAATATACGCCAGGAAATATTAATATTCCCGTTCTGCTTTGGCTTTCAAACTTAATTGATTGGTTGGATATGGAAGGGTTTGCAAAAGCTAGATATCAATTACTTGGTAATGGAAGTCACTGGTTTCCAGGAAATAATTCTAATTTATTAGATATGGATGTTTCTGAAGTACAATTATTGAGAGTATTAGAAGGTCATATTAATCCAAAAAAAGTTTTAAGAAAATTGAGAACTTTAAAAGAAAAATTCGGGGATAAGGTTGCTAAAAGATTATCAAAAAAATAATTTCATAATGGATTTTTCTCAGGTTTCCCAACTTTTCTTGGATAGATTTTAGGACAAATATTTTTCGGTTGAATAAGAATAATATTTCGGGTACCTTTACTTCTTGGTAACAAAATCTTCTTTTTCTCTTTAAATTTTCCTTCTAATATTTCTAAAGTTTTATTTAGATTTTTACTTTCTTCATCAGTCCATTTCCCACAATATAAAACTCCTAATCCTTCTTTTTTTAGCATTGGTAGAATATATTCTGCAACTGTTGAAGGATTACTCACCGCTCTAGTAGTAGCTATATTGAAACTATTTCTCATTGAGGATTGATGAGCTAAGTTTTCAACACGATCATTGATTACATGAATGTTGTTTTTGAGATTGATCTCTTTGATTAAGATTTTTAGTGCATTTGTTTTCTTTTTTGAAGAATCAATAAGGTATATCTCTGAATTAGGATGAATTATGGCATAAGCTAAACCTGGGAAGCCACAGCCTGATCCAATATCTAAAAATTTTTTATTATTAAAATTAATATTTGGGAAAGCTCTAAATGGCCAAATGCTGTCAAAAACTTGAGATACCCAATAATCATTCCCATCAATTAATCTAGTGAGGTTGATTTTATTATTTAATTCTTTAATTTTAATTTGTAACTCTTGAAAAATACTTATTTCTTCTTCAGTTATTAAAGCAACAATCTCTTCGGGAATGTTTTGTTTTTTCATTTCGTAAAATATAAATTTTTACCTTTCATTAAATACATTCTATTTAGTAAAAATTTATTAGAATTACAATATTAATAAAAGATTATTTTGAAAGGAGAAATTTCTTATTACAAAATTTTAGGTGTAGATGAAAATGCCTCAAATCATGAATTAAGAAAGGCATTTTGTAAACTTTCTATTGAGCTGCATCCTGATACAACTTCTTTAGAAATAGACGACGCTAAAAGTAAATTTCAAGAAGTTTTGGAAGCTTATGAAAATTTGAACAATAGTAATTTGAGGAAAATATATGATGACAAACTAAAGGAAAAAACTAGTAGTAAAAATAATACTCAAATTTTAAATAATTTAGTAATCGATTCTAATAATCAAAATTTAGTAGGGAATAGAAGACCTTTTTCAAATGGGGAATTATTTTCGTTATTTCTTTTATTTATTATCATTTCTATTAGTTTAATTTGTTCAGTTTTTATTGCCTCTTTTACTGGCAAAGAATTAGATACAATACCTACCTGGTTACTAAAATGATACTTTAAAAAAGTCTGTGAATCTCCCTACAAAACCTATTAACCAATATTCACTTCAATCATTAGAATTGTGGCTAACTGATTTAGGTGCTGTTAGAGATGTTAATAATCCATCTAAATGGTACCTTTTACTTTCTAATTGGAATGCAACTATTTTTTTTGAACAAGAAGATCTAAGTGTTATCTGGGAAAGTGATGGACAAGAAACTAAAAGACTATTTTCCTATTGCATTAGTAGAGAAGATGTGGAAAATGCAATACTGCAGGGACCTTAAATTTTTATCTAAAGATTGTCTAAGATTTGCCTTATTATCCAGTAACTTTTTTCTAATTGATCATCGGTGATACACAGAGGCGGCAAAAGGTAAATAACATTACCAAGGGGTCTAATAAATAAACCTTGTTCCATTGCAAGACTCTTTATTTCTTTCCCAATATTATTGAAATAACCTTGTTTGTTTCCAATATCTAAATCGAATGCAGAAATTGTGCCAGATACCCTTATCTTTTTTATATAAGGTAAGTTTTTAAATTTAATCAAATGAGATAAATGTTTTTCTTCAAATGAAAGGTATTTGTGTGGTTCTTTTTCTAATAAATCAAGGCTAGCGTTTGCTGCAGCACAACCTAAAGGATTAGCAGTAAAACTATGTCCATGCCAAAAAGTTTTTCTTGGAGAATCATCAATAAAGGATTGAAAAATTTTTTCTTTACATAATGTTATTCCCATCGGTAAAAATCCACCAGTTAAACCTTTTGAAACACTTATTAAATCAGGAATGATTTTTGCCTTTTGAAACGCAAAAAGGCTTCCACATCTTCCAAACCCAGTCAATACTTCATCGGCAATTAACAAAGAATTATTATTTTTTATAATTTCTGAAACTTTTTTTATAAACTGAGGCCTAACCATATTCATCCCTCCTGCCCCTTGAACAAGTGGCTCAAGGATTACTGCAACCGTTGGAGTTTTAAGTAGAGTTTCTAATTTTTGGATCGCCTCATTTTCTTTATTTTCTACTTCTTCATCGTTCATCCAAGTTGAAGGCCATGGGACTCTTCTAACTGGGAACATAAGATTATTGAAATTCTCATTAAAAATATTTCTTTCACCTAAAGCCATTGCTCCAAATGTATCGCCATGATAGGCGCCATCAAAAGCTACTATTTGAGTTCTTGTCTCTCCTCTATTTTGCCATGATTGGAAGGCAATTTTTAAAGCGACTTCCACGGCAGTAGAACCGTTATCAGAAAAGAATAATCTTTGTAGTTTTGTTAGTTCACTAAGTCTTTCTGCCAATTTTTTTGCCTGTGGATGTAAGAAATCAGCAAATATAATTTGCTCAAGTTTTTTTGATTGATCGAATATTGCATCCGAAATATATTCGTTACTATGACCATGAAGAGTTACCCACCAACTACTAATTGCATCTATTAACTTTTTCTTAGGATCTTTAGTAAATAGGAGGGCATCTTTACCATGAGTTACCTCTATTTGCGGTTTGCTCTTATTGATTTGTGTAAAAGGTGGCCAAATATTTGGGTGCCAATCTTGATTTGGAGTTTTTGAATCCAAAGGTTTCATTTAACTTATTTTTGAATTTAACAGTGAGATCAACTTATTTTTAATTTCAAGTTCTTTCCATAGTATATCTAAATTATTTGAGTCCATTTTTTTGATGTAAGGAAATTCAGTAATTAACGGAATACCACTAAAATCAACTAGAGTTTTTGGATTATCTAAGTGTTTTTCGCCATTGATTACTAATCCTAAAATCTCAATATTTCTTCGTTTTAAGGCCTCAATACTAAGCAGGGTATGGTTAAGAGTGCCAAGTGAGCTCTTACATACAAGTATTACCGGAAGATTCCATTGTTTTATTTGATCTATTTGTAAAAAATTGCGTGTTATTGGAACCATTAATCCACCTGCAGTTTCCACTATTAATGAACCTTTTACTTTTGGCAATTTCAACATGTCAAAGTTAATAGTTTTTTGATCTATCTCAGCAGCCCAATGAGGAGATAGAGGTTTTGTAAAGACATAAGCTTCTTTAATGATTTTCTCTTTACTTACTTTTGCAAGTTTTTCAACAGTTTGACTATCAGTTTGCGATTCAATACCACTTTGAATAGGCTTCCAGTAAAAGGAATTTAATCCTTTAACGAAAAAAGAGCTTATTAAAGTTTTTCCAATATCAGTATCTGTTCCACAAATTATGAACTTGAAAATACTATCCTGACTACTCATAATTTCTTTATGATTTGAATCTCAATTTTCCATGAAAGGTTCACCGTATTATTGTAATTCTTTGGCCAAAACTTTTGAATATTTTTTAATTCATTCACTGTTTTGCGTTTACAATTCGTTGATTGT
>QCIV01000012.1 GCA_003216455.1 Prochlorococcus sp. AG-402-N17 | reverse complement strand
TTCACAAAAGGATGAAATTATAAAAATATTAATTCAGAATGACTTGAAATTATTGGATGTATCATTTAGAAAAGATTGGGCATGCATTTCTGTGCAAAAATCCAGTGATCAAACCTAACTATAAGTTTTTCTTATAGATACTCTTTCATACATTTTATTGTGTCATTTTTTACTTCAAAATCTCACATATCGACCTAATCGATGTTAAAAATGTAGTTGATAGGTATTAATTACCAACAATTTTTTATTTAAATGGCTTCTTACAAAGTTACACTCATCAGCGAAGGTGAAGGTCTCAATTCTACTATTGAAGTACCTGATGACCAATACATCCTCGATGCGGCTGAAGAACAAGGTATCGACCTTCCTTACTCCTGCAGAGCTGGAGCATGTTCAACATGTGCTGGAAAAGTTACTTCAGGTAGTGTTGATCAATCAGATCAAAGTTTCTTGGATGACGACCAATTAGAAGCTGGTTTTGTTCTTACTTGTGTTGCTTATCCAACATCTGACGTAACAATTACAACTCATGCTGAAGAAGAATTGTACTAATTATAAAAATTTAACTTTTCTAAGTTGATTATTCATTATTTCTCTGCCACCCTCTATGAAGGTGGCTTTTTTTGTAAATGGATAAATTTGAATTTTTCAAGACTGGCAGTGTTCAATCAAGTTATGGAGGTCAGTACAGTTATAAGGTAATTGGACCATGTTGCAGACTTTATGATAGGGAAGAGTTACCTTGGCCCTGCTCAAGGCTTGCTTGGAGAAGTAAGGAGCCTAGTTGGAGAAGAATAGGGTCTAGGTTCGTTGCTGATATGGCTTCAAGAAAATGCCCATCTTACTCGGTTCAGATTTTAGAGCCTGGATCAAAACCTGTTGAAACTGTTATAACCCTTTTTTCAAAGAAATTTTCTTCTGAAATACAAGAATGGTGGTATAGCAAAAAACCAGGCTCAAAAGAGCCTGGTAATATCTTTCCTTATTTAAGTTAGTTTTAAATATTATGCTTTTGGCTTTGGAGGCATGTATCCCTTTAAGCCTGTGCATTCAAGACTATCGATTGTATTAACTCCAGTTTGCGTGTTAGTACCACTAGCTCTTTCACATAATGATTTTCTCTGAGAAAGATCAAGATTTGCATCAGTAAAGTCTGCTCCCTCAATAATTGCTCCATCAAATACACTTTTCATTAGCTCACCATTAGTAAGATTTGCATCTGTAAAATCAGCATTATCAAAGCGTGTTGCATATGCGATTAGGTCTGTCATATTGGCTCCTTTAAAACTAGAGTTTTTTGCAGTTGTTACGCTCATATATGCGCCTTGAAGATTAGCTTCTCCTAAATCTTGATTAGATAAATCATATTTAACATATTCAGTATTATGAAGATCAGCACCGTGAAGATCATCTTTTAGTACGTCAACTGATGAAGGATCACTAGGATAGAGTGCGTATGCCGAGATTGGATTAAAAAGTAAACCAATAATTAATGGAAGAAAAATAAATAGTCTTTTAAAAGACTTATGTAGTGATGAAAAAATAGAAACCATTTCGATCAACATCAATATAGAAAACCTATGACTATTATTCCATGGGTTGGTCATTTGCGACCCTTCTTCTCACGAACTGTTGCAGTTTATTTTATTTCTGCAGTTAGAAAATCTTTTGCAAGCTGAGTATTTGGGAAAACTTTTTGAGCCTCTTTAAGCAAATCGCTTGGCGTAATTGCATTTTTATTAGTGTATCTTGGGCTTAAATGAGTAATAATTAATTTTTTTGTGTTAGATAATAATGCTGTTTTGGCAGCCATAATTGTTGTGGAATGTAATTTTTCGTAGGCCATGCTTTCTTCCTCCTCTGAAAAAGTCGATTCATGTACGAGTAAATCGGCATTTTTTGATAGTGAAACAGCTGATTCGCTAAAGACTGTATCTGTGCAATAAACAAAACTTTCACCCTCTCTCGGAGGTCCACAGAATTCTTTCCCATCAAATGTTCTGCCATCCGCTAATACTACCTTTTTACCTTGTTGCAGTTCTGAATAAATTGGTCCAGGTGCTATTTTTAGAGACTCTGCTTTTTTGATATCAAATATACCTGGTTTATCTTTTTCACTAACTCGATAACCATAAGCAGGTATTTTATGTTTAAGACAGGCGCAATTTACTTTTATTTTGTTGTTTTCAAATAGGATTTTATTTTCTGATGCAAAATTTTCAACTTCCACAAAATGCAATGGGAACGATAACTTGCAAAAACTACTTTTAAGTGCAGAATTTATAAAAATTCTCAACTCTGAAGGGCCGTAAATTTCTATACCCTTACTATTTCCTGATAAACCTAAGGTCGCCAAAAGTCCTGGTAAACCATAAATATGATCTCCATGCATATGTGTAATAAATATTTTCTTGATTTGTGAAGATTTAATATTGCTTTTCATTATTTGATGTTGCGTTCCCTCTCCACAATCAAAAAGCCAAACTTCTGATGACTGTGATAATTTAAGCGCTAGGGAAGAAACATTTCTCGTTAAGGAAGGGACTCCTGAACTTGTTCCTAAGAAGGTGATATTCACTTATTTATGATATTTTTATTTTTATATCTGGCTTAAATCTAGACTTTTAGTCAAACTTAGGCAAATTAAGCATTTGTTTTTTAAACAAAGTGATACTTAAATTTAAAAATTATTATAGTAGATGTTGCCTGATTACTATTTTATTTATTTGTGTTTTTCAGACTCAAAGTGTTTTTGCATCTAGAGAACCAAGAATTAGAGTCTTGATATCAAAAAATAATAATTTAAGGATTAGATCAGACAAATCAATTCCCTTGATAATAGATGGGGAATTTTTTTCAAGTAAAAAAATAAAAGGCTTAACTTTGAAAAATGAGAAAAATAGAAAAATTTTATATTTTGATAAAAATAAACAAAAAAAATATGACTTAAACAGTAATCAACAATTTCAAATTAGATCTTTTGATGAAAGAGGTATATGGGTAGGTCAGAAAAGATTTTCTGGTAAGCTTAATCTCTTCGTACTTGATTCTGAAATATTGGTAGTGAATGTTTTAGGAATAGAAAAATACTTAAGTAGTGTAGTGGGCTCAGAAATGCCAACAAAATGGCCTATTGAAGCACTAAAAGCACAAGCAATTGCCTCAAGAACTTATGCTTTAAAGCAAAAGGGAAATAATTTGTTTGATATAGATTCAACCCAGAAAAATCAAGTCTATAATGGATTGGAGTCAAGAACTTATAAAACTATCAGAGCCGTTAAAAGTACCAGATCTTTGGTTTTGACGTATAAAAATAAATTAATTAATGCTTTGTTTCATAGTAGTTCAGGTGGAATGACAGAAAATAGTCAAGATGTATGGAAGAATAAATATCCATATTTATCAAGTGTGAAAGATTTTGATAAAAATAATCCAAAATTCAACTGGCAAAAAAAATTTTCGAGTAATGAATTAATAGATTTATTCCCCAAGATTGGAGGTTTAAAAAATATAGAGATTCTAGATATAACTAGTACCGGGAGGGTAAAAAATGTAAAACTTTTTGGGGCTTATGGTTCTGATCAAATATCTGGGGTAGTTTTAAGAAAAAGATTAGGCCTCAAAAGTAATTTTGTAAGATTTAAATTTTATGAGGGAGAATTAAACAATAAATTTCCTACAAAAAAAGGTTTGATAGTTTTTGGTCAGGGATCAGGTCATGGAGTAGGAATGAGTCAATGGGGTGCTAAATATCTGGCGTCAAGAGGCCAAAAAGCTGAAAGAATATTAAAGCATTTTTATAGGGGTGTGCAGATTAAACCTTTTAGAAAAGATTACCTATAGAAATTATTTAGCATTAAGGACTAATTTTGGATTTATATTAGATAGATCTTTATTTAAGAAGCCAATCCCGAGTAGTGTTTGTTTTTTATCTATTACTTTTATGGGTTTTTTACAATCAAAAGACTCGCTTTCCTTGAAGTAATTAATATCAACTCTAATTGATCTTCCTGTTTGCCAAAAATGGATTTGTTCTTCATTAATTAAGATAAATGTTGAAATGTGATTAAGAGCAGAAATTGTTGGAATAATAAAATTTTTCGAGCTTTTTTTTCCTTTTTCTTTTTCGATATCAGATATCTTTATCGAGTTTTGTTCATCAAAGCCACAAGCTGAAATTCTTTTAAGTTGTAGAAGGCAGCCTTCGGAATTAAGAATTTCTCCTAAATCTCTTGCAATTGCTCTTATATATGTGCCAGCTGAACATTTGATTTTTATTTCTATGATTCCGTTTATTTGGTCCCATTTCATTAAAGTAAGTTCGTCTATTTTTACTTTTCTTGGTGGTAATTCAAAATTTTCATTCCTTAAAGATTTTTTATAAGCTCTCTCACCATTAACGTGTACACTAGATACTTTCGGCGGAATTTGTTTAATAATTCCTCTAAATCTATTTAAGTATTGATCTAATTTTTCATCACTGATTTTTGGCCAATTTTTTTGATTAATTATTTCCCCATGAATATCATCAGTGTTAGTTCTTATTCCTAATTTAATTTGTCCTATGTAGGTTTTACCCTGAGGAAGATATTGAATAAATCTTGTTGCACTGCCTATAGCGATAGGTAATGTTCCTATAACTTCTGGGTCAAGAGTTCCTGTGTGACCGACCTTTTTTGTATTTAGTAACTTCCTTATTTGTTTAACACAATCATGTGATGTACATCCTTTATCTTTATTAATTACTAAGAATCCATCTTTAGTTTCCATTTTTAATATTAAGAATACTTTGAGAAAGATTTATAACCATCCTATGATTTTGGTATCGGAAATTTAGAGTAAGAAATTGAAAAACAATAATTTTATTGTAAAAGAGTTTTTAGACAATGCTTTTAATTTGAAATCACATTTAATGGAATACTTATCTATTAGAGAATGCGATTTAGATGGATTCCTTGCAAATGCAAAGATGAATTTGGCAAATTCACATCCTGGAGATGCTTTGAATGATGTTTCAGATTTTTATACTGAGATTGTAGGAGATAGGCATGTAGCTGATTTAGCTGCTTGGCATATTACAAGTAGGGAATACATCGCTGATACTTTAAAACTTCAGCAGAGATTTTCTAGAGATTTAGTTTTGGATTTTGGAGGAGGTATTGGTACGCACGCCTTAGCTAACGCTATGTCTTCAAAAGTTGAGCATGTATTTTTTGTAGATATTAATCAAACAAACAGAAATTTTGTTGAATACAGGGCTAAGAAATTAGGAGTCGAAAAAAAACTTACTTTCTACAGGACAATTCAAGATACACAGATATTGAAATTTGATACGATAGTTTGCCTTGATGTTTTGGAACATCTTGCAGATCCAACTTCTCAAATTAATAATTTTAGTGAGATTATGGATAGTAATTCTATTGCTTTATTTAATTGGTATTTTTATAAAGGTGATAAGAATGAATATCCGTTTCATATCGATGACAATAAAATCGTTGAAAAATTTTTTGAGACTCTTCAATCAAATTTTTTAGAAGTATTTCATCCTATTCTTATAACTACAAGAGCTTATAAAAAAATTAGATAACAATATTAACTCTTTTTCTATTTCTTAAATTTCTTTTAATGCTTTCGAAACTTACGGTTCCTTCTTTAAGTGCAAAAAGGGTGTCATCTTTACCCTTCCCGACATTGATTCCTGGCAAAAAAGATGTACCTCTTTGGCGAATTAAAATTGATCCAGCAGTTACTTTTTCTCCTCCATAAGCTTTCACACCTAATCTTTTAGAATTTGAATCTCTTCCGTTTCTAGTTGAACCTGTTCCTTTTTTATGTGCCATTAGAAGTGTTTAATTTGTAGATTTCTCGGATTTTGGTTTAGTTTCCTTTTTAAGAGTTTCTTCCTTTTTAGAAGAAGACTTAGCAGTGCTTTTACCCACTTTAATAGATTTTACCATAACTCTTGTAAGTTCTTGTCTGTGTCCCATCTTTTTTCTTGTCTTTTTTTTGGGACGCATCTTGTATACAAGAATTTTCTTACCTCTTTTATGAGAGACTACTTCTAATTCAATTTTCGCATCTTTAACATAAGGTTTACCAATAGTTATAGACTCATTGTCTTTTAAAACTAAAACTTTTTCCAGTGTTATCTTGTCTTTCTCTTTTGCATTTAACCTGTCTATGTCATAGTATCTATTAACTTCGAACCAAAATTGTTGACCTGAAGTTTCTGCTATTGCATACAATTCATTACTTTCAGAAGAATTGTTTGAGGAGATTTTAGAATTTGTCATATCTTAAAGACACTACCAGGCTCAAATTAATAATTTGATTAAGCCCAATAAGCAATCATAATAGTTTGTTTATTTTCTTATTTTGTAGTGTAATAAGTCAAGGGTTGTTTTAAATCTTTTATATCAATTCAGGAACTATAACGATGGCAGCAAGGAAAACATATATTTTAAAACTCTATGTTGCTGGAAATACTCCTAATTCGATGAGAGCTTTAAATACCTTAAGAGAAATTTTAGAAAATGAATTCAAAGGAGTTTATGCTTTGAAGGTTATCGATGTACTTAAGCAACCACAACTTGCAGAAGAAGATAAAATTTTAGCCACTCCAACGTTAGCTAAAATTTTACCGCCACCAGTTAGAAAAATAATAGGTGATCTTTCAGATAGAGAGAAAGTTTTAATAGGTTTAGATCTACTTTTTGATGAATTAACTGAAACTGAATATAGTGGAGATAAATAAAATATATAAAACTTTTAAAATTAAAAATTAATTCAAAATTTATTTTATTTTTGTTTAATTAGCACAAAACTATGAATGATAAGAAATTTGGCAAATCAAATAAAATGCAAGTACAAAAATTACCAACTGGAATAGAAGGTTTTGATGATGTTTGTAGGGGTGGGTTGCCTGTATCTCGAAGTACACTCGTTAGTGGTACTTCAGGAACTGGTAAAACTGTTTTTTCTCTGCAATATTTACACCATGGAATTTGTAATTTTGATGAGCCTGGAATCTTTGTAACATTTGAAGAATCACCATTAGATATTATTAGAAATGCTGCAAGTTTTGGTTGGGATTTACAAGAATTAATTGATCAAAATAAACTTTTTATTTTGGACGCATCTCCTGATCCTGATGGTCAGGATGTGGCTGGTAACTTTGACTTGTCTGGTCTAATTGAGAGAATTAGTTATGCAATTAGAAAATATAAAGCTAAAAGAGTTGCAATAGATTCAATAACTGCTGTCTTTCAACAGTATGATGCTATATACGTTGTTAGAAGGGAAATATTTAGATTGATAGCAAGATTAAAAGAAATAGGTGTGACAACAGTTATGACTACAGAAAGGGTGGATGATTACGGACCAATTGCTAGATATGGTGTAGAAGAATTTGTGTCTGATAATGTTGTCTTATTAAGAAATGTTCTTGAGTCAGAGAAGAGAAGAAGAACTCTAGAAGTTCTGAAGTTAAGAGGTACTGTACATATGAAAGGTGAATATCCATTCACTATGGGGATGGATGGAATAAGTGTGTTTGCCTTAGGAGCAATGAGATTAACGCAGAGATCCTCAAATATTAGGATTAGCTCTGGAGTTAAAGATCTTGATGACATGTGTGGTGGAGGATATTTTCAAGATTCTATTATTCTCGCCACTGGAGCAACTGGTACGGGCAAAACAATGCTTGTATCAAAATTTGTTGAAGATGCTTATAACAATAATGAAAGAGCAATACTTTTCGCATATGAAGAATCTAGGGCTCAATTGCTTAGGAATGCTACTAGCTGGGGTATAGATTTTGAAAAAATGGAAAGTGATGGACTATTAAAAATTATTTGTGCATATCCTGAATCAACAGGTTTAGAGGATCACTTACAAATCATAAAAACGCAAATTAATCAATTTAAACCAAAAAGAATGGCAATTGATTCTCTCTCTGCATTAGCCAGAGGTGTAAGTTTGAATGCATTTAGACAATTTGTAATTGCTGTTACCGGTTATACAAAACAAGAGGAAATAGCAGGCTTTTTTACTAATACTGCGGAAGAATTTATGGGAAGTCATTCTATAACTGATTCTCATATCTCAACAATTACAGACACCATATTGTTGCTTCAATATGTAGAAATAAAAGGTGAGATGGCACGAGCTTTAAATGTTTTTAAAATGCGAGGATCATGGCATGATAAAAGAATAAGAGAATTTATCATTACAAATAGTGGCCCAGAAATAAGGGATTCTTTTTCTAATTTTGAACAAATATTTAGTGGTGCCCCTCACAGAGTTGTGCCTGATCAAAATGTTCAAAATGTTTTTAAGGGAATAGATAATAATTAGATAATTTCTTTAATTTCAGAACTTGGGAAAGAATCTGAATTATTAATAGCTTTTGTCAATAATTCGTCTTTATCAGATTGTGCCAGGGCTAAATCAAACCAAAAAGTTGTTCCTACTCCTAATTCACTAGCCATACGTATATCCCCACCGTGTTTTTCAATTATTCCCCGCACTATAGATAGACCTAAACCGGTTCCTTGCTCAGTATGAACAGCATTCTCTACTCTATAAAAACGATCAAATATCTTTTCTTGATCAGCCTGAGAAATTCCTGATCCAGTATCAGTAATCTCAATTCTTACTTTTGGAAGTGGTGAAACTAATTCACATTGAGGGGCCGCATCATTTTTAATACTTGGAGGGAAAGCAGGACAGGAATCTGGCCAAGTATAAGCTCTTATAACTAGGGCGCTGTTTTTTGGACTAAATTTCAATCCATTTCCCAGTAAATTATCAAAAACCTGCAAAAGTAAATCAAAATTTCCAAGAATTGGAGGAATAGTTTCCTCTATGTCATGAGCTAATGAAACATTTTTTTCTGAAGCATTAAGTCTATAATTTCTAAGAGTCTGTTCTATTGCTGGTTTTATGTCCATTTGCTCTAGTTGAACAATTTTCCCGGACTCCAATCTAGATAAATCTAATACATCATTTACAAGTCTTGTTAACCTGTCAGTCTCTGAATTCGCAATTCCTAAAAATTCTATTTGTTCTTCATCAGTAAGCTGATCTTTTAAATCATGCAAGGTCTCTACATAACTTTTGATATTAAAAAGTGGAGTCCTTAATTCATGCGATACATTGCTTATGAATCTATTTTGCGCCGCGTTAAGTTCAACTTCTCTAGTTAAATCTTGGATTGTAACAGCAATTCCTTTTAATTCAACTTTATTTGTATCTAACACTGATTGTAAGACAATTCTTAAGGTTCTTGCTGGTTCTCCTAAACTGAATCTTAGATCGTCCTTCTCCTTTTGCCTGTTTAAAATTGATTCTATATTTGTATGTAAGTCATTAGATAAAATTTCGGGAATTTCATTTAAAAAATGTTTACCTTCGAGAAATCTTCCTTCCCAACGAAATAATCTCTTTGCTGTTGGATTAGTAAGTACAATCTTGCCTTGTGAGTCTAATAATATTGCACCATCAGCCATTGTAGCTATTAATGATTGCTGCTTGATTTGTGCCGCTTTTAGTTCTTCAATATTAGCTTCATCATAATTTTCTAACTGTGTTGCCATTCGGTTAAATCCATTTAGAAGTTCTCCTAGATCACCTGTCATGGGTAAAGAAATTCTGGATTTAAAGTTTCCTCTTGAAATTTCTCTAACACCTCTTACTAGTTCTCTGACGGGTCTTGTAATTGTTAGTGCATTAAATACAGCTCCAAGTATTACTAAAACCCAAATAGAAATAAAAACTGCAATGGTTACTTCTCTAGTTAAGGCAGCACTGGCTAGTGCTTTTTTATTAGGGGTGACTCCTAAAGCTAAAGTTCCAAGATATTTGCCTTTCCACAACATTGGGACAAATACATCTGTTACTTGACCTTGAGGTGTTGCATGCTGCCTAACCAAAGGGAATTGTGGTCTTTTCTTTAATTCTGAAGGTAGTTTTAATTTTCGAGTGAGCTGAAACTGACTGTCTGAGCTTGTTGGTGTTGCACTGATCGGTATCCCAAGTTGAACAATATCTTCAGCATCAGTAAAAAATATATAACGCAGGTTTCGACTTGATCTCCAAAACTTTTCAGCTACATTTGAAATTTCTTTTTTTTGATTATTAGCGACTAATTCTGTAACATTCCCAGATAACAATAAGCCAAGATCTCGAGCATATCTAGTATCATTCATACCTGCATCTTTTTGAATACTATTTAATGCAAAAAAAGTTATTCCTGTCATTAAAAGACTAACGACAAGAGTCGCTATGGCTAATAACTTTGTTCTTAAACTGAACCCACTCCACCAAGCGAGAAGTCCATTAATCCAATAGTTAATATTCATATCTTCATTATCAGGGATGTTATATTTTCTACTTTCTCGATTATTGGTATCCACCATATGATTAATTCTCCCTAGAAAAGTTTTTTCTCACTTGATGACCTATATCATTTCTAAAGTAAATTCCCTCAAAATGAATTTCATTTAAATTTTTGTATGCTTTTTCAAAAACCGTATCGAAGTCTTTATCTTGACAGACGATACTTAAGACTCTTCCCCCAGCAGTTAATAATTTCCCACTTTCACTAAAAGAAGTACCCGAGTCAAAAATTTGACAATCATTTGGATCAATCTTACCTATTTTTATTTGATAGCCAGTTTTATATTCGTGAGGATAACCTTTGGAGGTCGCTATTACACAACCACTAACTTTATCAGAACTATTAATTTTTTCATTACCAGTTAAACTTCCCATTGAGCATTTTTCTAGAAGAAATAAAAAATTTTGATCCATCAAAGGCATTATTGTTTGGCATTCTGGATCACCAAATCTGCAATTATATTCTATAACCTTGGGTCCAGATTTTGTGATCATTAACCCAAAATAAATTACGCCTCTGTAGTCAATATTTCTTTTATTTAGCTCATTTATTGTTGGTTCAATTATTTCTTTGATGATTCTATCAAGGTAATCTTCTGTTAATAATGGGGCTGGAGAATAAGCCCCCATACCTCCTGTATTTGGACCTTTATCATTTTCATTAAGTCGTTTGTGATCTTGGGCTGTTGGAAGTAATGTATATCTCTTGCCATCGCATAAAGCGAAAACTGAAACTTCTGGCCCTTGAATTTTTTCTTCTAGAACAACCACATTCCCAGAGTCACCAAATCTTCCATTAAAAATTGTCTCTGCAGCTTTTAAGCATTCTTCATTTGAATTAGGAATAAAAACACCTTTACCTGAAGCTAGACCATCAGCTTTTACTACAAGTGGAATTGATGATGCATTAATAATATTTTTGGCTTCTTCGATAGAATTTACTTTCCAAAAGTTTGCAGTTGGAATATTTGCGTCTTGCATAAATTCCTTCGCCCAGGATTTGCTAAATTCTAGTTTTGCACCATCTTTATTAGGACCAAACACTTTAAAATCTTTTTTTCGAAGAAAATCAGCTAATCCATTCGCCAGGGGTATTTCTGGTCCAATAACTACTAAATCTATCTTAAAAAAATCAAGCTTTTCGACTAATTCATTTTTATCATTTACATCCATTTTTATTCTTTCACATTTATTTATTCTTTCTGAACCAGCGTTACCAGGTATCAAATAAACTTTTTTAACTAATTTATTTTGTTGAATAGCCCAAGCCAAAGAGTTTTCTCTTCCGCCATTCCCAATTATTAAAACATTTTCTAATCTAATAAAATTCCTAGAACTAGATGAATGAATTCCCATATATTTGTTTTTTAAGGTTATGAGGTTTCGATGAATAATCAGTTAAAATGAAAATAAAATCATTTGAAGTTGATCTCTAATAATTATGTTAATTATAAAAAGTACTTTAGTAATAATAATGAGGTTTTAAGTTAATGAATAATAAATATGAATTGATTTATGAAGGCAAAGCAAAAAAAGTATTTACTCATGATGATGCAAATAAAGTAAAAATTGAATTTAAAGATGAAGCTACAGCCTTTAATGCGTTGAAAAGAGAAAAATTTGAAGGTAAAGGCAAACTTAATTGCTTGATAAGTGCAAGAATTTTTGAGATTCTCAATAAGAAAAGTATTCCGACTCATTTTATTGAACTTGAAAATGAAAATACAATGATTGCAAAAAAAATAAAAGTAATTCCATTAGAAATTGTTTTAAGAAATACTGCTTACGGTTCTTTGTGCAAACAAACCACTGTTAAACCTGGAACTTTGTTATCAAAACCATTAATTGATATCTATCTTAAAAATGATGAACTTAATGATCCCCTTATTACAAAAGATAGAATTGAATTAATGAACATATTAAGCTCTCATGATTTAGATTTAATAATAAATTTAACCTTAAAAATTAACGTAATCTTGAAAAGTTTTTTTAAAAATATTCAACTTCAACTTGTGGATTTTAAATTGGAATTTGGTTATGATTTTAGAAATAATATTATTCTCGGGGATGAAATAAGTCCTGATAATTGTAGATTGTGGGATCTAAATCAAAAAAATGATATAATTGTAAGTCTCGATAAAGATAGATTTAGAAATGATTTAGGTGGTCTAATTGAAGCTTATAGTGAAATCCACCGAAGAATAAACAACTTTCTTAAATCTAATTGAATAGATAATGACTTACTTATCTTAATCACAAGTATTATGCAAAAAAAATTTTTAAAATTTGGAAAGATTTTCTTAACTGTTGCCGCCTCTCCTTTGATTTTGATATCAAATAATTCAGAACTAGCTGCTAAGTATTTGTTAAAAGAAGTTGATCAATCATTAAAAACCTTAGAAATACCAAATATTAATAATGTTTTATTTCAAGGGATTGATGTTAAAAAAGAGAATAAATTTCTTCTTGCAGAAAATAATAATGATATTAGTGAAGAAAGTGTTCTTATCTCAGAAATAATCATCGAAGGTTGGGAAAATCATCCTGAGGGTAGAAAACTAGAATTGGCTGCATATGATTCCATGAGCATAAAGCCTGGAAGTATTGTTGATAATCGAATTTTAAATCAAGACCTTAATGCAATATATGCTAGTGGTTGGTTTTCAGGAGTTAAAATAAAGTCTCAAGATGGGCCACTAGGGGTGAGACTAATAGTAAATGTAGTGCCTAATCCAATCTTGAATAAAGTTGAACTTAAACCAATAAGCTCTATAGTTTCCAATGAATACGTAGATGATATTTTTAAAAATTATTATGGTACAACTCTTAACCTAAAGGAATTTCAAAATAAGATAGAAATAATAAAAGAACGTTATGAAAAAGCGGGTTACTCTTTAGCTAGAATTAATAGCCCTGATAGAATCTCTGAGAACGGTGTAGTAACATTAAAAGTTTCTGAGGGTGTTATATCTGACGTAAAAATAAGATTCCCAAATTCTGATGGTGAATTTATTATTGATGGAAAACCTAGAAAAGGGAAAACAAAAGACTGGGTCATAAAAAGAGAATTAAAAACACAACCTGGCACCATTTTTAATAGAAAAATTTTAGAAGCTGATATCGGTAGACTCTATGCCACATCATTATTTGATGACGTAAAGGTTTCTCTTGGCCCTGATAATTTAAATCCTGGTCAAGTCATTATTTTTTTAGACTTAAGTGAGCAAAGAACAGGATCCTTAACAGGTGGACTTGGTTATAGCAATGGCTCAGGTATCTTCGCATCAATTGGTTTGCAGGAAACAAATGCACTAGGAAGAGCATGGTCTACAAATATAAATCTAAATTTTGGAGAATATTCAACTACTTATAATTTTTCTTTATCTGATCCATGGATTAAAGGAGATAAACATAAGACATCTTTTAGAACAAATATTTTTTTAAGTAGAGATTATCCACAAGAATTTAAAAGTGAAAAAAATGGTAAATTTTATGCGGTAGATGATCAGATACCATCTAGCTCTGATACTTTTTCCTCAATAGTTTTAGAAAAAACAGGAGGTGGGTTTTCTTTCTCAAGGCCATTAAATGGCGGAGATCCATTTAAAGTCGCTAAATGGAGAGTCCTTGCAGGAATGAATTTTAAGAAAGTAAAAATGATTGATGGTGATGGAAACAAAAAACCTTATGGTGATATGACTCCAACAACAGGAAATATAAATGATATTATCTGTATTGGATTTACTCCAAATGATGGGTCATGCCCTGATGAAAATACATTAGTAAGTATTATCGCGAGTACTTCTAAAAATAATTTGAACAATTCTATCAACCCCACTTCAGGAAATAAATTTACCTTTGGTACTGAACAGTTTGTTTCAATGGGAAAAAATTCTCCTACTTTTAATAGAATGAGAACATCTTATTCTTTTTTTATCCCGACAAAACTGATCAATTTAACCAAAGCATGCAAATCTAGTAAAGCTACCAGTGCAGATTGTCCTC
Source organism: Prochlorococcus sp. AG-402-N17 (assembly GCA_003216455.1). Classification (GTDB taxonomy): domain Bacteria; phylum Cyanobacteriota; class Cyanobacteriia; order PCC-6307; family Cyanobiaceae; genus Prochlorococcus_A. The sequence continues at coordinate 21,117 of QCIV01000012.1, read as the reverse complement.
AAGCTATTGGTTTTCAATTCAAGGCTGGAACTATTATTGGGGAATTGCCTCCTTATGAATCTTTTTGTATGGGAGGAACATCATCAGTCAGAGGATGGGGATCTTGTGATTTAGCTGTAAGTAAAAGTTTTATTGAAGGTACTGCAGAATATAGATTTCCTGTTTGGAGAATGATATCAGGAGCTTTATTTGTTGATGCAGGAAGTGATTTAGGATCTCAAAATGATGTACCAGGAAAACCTGGTAAACTATTGCAAAAATCAGGTTCTGGGTTTTCTCCTGGAGCGGGAGTTGGGGTTAAAACACCAATAGGGCCATTAAGATTAGATGTTGCTAGCAAGGACCTAAGTGGAGATTGGAGATATACACTTGGAGTTGGATGGAAGTTTTAAGTGTTTTCTTGGCCTAATAATTATGATTTTTGTTATACCTTGGCTGGGGTTATCTCCAGAGAGGGTATAGGCTTACATAGTGGAGAAAAAACAAGAGTTACAATTTCTCCTTATGAAAAAGAAGGGTATCATGTTTCTTTCAGGGATAAACCTGGCGAGATTTTTAAGTTAACTCAGGATTTGATTGGAAGTACCATGCTTTGTACGGCAGTTAAATTGGGAGGGAGAAATTTATATACTATCGAACATCTATTATCTTCTATGGCAGGGTGTGGGTTGAGTTATATACATATTGAGGTTGATGGGAAAGAGATTCCTCTTTTAGATGGATCGGCAATCCAGTGGGTTAGAGATTTTGAAGAAGCAGGGATAAAAAAGGCACCTAGACCAGATAATTTTTTTCGAGAGATTAATAAATCAATAATTTTGAATAAAGAAGGATCAGTAATAGCAGCAACCCCTTCTGAAAAAACTACAATTATATCCACTATAAGTTTTGCCTATAAAGCTATTGGAAATCAAACTTTTGTGATTGATTTAAATCCAAAAAGTTTTGTTGAAATGATTGCTCCTGCTAGAACATTTGGTTTTAAAGATCAATTTCAAGAGTTAAGTGAACTTGGATTGATAAAAGGAGGAAGTTTGGAAAATGCCCTTGTTTGTGACGGTGATAAATGGGTAAATCCACCATTAAGATTTGCTAATGAACCAATAAGACATAAAATTTTAGACCTTATTGGGGACTTGGCTTTGGTAGGGTTACCTAAGGCTCAAATTTTAGTTTATAAAGGATCACATTCTTTAAATGCATTATTGGCCTCATCGCTAAAAAATTAACTTTATCTTTATTGTTTTGGAAAAGAAATTATCCAGTGAAAATAATCAACTTTCCTCTGAGCACATACTAGGTTTGTTACCTCACAGATATCCTTTTGCTCTTGTGGACAAAGTTATAGAGCATATTCCTGGAGAAAGAGCTGTTGCAGTAAAAAATGTAACTATAAATGAGCCTCAATTTCAGGGACACTTTCCTGAGAGACCCTTGATGCCTGGTGTTCTTATTGTTGAATCAATGGCTCAAGTTGGTGGAATAATTGTAACGCAAATGCCCGATCTCCCTAAAGGACTTTTCGTCTTTGCTGGAATCAATAATGTTAAATTCAGAAAACCAGTTGTGCCTGGAGATCAATTGATAATTTCTTGTGAGTTATTGTCTATTAAAAGACAAAGATTTGGGAAGGTTAAAGGTGAGGCGCATGTCGATGGGAAATTGGTTTGTGCTGGAGAGTTAATGTTTTCATTAGTTGACTAGGGATATGGATAATAAAAATACTGAATTAAATACAAACTTTAGTGGTGTAAAAGTCCACCCAAATGCTTTTGTAGATCCAAGTGCCGAATTACATGATGGGGTTATTATCTCTCAGGGAGCAATTGTCGGCCCTAATGTGACTATCGGGAAAGGAACCGAAATAGGACCTAATGCTGTTATTTCAGGAAGAACTCATATTGGTATAAACAATAAAGTTTTTCCAAGTGTTTTTATAGGCCTTGATCCCCAGGACCTTAAATATAAAGGAGCCCCTACTGAAGTAATTATTGGAAATAATAATACTTTCAGAGAATGTGTAACTATTAATAAAGCAACTGATGAAGGAGAAAAAACTATTATTGGCAATAATAATTTGTTGATGGCTTACACTCACATCGGCCATAATTGTGAACTTGGTAATAGGATAGTTTTATCAAATAGTGTTCAAGTCGCTGGCCATGTAAAGATTGAAGATAAAGCTATTATTGGCGGTTGTTTAGGTATTCATCAATTTGTACATATCGGATATTTAGCAATGATTGGAGGAATGACTAGGGTAGATAGAGATGTACCTCCTTTTTGTTTGGCAGAAGGGCATCCAGGAAGATTGAGAGGTTTGAATAGGATTGGAATTAAGAGAAGTGGTTTAATGGAAAATAAAGATTTTGACTTAAAATTACTTCAAAAAACTTGGAGTCTACTTTTTAAATCTAATGATGCGATTTCAAATTCACTAGAAATAGTAATGAAAGGAGAATTAGATCTTTCATCTTCAAAATTATGTAGTTTTTTAAAAAAGTCAATATCTAAAGAAAGAAGAGGACCAATGCCTGTAGTGAATTTATGAATAAAAAGATATTTATAAGTACTGGAGAAGTCTCTGGTGATTTGCACGGAAGTTTGTTATCAAAAGCATTATTAGATGAAGCTAAAAAAAAATCTATAGATTTAGAAATTTGCGGATTAGGTGGGGAAAGGATGAAGAAAGAGGGTGTAAAAATTCTTCAAGATACTACATCAATAAGTGCAATAGGGATTTGGGAGGCTTTACCTCTTATTCTTCCAACAATAATAATTCAAAAAAGGTTTTATAAATTACTAAAAAAATATCCTCCAGATTGTTTAATTTTGATTGACTATATGGGTCCCAATATAAAAATTGGTACTAAATTAAAAAGATCGAAGACTAAATTTCCAATTTATTACTATATTGCTCCCCAAGAGTGGGCTTGGAGGGTTGGGAATAACACTACAACAAATTTAATAAAATTTTCTGATAAAATTTTTGCGATTTTCAAGAAAGAAGCTGCGTTCTACAAAAAGAGGGGCGGAAATGTTTTGTGGGTTGGACATCCAATGATTGATTTGACAAAAAAACTTCCTCTAAAGAAAGATGCCAGAACTATTCTAAACCTTCGCCCAGATCAAAACATCATACTTTTAATGCCCGCCTCAAGACCTCAAGAATTGAGATACATATTACCTACTTTTATTAAAGCGGCTAAAAAATTACAACAAAAATATCCAAGTTTGGTTGTCTATATCCCTTCCTGTCGAAGTGCTTTTGATGAAATATTCAAAAAAGCCTTTAGAAAATATCAAGTGAAAGGACATGTGATTTCTCAAAAAGAGAGTGCAAAATTAAAACCTTATATTTATTCGCTTACTAAAATTGCTCTTTGTAAATCTGGGACAGTAAATATGGAATTAGCTTTATATGGAATCCCACAGATTGTTGGTTATAGAGTAAGTTGGGTAACTGCTTTTATTGCTAAAAAAATTCTCAATTTCAAAGTTAAATTTATTTCGCCTGTAAATTTGTTAGTTAATAAATTAATAATCCCTGAGTTTGTACAGAGAGAGTTTGACGAAAAGAAAATTTTTTATAAATCTTGTAGGATTCTTGAGGGAAAGTCAGAAAAAATAAAAATTAAAAAAGGTTATAATTTCTTAAAAGAAGAATTAGGCGAAGAGGGCGTAGTTCAGAGAGCGGCTAAAGAGATTATTAATTCTATTATTTGAACTTTATAATAAAAAAATGAAATTTATCTTTTCTCTAATAATTGTTCTTTCAATTCTTATTAACCCTTTAAATGCTTTTGCAGATGAATTGATTCTTGCAGGAGGTTGTTTTTGGTGTTTAGAACATGATTTAGAGTCATTAAAAGGCATAAATTTTGTGCAAAGTGGCTATTCAGGTGGAGATTTACAAAATCCTACTTATGAAAATCATGAAGGGCACCAGGAAGTGGTTTTGGTGGACTATGATCCCCAATTGGTAACTTTACCCAAGATACTTAGGCTTTATTTAAGAAATATTGATCCTCTGGACGGTAAGGGTCAATTTTGTGATCGTGGAGATTCGTATAGGCCAGTGATCTTTTTCAAAGATTCAACTGAGGAAAGTGATGCAAAAAATGCAATTCTTTCGGCCTCTAATGAATTGGGATTACCAGTAGATAAGATATCTATAGATTTAAAATCAAAAGGTCAATTTTGGTTAGCTGAAGAATATCACCAAAATTTTGCTGAGAGAAACGAATTAAAATATAAGTTTTACAGGTTCTCATGTGGAAGAGATCAGAGGTTGGATAAGTTGTGGGGGGATAACGCCAGATCAACAAATCTTTGGTCTGAATAATTTAAAGATAATTATTTATTTTTAATCCATTGCACAAGAGTTTTAACTCCAAAACCTGTGGCCCCTGATGGATTAATTCCCTTATTCTTATCAGTCCAACAAGTGCCTGCAATATCGATATGAGCCCATTGTATATCTTCATGAAAGAATTCCTCTAGAAACAAAGCAGCAGTTATTGACCCTCCCGCTCTAGGCCCTGTATTTTTCATGTCAGCTATATGAGACTTTAACCCTTCTTTATAGGATTTTTGTAAAGGCATTTGCCATAATTCTTCTCCAGCCTGGGCTGATGCCGCTTTTAGATCATTTGCTAGATCATTATTATTGCTCCAGAATCCAGCTACATCATTACCTAATGCAACAACAATAGCTCCTGTTAAAGTGGCGAGATCTATTATTGAATCCGGTTTTAAATTGGATGCGTAAGTTAAAGCATCAGCTAATGTTAGTCTACCCTCTGCATCAGTGTTATTTATTTCAATTGTCTTACCATTAGATGCCTTAACTACATCTCCAGGATGTACTGCAGATCCATTTATCATGTTTTCGCAAGCTGCCACAATAAAGTGAATTTCTAGCCCCTTTGGTTTTATTGCCGCAAGTGCTTTTGCTGCTCCTAAAACTGCAGCGCTTCCGCCCATATCATATTTCATCATTTCAATTTGAGAGGCTCCTACTTTCAGGTTGTATCCTCCAGAGTCAAAGGTTAAACCCTTCCCAACAAGCGCAATCTTTTCTTTTATAGGACCCTCTGACTTCAAAGTAAGATGTATAAATTTAGGATCTAGATCAGAACCTTTTGCTACAGCTAAATATGCACCCATTCCTAAATCTTCACAATCTTTTGCCTCTAAAATTTTTACTTCCAAACCATGATCTTTAGCTATTTGAGAGGCTTGTATAGACATTTCCTGAGGCGTAAGACTATTTGGAGGGGCGGCTACAAGTCTTCTTGCTAGTTCTACACCTTCACATATTTGTGCAGTCTCTTCAAAGCTAATATTCTCAAATTTTTTTAAATTCAAAAACTCTATTTCTTTAAGAAATTTCTTTTCATCTTTTTTCTTATTGAATCTATTGTCCTTATAGGCAGATAATCTGGCTGACTCTGCTAATTGATTTATTTCTAGTTGTGAATTTATAAATTCCCAAGGTAGCAAGATGCTGATTTTTTCATTTTTATCAACAGTTTTACCAACTATATTTCCTATAGAGTTTTTTATATCACTTTTATTTAGGTCTTTTGATTTGCCAAGACCAACTATGATTAAGGTATCTAATTTTTGATCTAAAAATTCAAAGCTTAAAGTTTTTCCTTTTTCTCCTTTAAATTTTTTTTGAATAACTTTTTTTAGTAATAATTTTGGGTCAATAACAAATTTTATGTTTTCAAGTTGGCTTGCAATTTCTTCCTCTAAAACTCCAAAAATTAATGAAGCACCTTGCCAGTTATCTAGATTTTTTTGGTATGTGGAAAATTGCATTTTTAAATGGATTTAATTAACTTTAGTTGTTTGTGAAAGTAGTTGCCCACCTATCTCGAGTTTCTTTATTAAAAGGTGGTAACCATAAATATATCAGTTGCTGTTCTAATTTACGTCTTAATTTTACTTCTTTAGGTACATCTAAGAAGAAACGAATATCTTGGTGACTTGAGAGTTTGTTTTGGGCTAGGGCTTCTTTATAGTTCATGAGGTAATTTTTACAGTCATGTTCTCCCTTCCATCTTTTATTTGCTGAATTTGTTTCTCCTATATAAAGTATTATTTTAGAATTCTCCATCGAGTCAATTACAAAATACATTGCTGGACCATTGTGTATATATTGATTAGTTCTCCAAAAGTTCAATGATAATGGCTGCAAGGAAAACGGATCAATTTTCCTTTCATTGGAAATTGTATTTATAGGAAGAATTGTTTGATGCATAGTTTTATTGTGAGTATCTTTTGAAATTTTGCATTGGTGATTATATATTCTATTTCTCCATTCAGTTAGTATTTCGCCTTTGATTTTTAGATTATTTGAGTGTTGAAAATTAATTGATGTATTTACATTCGAACCAAATAATTCAAATTGTCTATTTTGGTTTGAAATATTATTTACCTTAATTTTTTCCAATTTTTATGAAACATGTCTACTAAATTTAATTCTGAAAAAATATAAATCAAAGAATTATTTATAAACTAAAATTTATTAATGTTCTAATCAATTTAAAAGATTCTTGTTATCTTGTAATTGAGCCTTAATCTTGCGAAGTAAAAAAATAGAAATGGGATTTTTTGAGTCAGACATCGTACAAGAAGAAGCTAAAAAGCTTTTTACAGATTACCAAGAACTTATGAAACTTGGTTCTGATTATGGAAAATTTGACAGAGAAGGAAAAAAAATGTTTATAAAAAAAATGGAATCACTTATGGATCGTTATAAGGTTTTTATGAAGAGATTTGAATTGTCTGAAGATTTTCAAGCAAAAATGACAGTAGAACAATTAAAGACACAGTTAAGTCAATTTGGGATTACTCCTGATCAAATGTTCGATCAAATGAATAAAACCTTAATAAGAATGAAGGATGAACTTGATAAAACTTCTTAAAATTAACTGTTAATGCTTCATGTCAGATAATTTAATATTGCCATTATGGCTGTCAAGAGGAATAGAAGAATATTTTCCAATTAAGGGAACAGATCAAACCTTTTTGGAGATAATTGATCATGCGAAAAAAAATAATAAAAAATTAAGGGTTAAACTCGGGATCGATCCAACTGGAACAGATATTCATCTTGGGCACAGCATATTGTTTAGAAAACTTAGGGCATTTCAAGATAATGGACATATTGCAGTTTTAATTATTGGGGATTTTACTGCTCAAATTGGAGACCCAACCGGAAAAAACAAAACAAGAGTTCAGTTATCGGAAAAACAAGTTAAGGATAATGCAAAAACATACTTAACCCAACTAGGGATGGGAAAGCCAGCTAATGAATCTATTTTAGATTTTGATTCAAAAGATAGAATAGAAATTAGATATAACAGTGAATGGTTGAAAGGATTAAATCTTAATTCGATAATTGAATTAATGGGGAGTGCAACAGTTAGTCAAATGCTAGCTAAGGAGGAATTTAATAAAAGATACACTTCGCAAGTTCCAATCGCTTTACATGAATTCTTATATCCACTATTACAAGGTTATGATTCGGTTGTTGTTCAATCAGATATAGAACTTGGAGGTACAGATCAGAAATTTAATATCGCAATAGGAAGAGATCTTCAAAGGCATTTTAAACAAGACCCCCAATTTGGTGTTCTGCTGCCAATTTTGACAGGTTTAGATGGAATTAAGAAGATGAGTAAATCTGAATTTAACACCGTCGGTTTGACTGAAGATCCTCTTTCAATGTATTCAAAATTAGAAAAAGTACCTGATAATATAATACCTACCTATTTTGAATTACTTACTGAATTAGATAAAAGTTTTCTTGAAAACTCAAATCCTCGTGAATTACAGAGAAGAATGGCTTTAGAAGTTACTACTTTGTTCCATGGGGCTGAAGAAGCATTAAAGGCGCAATCAAACTGCGAAAAATTATTCCTTGGACACAAAGAAAAAGTTGGAGAAATTCCAGAGATTTCTTTAAAAGAAGTAGATTTTCCAGTAAAGCTTTTTTACTTGTTAAGTGCTCTAAAACTTTTCAAATCTAGCAGCGAATCAAAAAGATCTATTAAAGGTGGGGGTGTAAAAATTGATAGTCAGAAAGTAATAAATCCTGATTTAGTTTTTAATTCAAAAAATGATTTGGAAGGAAAAATTTTGCAAATTGGAAAAAAAATAATTAAGAGATTTGCAAACTGAAAATTTATGAATAAAGGATTTAATTCAGAAGATAAAATAATATTGGCAATTGATGGATTAGATGTAAGTCAAGCAAAATTACTTCTGGAAAAATGTCCTAATATTAAATGGGTTAAAGTTGGTTTAGAGCTTTTTGTTAGGGAAGGTCCAAGAGTTATTGAAATATTAAAAGGTTTAAATAAAAAAATTTTTTTAGACTTAAAATTTCATGATATTCCAAATACCATGCGTGCAGCGTGTTTCCAAGTTTCAAAATTAGGAGTTGATATAATTTCTATTCATGCTTCAGCAGGTCTAAAAGCCCTCAAAGATTCGAAGAAAGCATCTTTAGAAGGAGCCACCTCAGCCAATGTTAAACCTCCATTTGTTGTAGGAATAACTGTTTTAACCAGCTTTTCTCTTGAAGATTTTCAAACTGATCTTGATAGAAATAATTCAATTGAAGAAAATGTATTGAGACTTGCAAAATTGTCTTTTGATGCTGGATTAGATGGATGTGTTTGTTCCCCTTGGGAGGTAAAAATGTTGAGATCTATTTATAAGAATAATTTTGAACTTATTACACCAGGCATCAGATTAAATATTGACAGTAAAGATGATCAAAATAGAATTATGTCTCCCCATGAAGCTATAGATAATGGCGCTTCTAAGTTGGTCATTGGTAGATCAATATCAAAAGCTATAGATCCTAATAAAGCTCTAATAGAAATATTTAAATCTATTGATTCTGATTAATTTTTGATTCTTCTCCCTTAAGCAATCTTATTATGTTTGTTCTATGTTTCCAGATTACTAAGAATGCCACAATTAAACTTATAAAAAAATATGAGTGTATAAATTTACCTAGGTAAAAAAACATAAAAATAGGAAGTAAGAATGCAGCTGAAATACTGGATAAAGAAACAAATTTAGTTTTTGTTAGGACTATTAAAAAAATACCAAGAGATGCGAGTCCAACTTTCCAAGAAAGAGCTAAAAACATACCTAATCCAGTTGCAACAGCTTTCCCTCCTTTACCTCTAAGCCATATTGGCCAAATATGACCTGAGATAGCGGATATCCCTGCTATAACTTCTATTAATCCTTGATCTGTGTAATATTGAGCAATTTTTACTGCAATAAGGCCTTTCCCTACATCAATGATAAATACAAAAAGTGCTGGCCATTTCCCAACATTTCTTAAGACATTTGTGGCACCTGTAGATCCAGAACCTATAGTTCTTAGATCTATATTTTTGAGATATTTTCCAATTAAAAAACCTGTCGGAAGTGATCCTAAAAGATAACTTGCAAAAATTATTAAGATATTCATAAAGCTTAGTTTAGTTCAAGATCATCGTAAATTTCATTATCTGAACCAGCAAATGCAACCCATAATGGGAATTGAAGTATTGGAATTTCAACAGAGGTTTCTGCTGCATCAATGATAATAAATGGCAATTCTTCATTGGCTTCTAATCTATCAGCTCTTTCGATTACACCTTCAGGCCTTTCAAAGAGAACAATCCCACTATTAGGCCCAAAGTCATCCCTTGTTAGACCAAGTGAATCTTGAAGAATTCTTCTCCATTCACCTAATCGTTCAGGCTGCGAAGCTAAAATAAGAGTCTGAAATTGATCTCCATATAATTCGCCAAGAATAGATATTAAGCCAGCTGATAACAAGGCATTTTTTTGTCGAGATCCTCTACTTTCAAGAGAACCTCTTCCGCCCATGTTAAAGAACCAATCATCCATAATTTCTATATCGGATGAATCAAGACTCCGTCTTAATTTCCAAGGTTCTGCATAAAAGTCGGGTTGTTCTGTGAAACTTTTAAAGCAACTTTTTATAATCTCCTCATCTGACTTAAATGTCTCAGAAAGAGCAGGAACATTAATTACATTATTTGTGCTATTGTCTTGCTTTTTCTCATCAAGGGGAGAAGGCTTTACGATTATTGGTTGAGAAACTAATTCAAGTTTCTCTACGTTTTGTGAAAGATTCTGCAAAGCTCCAGTTAAGTACTCTTGAAAGCCTTTAACTCTTCTAGCAATATTATCTGACTGTCCTTTGAAATTAGACTCAATATCTTTTTCTATTTCATTTTTTTTTGTTTCTAACTCTTTTATTTCTTTAACTAAAGAGTCTTTTTTTGAAAAGAGATCTCTAAAAATTTCATTAGAAATTTCATCAAAAGATTTAGTTGATTTATCGTTTTTTGGTGTAATTTTTTTATTTTGAGTTGTATTTTTCTTACAAATTTGTTTGGTTTTATCATCTGAAATTGACTTATCTATTTGTAATTCCTTTTCAGGATTATTGTCGGAAATTTCTGTATTGGTCATTTAAATAATTTTGATGATTAGGCAAAGTCTGAATTTTAAGAATTTTTAATTTCCAGGGAGTTAACTTTTTTTATGAGCTCATCTTTTAATTGCTTTGGATTAAATAAAATTGGTAATAAATGAGGACTGGACTTTTCTCTAAAATAAAAAATACCTGGAATTATAGGGAAAAAGAATTTCCATGATATCCAGTTCTTGAATGGAAAAGTTCTAATCTCTTTCCCTAATTGTAAAACGATAAAATCATCATTTGTTATTTTTATTCTTAAGGTGAATGACTGAAGTAATAAAAAAAAGCTAAAAGAAGCAAAAACTATTGTTGGCAAAGAACCAATATTCAAAAACAAAAGCATAAAACTTAAAACTAATAGAATGATTGGCAACTGAAATGAAGGAGATATTATTACTGGTTCCTCTTTTTTTGATTTTGTATTAAACATAGAATCATCCAAATAAAATTTGCGTTAGTAATACATCCATTAAAGATACAGTAACGAGAGTCATTACAACTGCACCTGTTGTACTTGTTCCAACTTCTTTTGGACCTCCTTTGGTTGTAAGTCCATATCCACAAGCAATAATTGAAATAAGTAAACCGAACACTACAGATTTTATTAACATTGAAGTTAAGTCTGCACTGGTTAAACTCACATTACCTGATCTTACAGATGTCCAAAAAACTATTGGAGGAACTTTATAAAAAATAGTGCTCCAAATTTGTCCACTCCATAAAGCTACAGATAAAAACAAAAGACACTGTATTGGAGACATTATTACCATCGATAGTAACCTTGGGACCACCAAATATTGTACTGGTTCGGTCCTTAACATGGTTATCGCCTCAATTTGTTCTGTTACTTTCATAGTGCCCAGTTGAGCAGCATAGGCAGTGGCAACCTTTCCAGTCATTAAAGTAGCAGTTAGAAGAGGAGCCATTTCTCTTGCCATGCCTACCGCTAATAAACCTCCAATTTCACTTGAAACCCCCATACTTGTAAGTTGTGATGCAACTTGAATATTAAAAACTGTACCTGCGGCAATTCCTGTAATTAATACAATTAATAAACTGCCAGGACCTGACTCCATAAGTTGGTCAAAGAGATCATTTTTGGAAATTTTACCCTTAAAGATAAAATTAATTGCTTGCCCGCCAATGACTAGGCTGCTTAGAAGTCTTTTGAAAAAATTAAGGTAATACATATCTTTATATTAGTTTGTAATTAATTTTCGATCCCATTTTCTCATGATTAAAAGACCAATTATTACCAATATTGAGGGTATAAAACCAATACATAATCTAATAGTTAATTGTGCTGAGTAGCATTGTTCAATAATATTTAGACCATCTTTATCAACAAAGCATGATTGATAACCTGATAAATACAATAAAAATCCTAATAATTGAACACTAAATGCAATACCTATCTTCTGAATAAGTACCATCCAAGCAGTGTATAATCCTGCTGGTTTCTCTGGGTCTTCGTCTATTGCATCAGGAAGAAGTGACCAAGGGATAAGAAAAGCGGTTGAAGCTCCAATGCCAATAAGACAGATTATGAAAATTAAAAGAATGAATAGAAATATGTTGCTGGCATTTAGGAATAAACTATCTCCAACTCCTGAAATTTTTGATAACGAAGGTAAAAATAAAGCTCCCGTACATGAAATAATCCACATAATCGCTCCATAGTTTAACGCTGAAATCCTGTTCAATTTATTTGATACCCTGGTCCATATTTGTAGACCGACTAAAGCGCTAATTTGGAAAGGTATCGGGATCCACTTCGCAATATATGTTGGTACATTCAGTACATCCTCGACATAGATTAATGCTACAGTTTGCATTAATTGTAAGGCGCACCAGAGAAGAATATAGAGCGTAATAACTTTTAGAAATTTTTTATTTCTGAAGATCCTTTTGAATTGAAGTGTTATAGATTCAACTTTTCCTGAAGGCCTTCTTGCTTTTTTTGCGAATGGAGCTAATCCCCAACAAGAAATTAATGTTGCAGCAACTGCAATACATCCGCTTATTTTACCCATTGAAAAATATTCATTATTTGCAGATCCTTCAGAACCTAATACAACTCCAGCAATTATTAAACCAGTTAGTCCTGCGATTATTGAGCCAGTAAATCTAGATGCGTTTAGTCTTGTTCTTATTGCTGTTTTTTCAGAAATTTCAGTAGATAGAGCTGCAAAAGGAAGATTAATACTTGTATAAGCTGTCATTACTATTATAGAAATTATGGCATAGTAAATAGTCTTAGTTAGCACTGAACCAGTGGGTGTCCACCATATCGCAGCTAAAGAGAAACCAAGAGGAACAGATGCTGCTACCATCCAAGGGATTCTAGGCCCCCATCTTGATTTAGTACGATCACTTAACCATCCAATTAACGGATCATTTACTGCATCCCATATCTTTATTAACATTAGTAATGATCCTGCAATTATTACTGGTAAACCAGCAGAAATAAAGAATTTAAAAAGAAAAAAACCAAATTGTGTCGCGACTAAGCCTGTGCCTGCATCTCCTAGCCCATAAGAGAACATTAATCTTGTTGTTGATCTAGAAATATCTTTTTTCGAGTGTGAATTTTCCAATCTTTTTACTTTGTTTATTGTTTGATAATGTATTATTGCAATGGTAATTCTATTACTTAATGCGGGCGTGGTTTAGTGGTAAAACCTCAGCCTTCCAAGCTGAAGATGCGGGTTCGATTCCCGCCGCCCGCTTTTAGAATAAATTATTTTTTGCCCCAAATACTTCTTCTGAAATGATTAGTAAAGAGCTTCTACTCTTTAGTGAAACAGATTTTTCATTAATAGTTAAGGGTTCAATAATCTCAGACATGCTAGTGTCAATAACTTTTAACCAATTATGTTTACATTTCGGCAAGGGGAAATCGATACTTTTTGAATATGCATTTAAACCTATCCAAACCAGCGGATTAGTATTGTCTTGGTTAATGCTAAAGGCAACTGTGTGAGACCAACTACTCCAATCGGGGCTATCTAACTTTGTTCCATGCCAATGATATGTTGGAATATTTTCATTGGTTTGATTATTAGGGAAGAATGATGGATTGAAAATGTTTATTAGTTTTTTTCGGATTTTTATGACGTATTTAAAATATTCTAATAATTCCAAATCTTGTTGACCATGTCCCCAATTCATCCAGCCCAATAAATTATTTTGGCACCAAGAATTATTGTTCCCGCCTTGCGATCTTCCTATCTCATCACCCATAAGTATCATTGGAACACCTTTAGAGATAAATAAACTAAGAATAAGATTTTTTTGTTGTCTTTTTCTTAAATTATTGATTAAAAAGTTCGTAGTTGGTCCCTCAGTACCATGATTCCAAGAATTGTTATGGTTATCTCCATCTCTATTTTGTTCTCTATTGGCAAAATTATGTTTTCTATTGAAAGTTACTAAGTCTTTTAGAGTGAATCCATCATGTGAAGTAATAAAATTTATCGACTTTGGAAAAATATTATCTTCTTTATAAATAGATGGCGTCCCTTTTATTTTATCGCTCATATTCCAAGCTGTATCTTTATCCCCCTTCCAAAATCTCCTCAAGTCATCTCTAAAATGACCATTCCAAGTGAAAGTATTCTTAGATGGGAAATCACCTAATTTGTATAAACCGCCGCAATCCCATGGCTCACTTATGAACTTGATATCGATAAGTTCTGGTTCACATTCTATATCTTCAAAAATTGGAGGATTATCAAGCGGTGAAAGATTTTCTCCTCTTGATAGGGCAATTCCTAAATCAAATCTAAAACCATCAACTCCTAATTCACTCGCCCAACATTTTAATGATTCAATTATTAGTTTTCTAACTAATCCTCTATTTGCTGCAATAGTATTACCACATCCTGAAACGTCCTGATAATTTTTATCTTTTCCAATAAAGTAATAAAGATTTTCATCTATACCTTTCCAAGATATTGCTGGCCCTTTTGAATCACCTTCGCAAGTGTGATTATATACAACATCTAAGATGACTTCAATGTCTGCTTTATGACATTCTTCTACAAATCTTCTAAATTCCTCTCTATTTTTTTCGGCGGATTCATTCGAAAGATATTCAAAATGTGGAGTAAACCAATTAATTGGACTATATCCCCAAAAATTTTTTAGACCATTTGGGGCATCAGTAGGATCAAAACAAAAAATTGGAAGTAATTCAATTGTTGTAATACCCAGTTCTTTGAGATAAGGAATTTTTTTTAAAAATTTCTTAAAACAACTTTCATCTTTATCTGTTGATTCAGTGAAAGCTTTGATATGGAGTTCATAAATAATTGTTTCTTCCCAAGAATGTTTCGGTCTTGGATAATCCTTAAAATTAAATAATTTTCTATTGCAAACAACGCTTTTAAGACAAGAATTAGTATTTTCTTGCTTTTTTAATGCATTTTCTCTTTTATAACTTCCCCATCCGGTAATACCCCTTGAACATGGATCAAGTAATACTTTTTTTTCATAGTTATTATTAATTTCATTATTTTTTTGTTTCACTCTAAAAGCATAAATACAACCTTCATCTAGATTTTTTATTTCCGCATGCCAGTAAGGACCTTTATTATGAGTCTGATCTAATTTGAATATGCTTTTTGGGGAAATAGAGTCCTCTTTCTCAAACAATAAGATTTCTACATATTCTGCATTAGTGGCTACTAAGGAAAAATTAATCCCTTGTGAAGTTATAGAACTCCCTAAAGGAAATGGTTTGCCTTTATTGAGATGAATCACTTTCTCTTTATCATTGATTAGTTAAATATTGAGATAATTTATTTAATTACTGATATTTGAATAATAGATGCAAAATTAAAAAAAAAAACTCAAATTTAAGGCTTCACAAATCAACTTTATTAGATCTTGGAGAGTATTAATTTTCTAATTAATTAAAATTTCTTCATCCATCTGCTCAGTGCATAAAACGATTTATAGAGAAAGTTTAATAATGAGAAAATCAGATATTTCTTGATTTCAAAATACAAATTGTGTTTTTTCATGTGATGAGAAGGAAATATATCTGAAAATTAATAAAACATAATAAATAGCTCAAATTTTTAAATTCACCCCCCCTTTGACATTTCCCCCCTTTGCTAAATGAAGTTAGATTTTTAATGCTAAATCCAGTGCTACCAATGCTTTTTTCTGTTATCTAAATGAAGAGGCTATTTTTTATAAATGAAAAAGTGCGGCTATAAGAAATTAATAATGTTGCTAAAAATGTCCCTAATATTTGTATAAAGCTTTGCGCCGCCGGCATTTTCGGTTGCCGTATTTGTATTTGCTCCATATGATGTGAAAGTTCGAGGTTTAAACTCGATTTAAATCTTTTTTTAACCCCTAGCTTTAATTTAAATTTCAATGAACAAAGCTGATTTAGTAAATCTTGTTGCAGCTCGTACAGAGCTCACAAAAACGGATGTTTCTTTAGTTGTTGATGCAGCTATTGAAACTATTGTTGATTCAGTAGTGGAAGGCAAAAAAGTCTCTTTACTAGGATTTGGTTCTTTTGAACCAAGAGATCGTTCTGCAAGACAGGGATTAAACCCTAAGACAGGCGAAAAAATAGCAATACCCGCTAAAAGAGTTCCAACATTCTCTGCAGGTAAACTTTTTAAGGATAGAGTTCAAGGGTAATTTTTTTAATCTATTTCTTCCTTTAATAACAAGGTGCTCTTTTAGAGCATCTTTTTTTTTAATCGCAAAAAGATGCAATTAGCTCAATGCCCAATGCTCTTAACGAGGCATCCAAAATTTTGAAATCTTAAGAAGTAATGAAATGTTTAGCTATTTTATTCCTGAAATTTTTGTTGTTATCTAATTTTGTTATGGCTGAGACAATACCAACAAAGTCTAAGATTTTAAAACAATCTAGTGATTGTTTTAAAGATTCTCGAATCCAAATATGTAAAGAATTAATTTCTGAAATAGAAAAACTTCAATTAGTAGTATTTGACCAAAATAGATTCAAATGTCAATCAAGTTTATTGGGGCTGCAAACGGAAATTATTGAAGCTTATTTTTTTAATAATTTCTCAAATGAGAGAATTTCATTAATGATCCCATATGTGATTAAAAATTGTTAACTATTAAAATAATTTATTTTTTTGGAATATTATAAATTTGTTATTTAATTTGTAATGGTAAAAGGTTTTTCTGATAATGAAGTTGATAATAATACTCAAAAAACTCAAATAAAAGAAAAAAAAGGTTTAGCTGGTTTTCTTAAAGGCAAGAAATTTACTTACACTTTGCCAGGCAAAAAACAAATAAATATTTTTGGATCAATAGTAATAGGCTTAAATATCATTTTAGTATTGCTAGTCATTCTGTATTTAAAGAATCAAGAATTCCATGACTTTGTATTTAATGTTGGACGTTAGCTATATTTTTAGATCGAAAGATTTTATTAGATGATATATTTAAATTTTAGAATATCTTATGAAGGTAGTTAATTTAGTTTCTCAAGTATTTTTTTTGTTTATAACTGTTCTATTTTTGATATATTTTCTAACAGGTTATGACTCCGCTTTTGAGGCAGACCAAAATTGTCATTCATATCTTTCAAGTTACGACAACGCATCTGGAGATTATGGTTGTGATCATGATACTGAGACACATCAGTGGATACTTTACGAGTCAAATGAAAGTAAAGAACCAGCAAAAATTATTAAGAAATTTAGGTACAAGTTTTTATAAATCAATTTTCTTATAAAAAAACTTTGCAGTTAGAATAGAAATAATCGCTGTAACTGTGAAAGTAAGATATTGATATATGCTTCCTTCTAAGTAGATTTTATTTTTATATAGAGGAAAATCGACTAAAGATCCTAAAGTACCCCAAATAATTACCCATACAGATATGTATAGGAATACTTTTATTGGATTAGATTTTTTTGCTTCCATTTTTAATTAATACCAAAAATTGAAGAAGTAACAGGTCTGCCGCTAAAAACTAACTCGGTTAAAATGAGCATTAAGAATCCGATCATTGCTGCTCTACCATTTACAAGTTCAGCACTGCTATTAAATCCAAAAACATTCTTTACTTCATCTCCCTGATTGTCTACCCATTTTGAGTCTTCATTATCAGTTGATAATGTATTAGTAAAATCATCATTTTGATCTTCTATTGGAGAGCCGTTTTCTTGCATAAAGTTTTTATGGCCATTCTAGTAATTTTAAGACTAATTTATTATTAAATTAAAGTTGAAATTATAAAAAAAATTAAGACAAAAATTATTATCCATAAAAATTGTAATCTCAAAATTAATTGGCAAATTAATTTAATTTTCTCTCCAGTGCATTTATCTCCATTCGAATTGATTATTGGCTTTTTAATAATCTCATTTTTATATTTACTTTTTCCACCCAATGTTATTCCAGAAATATAAGCAAATATAGCTTCTGAAATCCCAGCATTAGGCGAATCATATTTTTTACCATCAAGATAGCTTTTTTTTATGATTGATCCATACTCATTAATTTTGGGACTAACTAAAGGTAATGTAATTAAAACTAATCTTGAAGGAAAAAAAGTAAAAATATCTTCGATTTTTGCACTAAAAAAACCTAAATATTTATAATAATCATATTTGTAACCTATCATTGAATCAAGGGTACTTATGGCTTTATAAGAAAAACCAAGTGATAAAGGCCCTGGCAGAAAAATTGAAAATTTCATAAAAAAAATTCCAATAAAAATCCAAAATAATGGGCCAAATACTCCATCTACAGAATTTTCGGTAAGACTCTCTGTACTCGATCTCAAAAGATGTTCTAAAGAAGATGAACTTACATCCCTACTTACTATCCTTTGTACCTTTTCTTTGATTATCCTCTTATTTTGGTCATTAATTTCTTCGCGTTCTATTAGCTCTGAAATCTCTTTCACACTTGAAATAAGTCCCTTAGTCGCAATACAACTTGAAAGCCCAAAGAAAATTAGCAATCCACCAAAAAAATTATTTCTTGATTGCACATAAATGAGTTCTATCAATTTACCTAAACCAAAACTCATTCCAATGGTTGATATAGCTACTATTAAACCTCCCCAAAACAATATATTTTTATTTTCCCCAAAATTATTTATGAGGTAATCAGATGTTTTTTTTATGTAAAAGCCAATTACTTGAACAGGGTGGATTAAGAATCTTGGATCGCCGATCAATAAATCAAAACCAATCGATCCAAGGAATATTAAAAATAAATTTATTTCAGCCAACTGAACATCGAGCGCAAACCTTTACCTACTTTCTCAATTTCATGTTTTGAGTTCTCTTCTCTTAATTTTGTCATTAAGGGTTTATTTTTATCGCATTCTTCCACAAAATTCTTAGCGAAAGTCCCATCTTGAATATCTTTTAGTATTTTCTGCATTTCTTTCTTTGTATCACTATTGATAAGTCTTTTACCACTTACATAATCTCCATATTCTGCAGTATTTGAAATTGAATCTCTCATTTGAGATAAGCCTCCCTTCACCATTAAATCAACAATAAGTTTAACTTCATGTAAGCATTCGAAGTAAGCAAGTTCGGGCTGATAGCCTGCTTCTACAAGTGTTTCGAAGCCTGATTTGACGAGTTCTGATAATCCTCCGCACAAAACCGCTTGTTCTCCAAATAAATCAGTTTCTGTTTCTTCTTTGAAGTTTGTTTCAAGAATCCCAGCTCTCGTTCCGCCAATCCCTTTAGCGTAAGCCATCGCCAATGATCTTGCATTCCCGGAGGAATCCTGCTCTACTGCAAACAATGCTGGAACTCCTTGACCATTCTGATATTCCCAACGAACAGTATGTCCAGGTCCTTTTGGGGCAATCATTACAACATCCACAAAGCTAGGAGGTTTGATAAGTGCGAATCTTATATTGAAGCCATGAGCAAAACTTAATATCTTTCCTTCTTTTAAGTTTGGTTCTATTTCTTTAAGGTAAACATCTTTCTGAAACTCATCTGGGAGGAGAATCATAATCCAGTCTGCTTTTTCGCAAGCTTCAGAAACACTAAATACTTGTAGACCATCGCTAATAGCTTTGCTTTCAGACTTACTTCCTTTATATAATCCAACAATTACGTCAATACCGCTATCTTTGAGATTTAGGGCATGTGCATGACCTTGCGAACCATATCCAATAATTGCTATTGTTTTATTTTTTAAAAGGTTTAGATCTGCATCTGTGTCGTAAAAGAGTTGGGTCATTAGTTGTAGTTTCTTTACATTTGATAATTTTTATTTTAGGCATTAAGGTGTAAATAAACCAAAAAAATATTAATTTAAAAATTAAAATTAAAATAATGATTTAGAAAATTTAAGATTGGTTTGCTTCGCTTGGATGTGTAATTACTCTATCTATTAAGCCATAATTTTTTGCTTCTTCCGCACTTAGAAAATAATCTCTATCAGTATCCTTTTCAATTTTCTCAAATGATTGACCAGTCATATCTGCCATAGACATATTTAACATATCTTTAATTCTTAAAATTTCCTTTGCTTCTATTTCAATATCACTTGCTTGGCGTTGAGATGTCCCTCCTAAGGGTTGATGAATCATTATTCTGCTATGAGGCAAAGCAACTCTTTTGCCTTTTGTTCCAGCGGCTAATAGGAATGCTCCCATGGAGGCAGCGAGGCCTACGCATATGGTTACTACATCACTTTTTACGTATTTAATAGTGTCGTATATTGCTAAGCCAGCAGTTACTGATCCTCCTGGGCTATTTATATACAGATAAATAGGTTTTGAATTATCATCAGAATCTAAATAAAGCATTTGTGCAACAAGACTATTAGCTATACCATCACTAACTTCTTGTCCAAGAAAAAGAATTCTTTCAACACCTAGTCTTGTATATATGTCAACCCATCTTTCGTATTGACTTCCTGGAAGTCTGTAGGGCACGCTTGGAGTTCCTATTGGCATGATTTTAAAATAGTTTTGTGAGTGTTAAATTTTATTTGGTAGATCTTTTTGACTTGTGAGTATTCTATCGATAACTCCATAATCTAGTGCTTCTTGGGGATTGAGATAACTCATTCTGTCAGAATCTTTTGAGAGTTCCTCGATATTCTTTCCAGTATTACGAGATAAAATCTCCAGCATTGATTTTTTGTTTTTCAAAACTTCTTCAGCTCTTATTTGTATATCGGTTGCTTGGCCTCTTGCCCCGCTTATAGGTTGATGCAAAACAATAGAAGCATGAGGAAGAGCGGCTCTTTGCCCCCTAGTGCCAGACGAGAGGATAACTGCAGCAGTCCCCATTGCTTGACCTATACAGATTGTGTGTACTGGAGGCTTAATATAGCTTATTGTATCGCAGATAGCGAAAGCTTCTGTTTCAAAACCAACTGCGTCACCTGTGTACCAACTTGTCCCAGTTGAATTGATATAGAAATAGATTGGTTTTTCTGGATCCTCAAACTCTAGATAAAGAAGTTGAGCAATGATTAGCTCAGTAACATCCATTCCTAGTTGTCTTTTCGCATCATCATCTGAAAATAATGGTAAACCAAGATAAACAATTCGCTCTTTTAGCAAAAGAGAGGGGAGATCAGGT
>QCIV01000011.1 GCA_003216455.1 Prochlorococcus sp. AG-402-N17 | reverse complement strand
TCAAAATTATCCATGTCTCTAGAATCTATATTGATGGTAGTAGCTCCAATCTGTCTTTTTACGGTAGGAGTTATTGTTTTGCCTATCCTAGTAAAGCCACGTAAACAATCTGGTTTACCTAAGAGGTATATACGCGGTCTTTAAAATAATTAAGCTTTTAATAATTAGATAATTAAAAAGATTGCTTTATAAGAATAAAATAAAAGTATTTGGCAATAATTTTATTTGAAGTTGAAATTAAAATCGTAAAAATTTAATCAAAAAAAAATTACTAATTCTTTTCATTATGAGATCCTGTGATGGATAATAGAATATATAAATTCACTTTTATTTAACAAAATTCTTAACCAAAAAAATTTGAGTAATATAAAATTTTCAGGTCTTAAAGGCCAAGCGCTTGTAATAGAGGATAAAGATATTCCAAGCATAAAAGAATTTCAGGATGTTATCCCAGATCACTACTTTAAGTGCAATACCAAAACTTCTTTAAGGTATCTTTTACAATCAGCTTTAATTCAATTATTTGTAGTTGCGATAGGGTTATCTATTCCATTTACCCCAAAAATGATCCCAATTTGGATTATTCACGCATTACTATCAGGTACCACTGCAATGGGATTCTGGGTAATTGCACATGAATGTGGGCATGGAGCATTCTCTAAAAACAAAACATTGGAATCTATTACTGGTTATTTACTACATTCATTACTTCTAGTGCCTTATTTTTCTTGGCAGCGTTCTCATGCAGTTCATCATCGATTCACAAATAACATAACCAATGGGGAAACTCACGTTCCTTTAGTCATTAAAGGCAATGGAGTTACAGAAAAAGTTGGAGGAGAAAAAGAATTAAATTTTTCAAATTCCTTAGGTAAGAAAAACTATGGAATTCTTCAACTTGTTTTACATCTAATATTTGGCTGGCCTGCTTATTTACTTACCGGAAGTACAGGAGGTGTTAAATATGGTACTTCAAATCATTTTTGGCCAATTAAACCATTTTCTGAAGCATTATGGCCATCAATATGGGCCAAGAAAGTTTGGATATCAGATATTGGTGTAGGTTTGACATTAGTGGGCATCGTTTATTTAGTTTTCAAGTATGGATTATTTCCAGTAATTACTCTCTATTTTGGGCCTTTATTAGTGGTTAATTGTTGGCTAGTCGTTTATACATGGCTTCATCATACAGATTCAGATGTACCTCATCTTTCAAATACAGAATTTTCCTTTATGAAAGGCGCATTTCTATCTATTGACAGGCCTTATGGTAGGGTCCTTAATTTGCTTCACCATAATATTGGTTCTAGCCACGTCGTGCATCATGTATGTCCAACGATCCCTCATTATCATGCAAAAAAGGCAACTGTTTTAATTAAAAAAGCCTTCAAAAAAGCATATCTTTTTAATCCTGATCCAATCCACAAAGCTCTATGGAATATTGCTTGCAATTGCGTTGCTGTTGAGTCAGATATCAAGAGAGGAAGATATATATGGCAATCTTCATACAAAATGGGGGATTAAAAACACAATAGGCATCAATTATTTATCACATTAATTTACGCAAATCTGAAAAGAATATTAAAGAATTAGCGATAACAAATTTTTCATCTTAGAAAATAGTGATAATTTAGTATTTCTATGAGCGGCGACAATTTTCATGGTAAGCAGCCTATCAAATTTTATTCGGAAAAAATAACACTTACAAAAGTTGAATTATTAGAAAGACAATTGAGTTTAGGCGAAAAAATTTCAGATTTAGATCAAAAGCATAAAGAATGGAGCAAAAAACTATCAGGTTGATCATCTAATATGATGAATTTTAATATCTTTTTGATATTTGTATTTGCCTTATCAAGAAACTTTTCTGTAAATTATTGAAAAATTATTTGCAGGCATACTAATAATATCTTCTTGAGAAAAACCATTTTTCTTACTCTCATCACAAACTTCCTCAAGATTTTTAATACCCCAAAGATCATTTTGCATTCTCAATGAATTATCGAATAAATAATTACTTTCACTTGTATGCTTATTACAAATTTTAAATGGCCCATACAAAATCAAAAATTGCCCTTTATTGAGTAATTTTCCTGACTCTCTAAAAAGTGCTACTGTACAAGACCACTGTGCTACATGAATCATATTTATAGAGACTATTCCCTGCAAAGAATTAGCTAATATCACTGGAATTTTCCAAGGAATTTTTTCTACATCGATCTCAAGAGGCTGGGGCATTTTCTTAGTTAGGTCTTCATACTCAATCCAAGAACTTATACTTTTTCTATGCACTAACTCTGGGTCACTTGTTTGCCAAATTATTCCAGGAAAGCGTTTTTGAAAAAATACTCCATGTTCACCACTGCCACTACCAATTTCTAATACTGAACCTTTTTTTATAATTCTGGATAGTACATTACCAATGCAGTCTCTATTTCTTTGAGTTGCCGAAAAAAAAAGTCTATTATCCAAAATTAAAAAAAATTGGGCGCTCCACAATTAAAAGAATAATTCTAAAATCCTTGATTATTTAACCTTTCTCAATTTAGGAGTCTTGAAAAAAATTATCCTAAAGCTAAAGAATAATATTGAAATTGTAAGAGCAGGCAAAATATAAAGTATTAAATCAGAACTCATTAGAGAAGGAATCCTTCCAAAAATTAAGTGCATGTAGTAGGTCTCAAATGACATAAATTCATATACATATCTAATTTATTAATAGCAACTATTTGAATTTTCAAACTACTTTTTTGTCAAAAACCAAAAATTGTCGAAAAAAGAGTCAGCCTGTATCCCTACTAGCTGACTCTAGTAATATATTAATTTAAATTACCTCTAAATGAGGATATAATTCTTAAAAAAAAAGTTAAAAAACTTATATTTTTTTTCCAAATTTAAAAAATCAGAACAAAATTAAAAAAATAAATAAAGGTATATTTCGACACATATATGTAGCAGTTTTAGTATTTTACTAACAAATCAAAGGATAATTCCTCAGTTTCTTTACATAACTAAATAAATATGTTATATTTATTTACAAATTACAAAAATAAAATGACTCCAGAAGCAGAACGTTTTAACGGCTGGGCAGCAATGTTAGGTTTTGTTGCAGCAGTTGGCGCCTATGTCACAACAGGCCAGATCATTCCAGGCTGGTTCTAATGAAAAATAACGAACTCAAAATAGTTGAAAAAGAAAAAATCGTTGCTGAAAAGCTAAACGGCAGATTCGCGATGTTAGGTTTTGTTGCTTTAGTTGGAGCATATCTAACTACAGGTCAAATCATTCCTGGTTTCATCTAAAATAGAATTCTTATTTTTATCTAGTCTAATTTAAAATTAAATTAGACTGTTTTTTTTGTTTATTTATAATCTATATTGGCGGGAAACAACTCATGCTAATAAAGTTTATTAGAAAAATTTTAAAGTATGCAATTTTCCTACTAGAACGTTAAGGATGGAAAGATTATTAATATTAAAAACATTTAAAAAATTCTTAATTTGATAATTTTTATTCTTGAAAATTAAAATTTATTCATTAATTAATGTTATCTTAATCAAGATAATTCAAGGGTTAAATGAGAGTAAAGCTTGAACCGGAGACAGCATTTATTGGGAAAAAATTTGCTTATCTATTCCTTGGCATAATATTTAGCCTTAATGCAATAACTTTTGTTTGGTTTTTCTCAAATTTAAAATAAATAATATGGACTTTAAATATGAAGTCAATTGATTTTAAATTTCTTATTTACAAATAATTAATATGTATTTTCAAAGAAAATTTTATATAAGTATTTTAATACTAAAAAATTCCTGGAATTATCTGTCCTGTTGTTACATAAGCGCCTAATAATGCAACGAAACCAACCATAGCCCATCTACCATTAACTTTTTCTGCATTCTGAGGATATCCATCATAGGATACTGTTTCATCAATATAAGGTCTAGTTTCTGATGGGAACATATTCTGTCTTCCACCTGATTCTGTTGTAACTCCAGATTTTGTCATTAAAAAGATGTAATTGTAAACTAAAGTAACACAAATATTAAATTATGTAAACCAAAAGACTCTTATGGATTATCTCTGAATATTTATGGACCAATATGTGACATTTTTGTTTAAAAAAAATTAACAGCGGGTAATTTTTATTAAATCTCTTTTTAATATCAAATTTGCAACTAAATCATCATTACTGAGCATTTATACTCACAGTAAGTAATTTTACTTAGTAGAATACATTTAGCATTTAGGAAGTGCTTAGCCGGTTAAATTTTAAAAAAACTGAATTTAACTAGTTCGTCATGAGCTTGCCTGTGGGATACTTGCAAGCTCTTTCAATTTTTAAAGAAACTAAATAAACTACAACGTCAAATAATAATTTTCTATCAAGTTCAATATTTGATTAATAAAAATGTCAATAAAAAAATTTATTGCTAAATAAAAAATAGAGTTAAAAAAGTTATGTCTTTAGATTTTATTCTCATTCCCTCTTGCATTGTTATTATTCTTTTTCTTTTAAATAGAGAAAATATTATCTATAAGAAAAATCAAAAAGCTAAGTAATTGCATATATTACAAGATGAATAACATTAAAGGATTAAAAAACTTTATTAATTTGAAATTATAGATTTTAGACAAGCTAAGATAACATTTTTCTTGAAAATAATTTTTCCCAATAAAGTTTTGAATTATAAATTTGATTTATTTTTTGTTGGCAGTGTACGCACTTACATTCATTCATAAAAGTTTTATTTTTCATTCCTAACCCCTTTTTTTTAAGAAACCAAATTTTTTGCTTTACTGCAAGTAAAAAAACTAATTTTTTTTTAAATTAGTAAATTTAAATTTTCTATTCATACAAATTTTATCTTGTTGTATACAACATTCATATTTTATAATGCTGAAAAAGACAGTACAAATAAAATAAATTTCTTTTGAAAATTTCAAATCAACTAGTAATTAAAAAAACTTTAAATAAAATAATTACTCCCTGGTATTCAATACCTTTAATAGATAGGTGGTTATTAGGTCAAATCATACCTCCTATGATATTTGCAATTTCTGCATTTACTGTTATTTCATTATCTGTTGGGGTAATGTTTGATCTCATAAGAAAAATTGTTGAATTTGGTTTACCTCTATTTTTAGCTTTAAAAGTTCTTTTTTTTAGTTTGCCTAGCTTTTTAGTTTTGTCATTCCCAATGGCAGTTTTGCTTTCTACATTATTAGCCTATGGAAAATTATCAAGCAATTCAGAATTATTAGCTTTGAAATCTTTAGGGATAAAAACTTCCAGAATTATTTCTCCAGCCATTGCTCTTTCAATATTTATGACGGGTTTAACTTTCTATTTCAATGATAATTTAGTCCCTGCAAGTAATAAGTTGGCAGAGGTAACATTAAGAGCAGGAATTGGTAGTTCATTTAGTAGTGAAACAGGTAAAGATAACATTATGTTTTCTAGATATGGCTCTAGAATAGACCCATTGACTAATAAACCAACTAAACATAACAACTACCTAACCCATATATTCTATGCCTCATGGTTTGAGAATAATACTATGGAGGGAGTTACTGTTTTAGATTTCTCGAGGGAAGATATACAACAAATCTTAAAAGCGGAAAGGGCAACATTTGATAAAAATAATTCTTCTTGGAATTTTATAAATGGAAGTATGGTGACTATTGATCGAAATGGTCAAACTGGAAATATTCAATTTAAAAGATACATATACCCATTTATAGAAGGACCATTGGAATTAGCACAAGTCCCTAAAGATGCAAATGAAATGACTTTAAAGCAAGCTATAAAAGCAGAAAAAATTTATAAAAAAACTGGAAACTTAAAGGAACTAAGAAGAATTAAAGTCCGCATTCAAGAAAAATTTACTCTACCTTTTGCATGCTTGGTATTTGGTTTAATAGGAAGCAGTTTGGGATCTAAATCTAATTTAAGATCTTCAAAAAGTCAGGGATTTGGATTAAGCGTAATTCTTATATTAATTTATTATGTAATGTCATTTATATTTAGTTCATTTGGAGTGAAAGGCATTATTACTCCTATTTTGGCTGCATGGTTACCTGTCTTAATTTCTCTAGCAGGTGGAATTTATTTATTAAGAAAATCAAGTTCTTTTTAAGACTTTAACAACATTAATATGCATATAAGTAATTAGCATAATTTTTTCAATTATAAAATTCTTGGATCTCTATATCCCATCTATTTTTTGATAACCATACCAATCAGGATAATTCTTTTCTTCAATAAAATGATTATCTTTGGTTAATTCTATTTCCCATTTACCTATCTTTTTTATTAGTTTACAATCATCACAACACAATAACATTTCTAGAGAAGCAATATCATCTTTATGCTTCCTTTTACAGCCAATGAGCCATTTAGATTTAGCTATATTTTTTGCGTCTAATTTAGTTCTTGCTGTAACCAATCCAAACTTATGTTTTTCCTGCATTGAAGTTGGACTATAGCCTCCAATATTGACAAACCATAAATGGTTTCTGGCCTTATTTTTTTTACTAATTGCTTTTTATCTATTTTATCCTTTTCAAAATTTATTAAATTAATCTTATAGCCATCTATAGATTTTATTTTTTTGTAGCTATCAATATGCAAACCTTTTGGAGATCCGAACCATTGTTTTCTTAAAGTATCGTATGTATCCTCAATTTTTGATCCAACAACCCATCTAACATCATGCAGTTCAATGTTAGCTTTTTTTGCTCTTCCCCCAAGCACTACCAAATAAAGAAAAATATTTTCTAATTTTTGCACTTTTTTAATAAATAAAGTTTATTAGTTAGATTTAATCTAAATTAGGAAGATTTACCCTGCAGATTATTGTTACTAATTCAGAGATTCACTTAATTGAACCAACCTTTTTTCTTCGCTTTAACTTTTGGTGAAGTCTGAATCTTAGGCTCTTCGTCTACTTTACCTTTAATAATCATTAAGGGAACAATTGCCCATAGAGCTAAAAATAATATCCAGAAAAGGTAAATGTTCATACTATTAAGAATCGATAATTTAATACTAAAATTAAATAAATATGAATCGTGAGTTTCTTTTTAAAGTTTTAATTTAGATGTATGATTGTATATTTATTTTAAGGAAAAATTAGAAAATATTTATCAGACAACTAAAAAGAAATCGCACTCAACAAAACCACTGCTTTGCTTCAAGGATTTGTAGAGTTCATATTTATAATGACACGATAAAAATTTTTTTCGTGAATATTTTAAATCACCCTAATTTTTATCTACAATTAAATTTAGCGAAGTTAAAGATGATTGAAAAAATGTGATTTATGTCATAAGCCAGATAAAATTCATTACAGAGTTAAATCCATAATTCATAAAGACTGGATTTTTTGTTGTAAAGAATGTTGGAATGGAATTTCTAAACATAATTATTATTCTTACGGTGGCACTAGAAAGTCAAAATAATAAATTTTGCTGAAAACTAATATAAAAAATAATTAAATAATTAGGAGCTTGGAAATCTATAAAATTACTTTAAATAAGCTCTTGACGATTAATGATGATTTATAAACATAATTTATGAAATTTGCCAACAAAAATAAATTTCTTTTTTTTTATTTGATTTATCTTTTTAATGTACTTTTTTTTGTAATAGAGTCTTGTCTTATTTTGCTAAACCAAACTTTGTAGTTTATGACGAATGGTTTGATAATGATTTAAAAAAAACTAAACTTAATGTTAAAAATAAAAAAATAACAAGTATTTCAAACATACATGAATTTTTTTTATGAACAATCGAATTGCAAAGTTGGGGCATCTGAAAATAACTTGCAAATAGACATTGTTGAAAATAGGGAAGAACTATTAAATAATCATTATTTTGAAAACAATTCTGAAAAATATGATTCATTATCAAATAAAAAATTTCTGATCTTTGACAAAATTACTAAAAACAAATTTAAATTTAATATCAAAAAGAAAATAATTTATTCTTTATCAATTTTTGGATTTGTAATTATTTTGGGATTAATACTATTTTGTATTTCGCAATATAAAAAAAATGCATTAACTTTAACAAATAAATCAATCTTATTAGAAAAAAGATTTTAATTTTCTAAAAAAAATCATTAATTTCTTTTTTTATAGATTTATATTCTAAATTAATTTCTTTAATAAATTCATCTACTTCTTTTTTTGTATTCTTATATTCATTTATTTTTTGTTTGGTTTTATTAAAGAAAATCGATTCAAATTTTTGTGGACTTACCACCTCAATCCAATATCCTGCTAAACAATAAATTTGGTTTGGAACAAAATTAATAATAAATAATTT
The DNA here is from genome assembly GCA_003216455.1 of Prochlorococcus sp. AG-402-N17. Lineage (GTDB taxonomy): Bacteria > Cyanobacteriota > Cyanobacteriia > PCC-6307 > Cyanobiaceae > Prochlorococcus_A. Next base: position 27,412 of record QCIV01000011.1, on the reverse strand, counting down.
TTTGGAATTTTTATATTTATCAATTATCCTATTTGCGTAATTACCCTTTGTTATTTTAGTCCCAAATAGAGTAATATTTTGTGCTAAAGGCTTAAAATTCTTAGATAGATTGTTACTTTTTTCTAATGTATTTCTAGAAATTATTTTCTCTAAAGAATAACAATAATCAAAAAAATTAGTATTTTCTTTTTTTGAAGGATATATAGTTATAAGTGAAATTAAAAGTAAAAAAGAAGTTAAAAGAAATTTTTTAAACATTTTTATTTTAATTTGATTGATCATTTCATAAATATAAAAAGACAATTAATAAATTACTATTAATTACCTTAATAAGATTCACATTAATTAAAAAGATTTCTATTAATTTAGCTAAACCTCTGTGAGAAAACTATAAAAGTATTTCAGACTAATTAAGTATTTATCAAACGCATAAAATTTTTTTCTTATAATAAGATTATGAAAAATTCTTTTTTGAAAAATAAAAGTTTCAAATTTTTTTTAGATTTTTTTTCAAGAGTATCAATTTCAGCAATATTTATCTCAGCGATACCAGGAAAAATAAATGAATTTGGAAGAACAGTTGAATATATTTCTTCAAAAGGAATTCCTGAACCAATTTCATCTATTCTTCTAGTGGGAGCAATTATATGTCTTATCTTGGGTTCTGGATTTTTTATATTTGGGGAAAATCAAAAAATCGGTTCAGTCTTTTTATTACTATTTATTATTCCAACAACAATAATTTTTCATCTATTCCCTTTTCATCAAAGAGCAGTATTTATGAATCTCGCATTGATAGGTGGATTAATTATTACTGCAATAAGGGAACCAAAATAAATTACTTAATTAAAGAAACCTAAATATTTTTTTTATTTTTTCTCTCTTAATTCTGGGAAGCAATTTGCAATATGAATTAATTCATAAATCTCTTTGCTATCGTATTTTTTATTCTGAATTCCACTTCCCACCTCTATGCCACTCTCTTTCATCTTCTTTAATATCAGTTCTTGTCTTTGCATACTTGACATAGACTTAAATCTTTTAGTTCGTTCTTCTTTATTCACTAGATTTTAATTTAGTTAAACTTTATTGTTTATGTTATGTCAATTAGCGATTCATTAAATAAGTAAGAAAACCAGTAAATGTAAGTAATTTAAATCCAATAAAAAAAGGCAAATATTTTTTGACCTTTTTGCCAACGGGCAATAATTTGTTTAATGAATTGATCATGATTTACATTAAAAATTTAATTATTTTCAACATACTAACGAATTTTTTTTAGAATTATCCTATTACGATTTGTACATTTTAAACAGTAGATCTAAACTAGAAGGGTTACGTCCCTTTTTTTATGAATGATAAAGAAACAATAATTTCATTATTAAATGAGTTTGCTAATCCAAAAAAAATGGCCTCATTTTTTGTCGAAAATGCAACTCAAGATTTTCTATTCATAAGACCGAGTGGTAATCCTATAGATGCAAAAGGCTTCGAACAAATGATTACTGGTGATATAGTTCAAGAAAAGGCAGAAATAACCAAAATTCACCGATTCGAATTTTTAAGCGACAACATAGTAATGTGCATTTTTACACTAGGTTCAAAATTTACTTATAAAGGGACACCTAATGATGACTTACCAACAGTTACGTCAATTTTTAAAAAAGTAAATAATGTTTGGAAAATTCACTGGATGCAAAGATCTACAGGAAATTCGGATTTATCTTTATGGGATTAGCAAAGTTAATAGCTCTTTTAATGGTTCTACTACTTGTAGGTAGCTCTTTTATTGGTTTAATTTTTTATTTTATAAAATAAATACATCAATTAAAGAATACTCAGTAACTATTTCTTTTTTTAGAAAACAATTGCTTCTTTCATGCTAAGAAATTTGATTTTCAGGTAAAAATAAAAACTTTAGACAGACTAACCCCTATATCTAAAGCCAATAAAGCAATTAGTAACTTACTCATTTTTTAGAACTCTCAACTATTTTTTTATAAAGTTCCTCAGAAATAGGTTGCATAACCTTTTAAAAATCTAGTTACAAATTAATTATTTTAAAATTAATTTCTCGTTACAAAATATACGAATATATAATTTTTTAAATAGGCAAAAAATATATTCACTATAAGTTCTTCTTATAAAGTATTAATAAATACTTAATCTAAAAACGTCAATAAATGTCCAAATTTTTTTTTAAAATTAGAAATCTTATTTCAAGTAAATAGATCCTCTATAAGTAAGCTTTATAATCTTTTCTTCTTGTTTTCTACAATATACGAATGACTTTCCATTGAAATACATGTTTACCATGATGCAGCTCCTGAACTTGCTCAAGTCCCCGTCCTATGGCTTGAGTCGTACTGCGGTCTATCAGATGTTAGATCGGACGATTTTGTAGTATTCACTACAATCTATTTATAAAGTATTTATACTTAGATGTCAACAATTAATAAAAACTAAACTTCAATTTAAAAGTAGATTCGGCTCTCATAAACTCCCGAACAAGAATATAGAACATATAACTACGAGTAACTCCCATAAAAACTGAAACAAATGCTAGAACTACACAAATAGGGCAATGTGGGAACCCCATTATTGATTTTCAAGTATAATTTTTAATTCAGCCTCTGCATTGAGAATATCAATTCTCCTCTTTAATAATTTAAAAAATTTAATTATTTTTTTCAAAATTAAACCGTCTTTAGGCATCAACAATAATATTATTCCAAGAAAGAAAAAATCAATGAGCAAAAATACTGAATCCATTGATATAACAAAGTTTTGTAGCATTGTTATACAATAAACAATACCAAAATATGCTCATATGATCTTAATCAATTAACCAATAAAGGCTTATTTAGAATCGAATATAATAATTGTTGATCTATTTACCTTGCATTGCAATTTTTCTTTTGCTAAAAAATAGAGCGCGCTAAAGTCCAATACTCCTCGAGGATTTAGTCCGCTGCCTAAAGCCTGAGAGTGCAAATTTCTCAATTAATTTTATGCAACTATGCTTCATAAGATAAATATATTGATTGCTTGATAAATTTATTTTGTATATTGCTATTACAAAAATTATGAGGTTATTTAGATTAGTTACTAAATCCTCGTGGAGAAAGCTTTAGTAAATTTCTTTTACTTGTTACTAATAAGATCAGTCGAATCTCATTATGGAGAATCATTTGTATCTGTAGAAGTTCCATCTAATTCAATCAAAAGTTTTTCTTGATTTTAGAAAGTTTTTAATACTTAAATTGTTAGCTATCTGAACATTGAATAACTAATTTGAGTTAAGTTGGTTAATTATCTCTATTGCAAATCAAGATAAGGTTGTTAATCTTGCACTTAAAGAATAAACTTAATTTCTTAAACTGATGCAATTTGATCATTTGAATTTGAACGAAGATGATGGCCTCATGTCAATAGAAGATTTAAGGGCTTTACGTCTTAAAAAAAAGAAAATTGAAAGTAATAAGAAAGCCAGGAAATATATCCTGGATATAAATCAAAGATATAGAAAAATGAGTACCCACAAAAGTAATAACTTTTTAAGCAATATGAACCCTTTTAAAAAGGCCGCATAAATTGTTAATCTTGATTTTATTAATTTGTTTAACTTTGCAACTTTCAGAGTAAGATTTTAATGGTGTTTCTTTGGAAGAGTTTCACCAAGAGGGGTCAATTTTTGACCCCTTCTTTGCGGAGATATTTTTTAATTGAAACACGTTATAAAATTAAAGTAATACTTTCCTATAAGGAGAAAGTGATGTAAATCTTTTGTTTAAAGTTTTTTATTACCATTTAATGAAAACTCTGTATCTTCAACTAAATCCTCTTATTAAAAAAACAAAAGTTTTAACTTATTGACCATTTCCCATAATTTATTGAATTTTTTCATTTGCGATTTTAAATGGCTTCACCTACAAGTTGGGAATTCCACAAAGAAGTTGAAACTAAAATTCTATGGGTCAATATTTGTACCCAAAATTTAGAAGGATTAGCTATTTCGATCAATAAATGGTGGAAGACAAGATATCCAGCATACAAAATCAGAATAGTTTCTAAAAAAGAATTTGAGCTAGTAAAAATTCAAGCTGAGAAAAAGGAGCAATAAAATTATTTTTTGGTAAATATTGATGCTGAATATTTAATTTTTGCAGCTATTATAAAAACAATAAATTAAGGAACAAATGAATTCTGCATTTGCAAAAGTCTCAAATTTGAAAGTTAACAGGGCTTCTAAAATAGCTATTACTCTCGCATCATCAACTTTCTTTTTGTATACCTTGAGTCAAGCACCAATTTTTAAAAATATTCTTGCAGGTGCCTTCTCTTGCCCTGGCTAAATAAAATGCTGTTTTTTTTAGAGAAGCTAAAAAGCTAAAATAGACTGCGATTGACAGTCGATCTAAACTTAGAGGGATAAACCCCTCTTTTTTAATGTTTAATAGATTTATTGATGAAAAGATAATGACTATCCTCATTTCTCTTTTCAGCTGATGAATATTTCCCCGCACCTATTAATTGATGCTGTGATATTAAGCGCTGCCCTTATGATAACTTTGGTATTAAGAGCAAAAGGTAATGCTGCCCGAAAAGAAAAAGAAAATAAATGATTACTAAAGAAGAAGAAAAAGAATTTAAAAAACCTAAATTATATAGATTCTGGAACTTTCTTATTTATGGAAGTTCCATAGCTATTGGAGTTTTCTTAGTTTATTTATATTCTGCTTATGTCTTTATAAATAAATGACTTACATGTACGGTATAGCGATTACTTATGGGGTTGTGAGTCTTTTATTGCTTGTTGGGTTTGCATACTTTACTTTTAAAATAAAACGCTAATTTTTATATCTTCTTCAATAAAGATTTCTTAGATAAATTTTTTGATTTTTTGTAGAGAATATCAACAAGTAATTCCACCTAAGAAGATGGCTGAGATTTTAAGAGAATATGCAGATAGATTGGATTAATGATAGATACTAGCAGACCTAAGAAGGTATTAAGAGAATAAAATTTCTAGCAAAATTTATGCATATTTTTTAAAGTTGGAATAAATTTTTTAAAGATATTTTCCTTGCAATTATTCATAATTTGAGATTTTTTTTTGATCCTTAATCCGTGCAATTTTGTTCCTCTAACCGCACACATAAAACTTGAAATTTACTATTCAAATGAATTAGAACATAGTTGTAGTAAAGGGGTAAGTCTTATGGCACTAAATGACACATTTACTATCCTAGAAATTAATTTGGATAAAAAAGACCTTTCATTTGATAATAAGCTCAAAAAAATTGAAGCTTATTGGAATAATGAATGTACAGAACATCCGAGTAACAACCATTGCAAGATTTTTTGTGATTAAAAACTTTAACTTTTAGGTATTCTTACGCTTGATTTTTACATAATATCCGTACTAAAGAATAATCAGATAGAAAGGAGGCCAAGCAAATGACTAGTTTAGGTATAGAAATTTTATTTTGGACAATTTTAATTTCTTATCTTGGATTAAGGTTTTCTCAAACTTGGAATGGATTCAAAAAACAGTATTAATTAGGAGAATAGAAAATGAAACTACAAACTCAGTTCACGGTTCCAAACAAAAAATTAAAAGATCTTGATTATGTTAAAAAAGTTGATTTTTTAGAAGAAATTTTAAATAAAGAATGTATAGATTATCCAAATCAAGAAGATTGCCTGGTTTGTTGCAATTAAAAATCAAAAAATAGCTGTTTTTTAAAAGTAAATAAATTTTTATTAGTATTTATAAATTTTCTAAAAGGGAGTTAGCACTATGGAATTAAGATTCTTCCCAATAAATATTTTTAGAGAGACTCCAAAAGTCACATTCTTCGATGCAGGCATAGATAGTTCTAATGGTTCTGATGTTGTGATCCATTCTGGGGAAGCTATATCTCCTCCAGATGATTTAAAAGATGAGCAATATTACGTTCACAATCATCAAATTGACCACAATTTAGTTATCACTGGAGAAAGGATATTTGTTTTAATAAATCCTTCCTGGGATGAACCTCATCATGTGATTTATTTAAATAGATCTATGGGAGCATTAGAAATTCCTATAGGAACTTATCACAGATCTATCTCAGGGAAAGAAGGTAGTATTGTTTTAAACCAACCCAAAAGAGATAAATTTTTTGATCCTTCTAAAGAATTTACCCCTCAAAAATTAGACAAAATTGATTTAATCAAGGCAAGAAAAAGTCCGCCTGTTTATTGGATTTACGAAAATAACAAAATCAAAAGAATCTATCTTAATCCTCTAGAAAGAAAAGTTAAAACTCTTGTTTGAAATGAAAAAACATATATCCCCTAGTGATAATTTAAAAAACCTGAATTTAATTATTAATTCTGATACTTATAAATTGGCTCATGAAGATATTAATTTACTTAGCCGAAATGAAATGCGTGGAGTCAGAATGCTTCTTGAAATTACTAAACCAGATTTAATCCTTGAAGAAAATAAAATTCTTTCAACAATAATTATTTTTGGAGGCGCAAGCATTACAGAAGAATCAAATATAAAAAAGAGACTTGAAAAGATAGAAGAGTTAATAAAAAAAAATCCTAAATCGATACTTTTAAAACGAAATTTATATAGATTAGAAAATTTGCTTCTAATGAGTCATTACTATCAATCCGCAAGGGAGTTTTCTAAACTTGCTTCAATTAGTAATCAAAATAAAAACTGTAATTCTCACGTGATTGTGACAGGTGGGGGGCCTGGAATTATGGAAGCTGCTAATAGAGGTGCATTTGAAGCAAATTGTAAATCTATAGGGTTAAATATCAGTCTCCCTAATGAACAAATCCCAAATGCTTTTATAACTCCAGGTCTTTGCTTTAAGTTTAATTATTTTGCATTAAGAAAGATCCATTTTGTCATGCGATCAGTAGCTGCTGTATTTTTCCCTGGAGGTTTTGGAACACTAGATGAATTATTTGAACTATTGACACTTTGTCAAACAGGAATGAAAAATAAAATCCCAATCATACTTTTTGGTAGAGAGTATTGGAATAAGATAATTAACTTTGAATATTTAGCTGATCTTGGATTAATTGAAGATGATCATCTAAATCTTTTCGAATATGCAGACACCGCATCAGAAGCATGGGAAATAATCAAATCATCAAAAATCTCAGATTAAAAGTAAGCTAATTATTTTTAAATAACTTTTAATTACTTAATTTATAGTTTGTTTTCACAGTTTTTATTATTGAATCTTGTGGTTCTTCACTTGGGAAACAATTAATAATTCTATATTTGCCTCCTTTTTTATCAGTCTCAACAACTGTAAATTCAACGTATTTACCAATTCCATCTCTTAAATCCTTGACTTCAGTATTTATTATCTCTTCTTTATCATTTTCGATGATACGAGATTTACCTCCGCAACTTAATAAAGCGTTCTCCTCAGTGAGAAAAAAATCTTTATCATTACTGCAAGAAGATATGAAACATAAAGAGACAATTATTAGAATAAAATTTTTCATAATCAACTTTTTACTTAACTACATTATCAATAAAGCCTATTAGATATATAGTTAAATACCTACCAAATTAAAAATTTAATTAAATTAATAATAGCAGTACTATAAATAAAAATTATATTAGAAAGAAATATCCGATGCATTTAGAAACTCTTTATAAATATTTTGCCAGTGTATAATCCTTTGTTCAAGTCTATTAGGGGGACCAAGTTTAAAATTTTCCAGATAAGACTTATGAACTGATTCGACAATAACTTTATCTTCACCAAGAAATTTCAATATACTTTTTTTCCAATTTTCTAAATCATTTTCGTATAAAGAAAAAGAAGCTAATTTAATTTCCATAATACACTGATTAATATTTTTAGGAAGATAATTTATTAAAACAATCCCTTTACCAGGCCAGATTATTAGATGGGTCCATGGGAGTAATCCAAAAGTATATAGATTTTCTTTACTACTTAGAGGGGTAACAAGTACATTACAAAATTCACTGAAGAAATACCTGTAGTTTTTAATTGGACCTTGTTCTTTATGTAGGGTATCTTTATGAGCTATTGCCACATGATAATCATCAAGTGTATTGTCATGAGCAATTTTCCAATTGCAATTTAAGGTATCAGAAAATTCAGAAAAAATGCTGTAATTCATATCCCATTCATCATTACATTTTCTCCCAACAAGCTCAATTTGATCATCTATAGATATTGGTTTTTTGCTGAAATTAATCCAAATTAAAGGTCCATTTATTAAAGAGTTAACTTTCTCTAAAAAATAATCCTCTGTTTCGATTTTTGTTTCAAAATCGTACTTTAATGGCAAGGTTTTAAGTTTGCCAAAACTATCAAAAGTCCAGCCATGGTAAGGACAAAAAATACTACTTTTTGAAGGATTTAATTTTGTTTTTGGCAAACACAATTTTGATCCACGATGAGGACATCTATTTTTAAAAACAGTTATTAAATTATTTTCTGAACGCGAGATTAATAATAATTGATTAAAGAATTTTTTTTCCAATATTTCGCCAGGTTTGATTTCTCCTATAAAAATCAATGGGTGCCAATAATTTTTTGAATAGTTATCTAATTCAAGTTCAAAAATTTTTTGGTCGTTATAAAGCCAAGTAGGCAAAAAACTAGTTGACATTATTTATTTTTTTTGGAGTCCTCTTAAAAAATCAGATAACTCATATCTTAATTTTGCAAAATCCGAATCAAGTTTCAATTTATCTAAATCTCCTTTTTGTAGATCTACCCTAACTTCTTTTATGATTCTTCCAGGATTAGGAGCCAAAATACATATTTGCTGAGAGAGGGCTAATGCTTCTTCAATATCATGGGTTATAAGTAAAACTGTCAATGAAGTTTTTTTCCATAATTCATAGAGAAATTTCTGCATAGATTCTCTTATCTGTAAGTCCAAGGCTCCAAAAGGTTCATCTAAAAGTAGAATTTTAGGGTTAGTCGCTAGAGCTCTTGCAATTGCAATCCTTTGTTGCATTCCTCCAGATAATTCTTTTGGATACTTATTTCCCGAATCCTGAAGACCTACTACTTCTAATAAATAAGATGTCCTATATTTTATTTCTTTCAACTTGTAAGAATTTAAATTCATTCCAAATGCAATATTCTCAGATGCAGTGAGCCAAGGGAAAAGACTATATTTCTGAAAAACCATTCCTCTATCCAATCCCGGTCCACTAACTATTTTTCCATCTACTTTCACGTTACCTTTAGATGGAATTTCAAGCCCAGCAATAATCCTCAATATAGTACTTTTACCTGATCCAGAGCTCCCAACAAGAGTTTTAAATTCACCAGAACTTATTGAAAAGCTTATTCCATCAATTGCCTTTTTTCTATTAGAACCTTCCCCAAAATATTTTGAAATATTATTAACATCTAATTTCATTTAAACAGCCCATTTACATGTACGTCTAAGTAGCAATCTAAAACTCATATCCAAAGCAAATCCTATTAATCCAAGAACTATTAATTCTGCAAATATTTGATCTGTGCGAAAAAATCTTTGAGCCAGTTGAATCCTTTTACCTAAACCAACTTCTGCTGCAATTAACTCTGCGACAATTACTAAATTCCATGAAGTTGCAATATTAATTCTTAACGTATCAATAATACTTGGCAATGAATATCTGGCTATTACTCTGATTAATAAATCTTTTGTATTACCTCCTAAAGTAAGCGTTGTTTCAATTAGTTCTTTGGGTACAAATTTTACTGAATCCATAACCATCAAAACATTAAAGTAAACGGTACCAATGAAAATTAATGCTATTTTTGGAGCCTCTTCAATTCCTAAATAAATAATAAGCAAAGGAGAAAAAGCAGCGGCAGGCATATACCTAAGCATCGCAATTAATGGTTCACATAACGCACAAAAAGAAGGGAAAGAACCCATTAAAATTCCTAAAGGAACTGAAAAAATTGTTGCAATTATAAAACCAGCAAATACCCTACCAGTACTTGCAAAAATATCTTCAAATAATATTCCACTTTCAGCCATATCTAAAAGAGAATAAAAGACCGCTAGAGGCGATGGTAAAAACATTTCACTCACAAGTTTTAATTGACACACTACTGTCCAGATTAAAAGTGGTAGCAAAAGTGAGGATATCTGAAGAAATATTTTATTTAATTTTTTTGGTTCACTACCAAATGAAAAGAGGGATAAAAAATATTTATCCCTCTTGATTAATTTCGAACTAACCATTTTAATTTTATTAATTAACTAATATTTTTAACAAACGAAGAGTCAAATAATTTACTCATATCTGGTTTTTCAGGAATAAATCCTACCTTTACCATAAAGTCTGCCATTTGTTTCGCTGCATAAGGCATATGTTTCATGCCGAACCCATCACTAAAAGCTTCTAAATTTTCTTCCAAAGAAAAGAACCTAGTTCCACCCTTATATTGTTTGTATTCACGTGTTGGGATCCCAGCTCGCTTTGCCATAATCTTTTCAGATTTTCTTGGATTTTTTTCCATGAATTCTCTTACATCCCACCATGTTTTAACAATTTTTTGAACATCATCTGGTCTTTCAGAAATCAAATCTCCGCTTACAGCTAATAAATCAGGGATTGCACCAGGATATTCTTTTGAACTAGCAATAACTCTTGCTCCAGGCCTCTTCATTGCAGTTCCGGTAAATGGAGGGAATGCACCAACTGCATCTACTTTTCCTGCTGCGAATGCAGTTGCAGCTTGATCAGTTGGCAGACCTTTAATAATTACATCATCTCTAGTTAATCCAACATCATTCAGAGCTAAAACAAGTAAAAAATCGTCCACAACACCTTCTTCTACTGCTACTGTTTTACCTTTTAAATCAGCAACACTTTTTATTGATTTATCTGCAATTATTTGGTCATTCCCTGCAGAATTATCATTAACTAAAACAACTACTTCCCCTCCATTCTCTCCTGGTAAGAACGAAATAGTGTCATTAAGAGTTTGCGAATTTCCATCGATTTTTCCAGCAGCAAAAGTTTCCATGGATTGAACATATCCATCAAACCATTTCATCTGAACATTAACTCCATTTTTTTCAAACATTTTTTGATCAACAGCTATCGCCCAAGGCCACCATCCTGCCCAGTTACTGTATCCCAAAGTGATAGGTTCTCCTTTTGGAGCGGCAGGACTTGATAATGTACTTAATGAAATCGCTAATATCAGAGCAAGCAAAGAGGCCGCAAAAACTCTCAATTTTTTGAACATATTTGAAAAAAAAATTTTACGTACTATCAATACTTAAGAAAAAGTAAATCTAAAGTTGTAATGACTGATACTTTTAAGAGATTACTTTTAATTAATCAATATTACTTATTTTTTAAATTTCATAATCTTTTTACTAATCCATTTTTGCCATAAATCTAATCCAGACTTAGTTATCGAAGAAATTTCTATAACATCTGCCTTGGGATTAGTTGATGATATATTCGATTTTAATTCGTTAATATCAAAATTTAAATGGGGTAATAAATCAACTTTAGTAATCAAAATTAAATCTGCTTCTCTAAACATTATTGGATATTTTAAAGGTTTATCCTCACCTTCAGTAATACTTAAAAGTGCAACTTTAAAATGTTCCCCAATCTCAAATTCTGCAGGACAAACTAAATTTCCTACATTTTCCACTAACAAAATATCTAGGATATTAGGATTGATTTTTTTTTCTAGTAATTTTAAACCTCCACTAACCATATTTGCATCTAGATGGCACGCTCTTCCAGTTGTAATTGGTACTACTGGAATATTTAATTTTTCTAATCTTGCCGCATCAAGATTAGTAGTCATATCACCCTCTAAAACAGCACTTTGAAATTCTTTTGAAAGATCTTCTAAAGTTATTTCAAGTAATCTCGTTTTTCCTGCACCAGGACTACTCATTATGTTCAAGCAAAGCAAATTATAATTATTAAACTTAACTTTATTTTTCTCAGCTTGATGACTATTTTGATGAAGAATATTTAATTCAATTTTGTCTGAAATTGGTAAATGCATCTATATTTGAAAATACATTTTTATTCTAGATACTAAATTTCTACTTTTCTTTAAAGTCAATAGATGCGATTTTTAATTCCCTCCCGCTAATAATTTCCTCTAAATTAAAATTGCAACATGGAGATTTATATCCATTCTCTTTCTTGGGAAAATATGATCTATTGCATTTAGAGCATTTTCCTTCAAAAGGTATTGTTTCAATATTAATCTCAGAGGAATCTAACCAAGAACCGAAGACTGCAGCATTAAAAGTATTTATTAATGATATTGGCTCTACGCAAGTAAATTCGCCAATTTTAAGATTAATCTTTTCAACAATTATTTTTTCTTTATTTTTTTTCTCTGCCCACTCTTCCATAGAAAGTATAAGGCATTTTGTCATGTCTACCTCATGCACAATAATCTATCTCCATTTTTGATCAACTGACATATTGCATTTATCTAAAATCCATTCTGGTTTAGATTTTCTTGGGAGCTGGCCACTTACTACAAGATGAGCAATTGAATCACAAATAACTCTAGTAGCTAATAAGGCTGTCATATCACTTACATCATATGGAGGCGAAACCTCAACAAGCTCAATTCCACATACATTTACTTTTCTAATAATATACTCCAAAAGTTTTAATGCCTCTCGAGGTAATAAACCCCCAGGTTCAGGCCAACCAGTTCCAGGGACAAATCCAGCATCAATACAATCAATATCAAAAGAAATATATACACAGTCAGTTCCATCCGTAGCTTTTTCAATCGCGAAATCAGCGGCCTCTTTTAACCCCATTTCACAGATATCAGTAACTGTTAAAACATTTGTACTTCGTTCCCTACAAATTTTTACGCCTTCTCTTGGTACTTGCCAACCTCCAATTCCTAATTGAACAAGATTTTTTGCAGGTGCATTTTTCATGTTAGTTGCATGAAACCATGGACAGGTATGCATTCTTTCATCCAGATCTGTTTCTTGAGTATCTACGTGCCTATCAAAGTGAATGATCCCTACTTTTTTATCTCCTAAGTGGCGACAAACTCCTCTTACTGTAGGAAAACCTATTGAATGATCTCCACCTAAAATAATTGGAAATGCACCACTAGCAAAAATATGAGCAACCCCCTTTGAAATTTGATCAAAACTTTTTTCATTATTAGCTGGAATTGTAAAAATATCTCCTACATCACAAATAGAAATCTGCTCTCTAAGATCCACTCCCATTTCGTAATTGTAAGGAGTATAGAGAGCAGAAATTTTTCTTATTCCTTGAGGTCCGAATCTTGTCCCTGGTCTATAAGTAGTTCCAGAATCATGAGGAACACCAACGATCGCAACATCATAATTTCCCACTTCATTTACATTTTCAACATATGGAGCTTTCATGAAGGTATTGATACCCGCAAAATGAGGTAATTCTCCTCTTGAAAATGTAGATATTTTTCTATCGACAATACTTTTAGCTGCTTCTAAACCATATTCCTTTGCTCGGGCAACTTCATTTTCCCATCCTTTCAGGGGTAATTTTGATTCTTTTTCTAAAGCATCCATTCCTTCGCTGGGATGCTTCCTTGTAAAATCTTGATTTTGAGATGATTCAGTAGTCACAAATTTAAAATTCTTTTTTTTCACATATTTCAATATTGTCAATAAAAATAAAAAAGAACCATAAACTTGCCTAAAAAGAATCTTATTGGAACATTAATAAATAACTTTTCGCAAAAACAATAACTCCATTTTAAAAGCAACCTGTATTGCTAAAAGCTGACTTAATGAAAGCAGAATAAACGATAGTAGAAGTAATTATTTAATAAGTATTAGATATTTTGTTTTTCATATTTTCAATTTTATTGATTAATTTATCCAACCATTCTGTATTATTTTGCTCTTGTCTTCTATGGTTCTGACTATTTTGAGTACTCATAAATTTCTTATACTTATGTAGTACATTAAATATATCTTCAGAAATTACAGGAATCAATAAGAAACAATACCAAATCGACTGATAAAGCAAGCTTAAGTAGCATTTCATACAAACTTAGCCATCACAAATTAACTAAGAAAATCTCAATCTCTTCTATTAAGTATTTTCTACGATGTTTTTTTTTGAGATTCTGAGTTGAATTAAGATAGTGATAGATCTTCCTTTGGAAAAATCATTTCTAAATTTCGTTTATTGGATCTTACTTAAGTCAGCTGAATGTTACTACGGCGACTCAATGAAAACAGAAATTCCATACACTCCTTATTTTTAGATTTACAGGAGTTTATTTTTTATCATTACAAAAATATTTTCAACTTTATTAATTTGATATCTAGCTTCTTCTCACCCAATCAGGAGATCCACTAAACCAATCAGCAAGGTCATCATTTTTAGGATCGAAATGACTTTCAGTTTCTAAACCATCAAGGCCAAGATTCTGAATAAGTCCATTTATTCCATCTGATTTTTGCTTGCCATATCTCCTCAAGCTATTAGCTTTCTTAAGCCATGTCCATATAGTTGAATTATGTTTTGCAAACTTTTCTACATAAATTCTTTCTTCCAATGCGACAGGTTCATCTAATGAAATCCTCTTTACAATATCCTTAATTTTTAAACGAGTCTTGTTGGTTAGAAACATATTCATAAAAGAAGTTATTGTTTTATAAAAGTTTTTTTTATGAATGTCTTGTCAATCTTTATTTCAAGAAAAAGTATTTTTTAGGAGCTTTTCAAGGATAAATATATTTATTCAACAACAGATATATCTAATTGGTAAAAAGGACTACTTAATTTGATTTATATAACTTATATAAAATGACTTCCATATAAGTTTCTCTACATAATTTAAGATTTAATTTATAAAAAAGAATAAGAAAAAATTTACATAGATAATCGATTTAAAAATTAAGGGCGCTAGCTCCTTATAAAAGATTTAAACAAAAACATAAAAAGTTTAATCAAGTACTGACAGATATTTAAAAAATAAATACTATTAAGTCTAAATAATTTTATAGAAATTCAAATTCATGATTAAGAATTTATTCATCGCATTAGCTTTTGCATTAATGCTTTTCAATCCAAGCATTTCTATAGCTGCAGAATCTCCTGTAGATGTACAAGAAGTCTTCGTAGGTTCTGAAACAATGGATGGAGATGCTCTTCAATACCCAAAAGGAAAAGCAGAAATAAGATTACAAAGAGTCGAGTTAGCTGAAGGAGGGATAGTTCCGCTCCACTCTCATCCAATTCCATTATTAGGCAATGTTGAGCAAGGTACGATTGTTGTCAAAAGACAAGGGATGGAAGATCTTACCTATACAGCAGGGGATACTTTTATAGTTGGTCCAAAGACACCAAAACATACAATGGGTAATGCAAAAAATGACAATGCAATAGTTTGGTTCGCAGCTATAGGAGCAAAAGATGTTCCAATTTTAGTCCCCGCTGAAGGATAAATTTTAACATTGAATCAATTATTTTTTGATTGACAGTAGATCTAAACTTAGAGTGATAAAACCCTCTTTTTTAATAGCAAAGTACGCTATCCGCTTTAATTGATTCTTCAACTAGAACATCTGGCATAACAAACTCTGCAGTGTATCCATCTAGAAGCTTCTCATCGTAACCCCTAGATTCAGCAGACATTCCTGAGACATATATGGTAATTGTTGAATTCTTTAAATTTTGAAGATGTTCGTATAAATCTCCAGTACCTTGACCAACTATTTCACCAGCTTTTTTGCAATTTAATATTTGTACTCCGTCTCCTGCTAGAAAAAGTGTTACTTTATGATCGTTTTTTTCTGCAGTAAGGGCAACCAATAAACCTAAAGTTATTATATTTTTGGATTCTAAACCGCTGTAAATATGAACTAACACTGTATTGTCGGTAATGATAGACATTTAATCCTCCCTAAATTTTGTTTTTATATCCTAAATAAAATCTATTTTCATTAGCTGTTTTTTTATGAAACGCTTACTACTTGCATAGCTAAAAGCTAGTAATTGATTGTTGATCTACTTTAGAGAGTAAACAATCCTCTTTTTTTTGATGAAAAACAAATTTAAAAGATCAGCTTTTTGTAATATGTCTGATGACCTTTTCTATCGAATATCTTTAATAGGATTTTTAGTTGTTTTTAGCTCAATGGTATTTTTCCTAACGAAATATAGAGAAAAAAAAGTTAATAATATAAGTCAGATTTCCATAACTGAACAAATTACATTTTTAAAGCATTAATGCAAAAATTTATAATTTCACCGTTATTTGCTTTATCTAGGTTTTTTTTAAATATTTACGGAATATTTTTAAAGTTTTTTCTTCAATTAAATGGTGGTTATTGGTCAAGAATTGGTTTAGCCGAAAATATTACAGAGGAAAGAATAAAAAAAAGAAGATTATATATCCTGCCTTTTTATATTCTTCTGGCTTTATTGTTTGGATTACTATCTGCTCTATATTGGTATTTTGTTATTCTCCATGTACCACTTTCAATAGAAAGATATTTAAGTCCTTTGAATAACAATATTGCTTTAATAATTGCTTTTGCTACTTTCTTTGGTTGGCTTTATATTCTTTGTAAAACAAAAAAATAAAATGCTTAAAAAGAGATGATTTGATCCGAGGATTAAAGATTTAATTAATCATGATTAAATCAATCTTAAGGATTCATGCAAAATATCTGTGACCGATTAATTTATTTACACGACAGTTTTGGTGATCGATTCGACCAAGGTTGACCAACTAGATCTTCACTAATTCATGGTCTGCAACACCAAGGTAAATTA
This sequence comes from Prochlorococcus sp. AG-402-N17, assembly GCA_003216455.1. Taxonomy (GTDB): domain Bacteria; phylum Cyanobacteriota; class Cyanobacteriia; order PCC-6307; family Cyanobiaceae; genus Prochlorococcus_A. The sequence goes on along the minus strand of QCIV01000011.1, from coordinate 10,602 downwards.
ACTTATCTAACCTTCACGGAAAGAAAGTTAAGTGATCAGAAATTAAACTTTCGGGATTAATTCTGAATTATCTTAAAATAAAGTAGTTTGTAATGCATGAAGAAGTGAGCAATCACTTTTACTTTCAAAACTAATTTCTAAGAAAATTCTTAATCTGATTATTAAATAGATTTCCTTTCTGTCGTCACCTTTTAAAAAAGATTTGCAAAAGAGTCTTTTTTTTTTTATGTCTTAAATTCTATTGTTTGGCTGTTAAGCCACAAATAACTAAATATTTTTATCTCGCTCTTTCGAGATCAGTTAATGCTTTTTCAAAAGTAGAAAAGAAAGTACAAACGCTATTTAATGCAACCAACAAAAGAATTACTGATCTTCCATGTTGATTTAATTGAAGTGATCTTTGAGTCATACTATTAATAATCGTCGTTGTAATCGGATGGACTACCAGTTAAAGAACAAACAACTGATTCCTCTTTTTTCATTTCTTTTATTTCCATTATTGGTCTGCCCATTTTCTTAAGAACATCTATATCTTCTTTAGTCTGACAGCGAGCAATTATGTTTCCTTTTTGATCAAAGCAACTGTAGTAAGTCATTTTATTAAATGCAATTTAAAGTTTATGGTTGATTTCAGTTGTAGCAACGCAACCGACTCATGACAACCATATTTTTAGTTTAGGTCAGCCATAAATTTAAATGGCTAAAAAAATATACCTCTTTCCGTACCTAAATGTTCCTCAAACCGCACACATTAGATACGAAGTGTTTTAGTCAAATCAATTAGACCAGAGAGGTAGTTAAACGAATATACAAAGGAGAATTTATGAGTGGAGATTTTGAGACTCTTGAAATAAATCAACCAAAAATTAAATATTTAAAACCAGAAGACAATACAGAATGGTTAGACAAATTAATTAAAAATATTGAGGAGATGAAGAACAAGATATCAAAAGATTCTTAGAAATTTAAGAAAATCTTTTATTTGATCTTTAGTTTAAATGAGAAGCAATTCAAAAAAGAATTTAAATTTTGTATTTAAGGTAACCGCTTTTTTGTGAGCATTATTCAAAATAAAAGTCCGACTATTTTTTTATGCAAAAAAATTTAGATGAAAATTCTTATGAAAAAAGAATTGAAAATATAGAAAAAGGAAAATCTTATTTAAAAAGTAATGGATTTTTTAAATCAAAATCTAATCTATTCGAAGACATACAAAAATTGATTTATAAAAGGTAATCTAAAAAAAATTCTTTACTTTTGATTAATTAAATCTCTCCATAAGCAAGCCATCACATAAAAGAAAGAAAGACTTGAAAAGGTTAGGAGAAAAAAAGAATTGTTCAATTTTCTACAACTAAATTAATCCCAATAATCCTGCAGTAAAGCCAACAGCAGTAAAGAATAAGAACTCGATTAAATCTCTTGGGGCAGAATTCATAAAAAAACTGATTTGAGTCATAATTTTATGACTTGAGAGAATCTCTTAAATCAAACTTTTCAGCTTTTTCAATTTGACACTCAGTATCATCTTCAGCGCATTTGATTTCAGCTTTTTTGTTCATGTGGCTACTACAACCCCCTGCTATAACTGGTAAACCGGTCGTAGCCGTAAAACCAGTTAAACATGCAAAGGCTATATAAGGAAAAAGTCTTTTCATTTAATTGTTACTTTATGTAAACTTATTATGTTACATAAAAAGTTCAAGTGTGAGTAGCTGATATTTCGCGTGCACCCTATGCCAACCATCACTTCCCTAAATAGAAACTTTGATGGATAATAAACATATAAAAAAATTCTGATTCTAGCAAAATTCTAGCGGATAAATTACTCCAAATCCTTTAATATGACTAAAGAAAATTTTTAGCTAATGAAAAGTTAGCCAGTCTAACTATCACTAGAATTTAAAGCATTCTAAATTTTCTATTCACACTTTATTCACACTTTTACAGACTAAAAAACAAACCGATCTTGCGTTCGGTTCGAAGTAATAAAACCCGGAAACTATTAATCTCTTTTGATGAATAGCCTTTAAATAACAAAGACACAAAGAACAAAAACTACATTAAGTAGCAAGCTAAGTGTCTTGGAAGTAATCTTCATTAATAAAAAAGGTTTTTGTACTCGTGTGCAGGAGTGCGGGGTTAACCTTGAAACCGCTAGGCTCAAGTCCTTACAAAAAGGACAAGTCCTTAGACCACTTATAACGATAAAACATATTCATAACAAGTTTAGGTAACTTGATTCACTAGCCAAAAACTAAAGCCTTCCAAATCCCTTAATTCTTTTTTCTGATTTATATCCTGCTTGTACGAATTGAGTATTATCAGTACCTACATCATAAAGAGTATAATTTTTCCGCCCCAATACCAATAACAGCTTTTTGCGGAACTTTATGCTCTTTCTTACGATTTACATTTAAATCTTCTACTTCAGAATAAACAAATCCCTCTGTCAATTCCAAATGAAACTGTTGTTTGCTTCTTGCAGTAAATAATCTGTTTACCTGAAGACGAGTAAGTCTATCAAGGAGTGTCAGAGGCGCCGTTTCTAATGTTAAATTTTCGCCAACATCTTTTGAGCTTCCGTGAATTAAACCACAATCAAGTTCAACAAATCCAAATTGAAGTGCTGCTATCCAATCTAGAAATGATTTATCTACAGCATTCGTAAGAGACTTAACTACTCCTTCACCCTTATTTATTCTCAAAGCTTCAGCTCTTTGATCCCCACGGTAACCACTTTCTAAGAGGATTTGTTCTTCCCACCAACTATATATATACACCATGGTTGTAAATCATTAACTTTTTGGATTAATTAACCTATGGAGAAGCCTATTACAGTTTTTTTCAGGACCTATCATATCCCCCAAAACAAAAAGAGTTATATTACCTGGAGTTTTTTTTAAGTCTTTTTGAATAAGTTCATAAGTATCTAGATCCCCTTTAAGACAACTTACGAGTGCCCAGCGTTCTATCATCTTTCACAAACATGAGATGCATCTTCAGCTTGTTCTGCAAATTCGAATCCATTTTTTAAAAGCCACGCAAAAATCGGAGGAAGACCGGCATCTATTTAGATATTGATTGCCAAAAAAACTAGGTTTATTGCATGAAAATTCAGAGGGTATATTTCTACCAAAATGTATGATTTTGATGTTAATAAAACTGCCTTGGAATTTCAAACTATTAAAGTGATTTAGCTAATCTATGAGTTTTTTATTTATCTAAGTATTTTTACTTATATGTTGAGTTGAAGACTTTAAATAATTAATGTTTGTTTTAGGTTTATATATAAGTAATGGATAAAGAACATTTAATTGATTTAATATCTAATAGCATTATTTCTGAGATTAAAGATCTCGAAATTAATGAGGAAAAATTGATTGCAAATAATTATTTAAATAATCTGAATTTAAATCAGCTTAGAATAATTTCAAAAGAATTTATTTTGTAATTTTTATTGAATATTTTTTTAATTAAATGAGATTTTCTTAACTATCAATTGAATTTCAATGAGTTCATACCTTTTAACATGAATGATTCTGAAGAATTTAAACCTAGCCTTAAACAAATAAATGAGGATATCAGACCTACATGGGAAGATATCAAAAAACAATCAGAAGTTTTAGTAAACAAACTTGGTTGTCCAAGATCATTTGTAGGAGGAATGCTTCATGCAATAGCGAGCGACTTCTCTGATATGAAAACTTGGGAATAAATAAAAAACTTATTACTTACACCTCTAACTTTTACAAAAAGAAAATTTAGCAGAATATTTGCCCCAGAAGCAGCTTGAGCTTCGGGTACTTTGTTCCTTAGAGAGAGCATTCAACCTAGTCTATGAAAAGGTTTTACATGCCTAGCTGGTATAGATTTGACAATTTGCTGGTATAAAAAACTCTTTCATTCTCTGAAAAGCATTGTAAATACTACGTTTATTGATTTCACCTCGAAATAATAAAAAAGTCTGTATCTAGCGATCTGTTTCTATATTTTTTCTAAACTTTCTTCGACTAACTATCTTCGATAAACTAAACAAAAAGCTTTGAATTTAGCTGATTTTCGAAAAAGTTAACAAAATGCCATACCAGCACCATACCAGCAGCCCTATTTCCCGCAAATAATAGACTATGACTGAACCTAATTACTGGCTAATGAAAAGTGAGCCTGATGCATACAGCATAAATACTTTAAAAAATGACGGTGTAACTTTATGGGATGGAATAAGAAATTATCAGGCTCGAAATTTTATGAGAAAAATGAATAAAGGAGATAAAGTATTTTTCTATCATTCGAACTGTAAGCCCCCAGGTATTGTGGGACTTATGGAGGTAATAGATCTAAATATTGTTGATCCTACTCAATTTGATAAAAATTCAAAATATTTTGATCCAAAATCGAACCCTGATAAACCGAGATGGGATTGTGTAAAAGTAAAATTTAAATCTAAGTCATATAAGATTTTAAGTTTACCTGAATTAAAGATTTTATTTAATGAGGATGAATTATTAGTAGTAAAAAAAGGAAATAGGTTATCAATATTACCTGTCAGAAAGGATATTGCAAAAATAATACTAGAAAAAATATAAAAGTTTAATCTTTAAAATTCATTGAAAACATATTGCCAATATAGAGTCTCGTTAAATCCCTATTTTGAAATCCTTTTTGCATTAAAAAACCTGCGATAGCAGCTTGTAATATCCTATATTGATCCCAGTTAGGATGCTCCTCAACGAATTCTTTCATAGCCTTTTGAAGATTTTCTTGAAGTTCACATTTAAAACTAATTACTTCATCTTTGTGATTTAAAACTATTGAATTTTTGTCGTAATTTGTCTGTTGCATATTAAAAAAAATTTATCGAAATTTAAATCTACAAAACGTAGTTTTCTCCAAAATCGCTAAATCGTCAACAAGCATTATTAAGAGGCAGTCTCAGAATATAGAATAATGAGAATCTTGTCATAAAGGGAGTTGTCATTGAAATTAATTTTGTAAAATTAAATCTTACTTAAAATTAAAGATTTAAATAAAATTAGAAGTTTTCCACATGCTTTAGATAATCAGATATTTTTTAAAATAATACTGTGGAAAAGTTGTGAAAAAATTTTTTTTGAAGGGGGAAATATTTTCTAAAAATTCCAATTTTATTTATCTTTTAATCCATTGATTCCCACATGTTTTTTATTTCATAAAATAAATTTTGTGCTATTGGTATCGGCCAATACATTTCGAAGGATCTTGTTTGGTCTTGACTTTCAAAAACAAATCTTAAACTCCATTCATTCTTTTTTCCCTCCAACTGAATATACCAAGGTAGTTTTTCTAATTCTAAAGAAATAGATTCTTCATCCATTAGTTGATCCTTGATAACTAATAATTGTTCATTAATTCTTAAAAGTAGGAGATAAAGTGAATAGAATTCACTTTTTTGTAACTCTATTGACCAATTATCAACACCAATCAAAAAGCAAAATTTGCCTTTTTTAAAATCTCTAAGTAATCTCCATCCTTTTTGGTCTTTTACCAAAATTAGCCTGGAAGTAAATCTGGTTGATCTTGTTCATCACTTAGTTCAATAATTGACCTTTGAACAGGTTTAATAGTTGACTCCTCTAATAAACCATCAAAATCATCAAAACGTCTTTGTTTAGCTCTGAAAGCAATTTTAACTGTAGTTAAATATCTATTAGTTGATTTTCTTATCAAGCTCTCACCTCTCTTTGCAAGATCATTAGAATCAATTCCAGCACTATTAGATATGTTCATTAAAAAAAATTTTTACTATATGATGTATTTTACAGTTTATTCGACCGTTTCAAAGCATAAATTACAAAAAGAACTTAATTGATTTAAATAATTTCATATGGAAGAAATTTTATCTGGAACACTTGCTATTGATTTAGGGAACACTAATACTGTTGTAGCTTTTCAAGATCAAAAATACACAAATTCTGTTTTAGTTGAAATACCGAATATTACATCATCTCCAGGAGTTATTCCTTCAGCAGTTTGGTTCGAGGAACCCTCAAAGATTCCTGAAATTGGTATTAGTGCTCTAAAGATGAGGGATAACTCAAATTCTGATTTATTTTTTCATTCGAACTTTAAAAGATTAATTGGAAATTCTATTGAAAAAATTAACCAAAAAAATATTTTAAGCCCTAATGAATGTGGCGAAAAATTTTTTCAAATTTTGTGGGCAAACATTCCGCACAAATATGAGATCAAAAGACTTGTTTTAACTGCTCCTATCGACACATATAAAGGGTACAGAGAATGGTTAGTTAACCTTTGCGAGGAAATATCTGTAGATGAAATAGCCCTTGTTGATGAGCCTACTGCAGCAAGTTTAGGAATAAATGTACCATTTGGCTCAAAAATTATGACATTAGATATTGGAGGAAGTACAGTCGATATGAATATAGTCAAAATAGAAGGAGGCGAGGGAAAATCTGGTCCAATAGCTGAACTATTAAAATTTAGAGGTAATGATGTAAGCTCAATTTCAAAACAAAAAATAAGGTGTGCTGAAATAATTGGGAAAACAGGCTCAAAAATTGGTGGAAAAGATATTGATCAATGGATAGTTGATTATTTTATTCCAGGCAATGATTATATTAATAATCTTTCAAAGGCAGAAAAAATAAAATGTAAACTTAGCTCATCATTAATCAAATATGAAAATAAATATCCAATAAAATTATCTACTGAACAAAATAAAGAAAGTGAATTTTATCTAAGTAAAGAAATATTTGAGAAAATACTCATTGACAATAATCTTCTTAATCACCTTAACTCTTTACTTAAAGATTTATTAAATCAAGCAAGAGGTAAGTTTTGTACAGTTGACGACTTAAATGCAATTATATTGGTTGGTGGAGGAACTCAAATACCATTGATTAAAGAATGGATAACAAAAAAAATTCCAAAAATTCAAATAAAGTCACCACCCCCTATTGAATCAATAGCTTTGGGAGCTTTAGCAATGACTCCAGGGATAAAAATTAAAGACATATTAAACAAAGGATTATCTATAAGATTATTTAATAAAAGAGAGCAAAAACACTTTTGGCATCCTATTTTTTGCAAAGGTCAAACATGGCCAACAGAAAAACCCTTTAAACTGATCCTTCAAGCTAGTAAAAAGAATCAGAACATATTCGAAATAATAATTGGAGAGACACAAAAGGAAAGAGCATATGATGTTATTTTTGAAAATGGATTACCAAAGTTATCAGAGATTCAAAATGAAGAAGACATTATAAAGTGGGATAAAAAACCACTCAAAATAGTATTAAAAAATAAATCTCATATTGGAGAAGATACTTTACAACTTTTTTTTAAAATTTCGAAAAATGCTGATTTATTAGTTAAGTGTTTTGATATTAAAGATGAATTTTTTGGAGAATATAATTTAGGAAATATCTTCTGAAAAATAGCTATTCAAGAAAAACTCCTTCTTCATTATCAACATTGTTTAAACGTAAACTAATACTTTCAGTTTTACTAGTTGGCACTTTTTTACCGCAAAAATCTGGTTGAATAGGTAATTCTCTATGACCTCTATCTACCATTACTAATAACATCACTCTTTGAGGTCTGCCCCATGAATATAAAGCATCCATTGCAGCTCTTATTGTTCTGCCTGTGTAAATTACATCATCTATTAAAAGAATTTCTTGTTTCTCAATAGGAGTTGGAATATCTGCAGCTTGTATTAGGCGGGTTCCAACTCTATTTTGGTCATCTCTATAAAAAGTTGGATCAATTGTTCCTTTTCTAACTCTTAAACCTGTTCTAGAGAATAATTCCTTTTCTAGCACTTTGGTCAGCTCAATTCCTCTAGTCGGGATGCCAACCAATAGAAGGTTATCCAGTTTTTTTACTTTTTCGATAATTTCGCAAGTTAAACGCGAAATAGTTTTTTTAAGCTCAACTTCATTTAGTATTACGATCTTTTTTGTCTTCTTTGACATGATTTATAAAGAAATAAAATTAATTTAATATTTTCATAAATTAGCAAAAGCTAACTATGTTAAATATAAATTGTTAAAGAGTAACGTTTGAAGCTAAATTTAAGGTTGGATCAGTTAATAATGAATTTGATCTAAATATGTCAAAGATTAGCAGCAAAAATATAAAAAGATTAAGTGTTCCTCAGAGCCCTGTAGTTCTTGCAATACTAGATGGATGGGGATATCGCAAAGAAAAATCAGATAATGCCATTAAAAGTGCTAGCACGCCAATCATGGACTCCTTGTGGCATGCTTACCCCCATACCCTTATAAGTGCTAGTGGATCTGATGTAGGCCTCCCAGATGGTCAAATGGGTAATTCAGAGGTAGGGCACCTTACCATTGGTTCTGGAAGAATAATACAACAAGAACTTGTAAGGATTTCAAATATTGTAAAAAATAATCAATTAGGCTTTGTAAATGAGTTAAAAGAGATGGCTGCTTCATTAAAAAAAAATAATTCTACTTTGCATATCACGGGATTATGTTCCGATGGAGGAGTTCATAGTCATATTGATCATTTATTAGGTTTAATAAAATGGGCATCTGATAATAAAATTAAAAAAGTTGCAATCCATATTATTACTGACGGAAGAGACACTCCTGCAAAAAGTGCCTCGAAATATCTTAATCAAATAGAGTCATGTATAAAAAAGTTTAACGTAGGCGAAATAGCTTCCATATGCGGAAGATACTGGATAATGGATAGAAATCTTTTATGGGATAGAACAGAAAAAGCATATTCTAATTTGACTGATCCAGATATTCAAATAACAAATATTTCTCCCAAGGATTACATAGAAAAAAGTTATGCCAAAAACATAACCGATGAATTTATAAAGCCCATACGATTGTCTGAAAACTATCTTAAAGATGGGGATAGTTTGATTTGCTTTAACTTTCGTCCAGACAGAGCAAGACAAATAGTCAAATCTCTCTCTGTCAATGAATTCTCAGACTTTGAAAGAAAAAATTATCCAAATCTAGATTTTGTTACTTTTACTCAATATGATCCTAATTTTCCCGTTAAAGTTGCATTTCCTCCTGAATCACTCAATAATTTTATTGGCCAAATAGTGTCAGAAAACGGACTTAAACAATATAGAACAGCGGAAACTGAAAAATATCCTCACGTAACATACTTTTTCAATGGAGGAGTTGAAATACCTTTACCTGGAGAAGAGAGACATTTGATTCCATCTCCAAGAGTCGCAACTTATGATATGGAACCCGAAATGTCTGCGGAGGAATTAACTATTAGTTGCTCCAAAGCAATTAAAAGCGGGAATTATGCTTTTGTTGTAATCAATTTTGCCAATCCTGACATGGTTGGTCATACAGGCAACATGGATGCAACAATTAAAGCTATAGAAAAAGTAGATAAATGTGTAGGTCAAATAGTTAATGCTACTGGAGAAATGGGCGGAAGCATTGTTATTACAGCCGATCATGGTAATGCAGAGGTAATGAAAGGATCTGAAGGAGAACCATGGACAGCACACACAATAAATAAAGTTCCATTAATTTTGATTGAAGGTGAAAAAAGAAAAATACCAAATATGGGAAATGAAATTAATTTAAGAGAAAACGCGGGCTTAGCAGATATTGCTCCCACTTTATTGCAATTATTAAATTTACCAATACCAAAAGAAATGACAGGCAAATCGCTTATTCAAGAAATTGAATTAAAGGGTTATAATAAAGTCGTTCAACACGTTTAAAGTTAATAAAAGTTTTTTAAGCAATGATTCAAATTATTAGTTGGATTTGGGTAATTTCTGGAGTTCTTCTCATCCTCTTAGTTTTACTTCATAGTCCCAAAGGTGATGGAATGGGAGGAATAGCCGCCAGTGGAAGCTCTATGTTCAACAGCGCAAGTAGTGCAGAAGCCTCTCTTAACAAAATAACTTGGACTTTTTTAGTGATATTTTTGTCTCTCGCAATTATTCTTAGCGCTGGTTGGATTTCATAAAATTTGAATAAAAAAAGGGACCATTTTGAATGATCCCATTTAAAAAATTTTTTAAAAACTATTATTTAGTTAGTAATCAAAGTCCCCTCCCATACCAGGAGCCCCTGCTGGAGCAGCTGAATCTTTTTTCTCAGGTAAATCTGCAACTATGCATTCGGTAGTTAAAACCATTCCTGCTATTGAAGCTGCATTTTGTAATCCTGAACGTGTAACTTTTGCAGGATCCACTATACCAGCAGAGGACATATCTACATATTCTCCAGTAGCAGCATTGAATCCATCATTAAATGGTTTAGTTTTTACATTTTCAGCAATCACAGCTCCATTAGAACCTGCATTCTCAGCAATTCTCATAAGAGGAGCAGTAAGTGAAGCTTCAACAATGTTCGCTCCAATTAATTCCTCTCCTTCTAAATTTTTATCAGCCCATTCTTTTAGAATAGGAGACAAATGAGCGAGAGTTGTTCCTCCTCCAGGTACAATTCCTTCTTCAACAGCTGCTTTTGTTGCATTAATAGCATCCTCAAGACGAAGCTTTTTATCCTTCATCTCAGTTTCAGTAGCAGCTCCAACCTTAATCACTGCTACACCTCCAGCTAATTTAGCCAAACG
>QCIV01000010.1 GCA_003216455.1 Prochlorococcus sp. AG-402-N17 | reverse complement strand
TTTAGGATCTAATTTTATTGCTTCACCGCAATCTTTTATTGTTTCTTCATATCTACTTAAATTGTACTTTGCTGATGCTCGATTAACATAAGCATAGGCAAGTTTAGGATCCAATTTTATTGCTTCATCAAAGTCTTTTATTGCCTCTTCATCTCGACCTAAATTAGAATTTGCTACTCCTCGATTACAATAAGCAAGCGCTAGTTTAGGTTCCAATTTTATTGCTTCATCATAGTCTTCTAGTGCTTCTTCACATAAATTTAATTTTTGTTTTGCATTACCTCGCCAATAATAAGCTTTTGAATAAAGTGGATTGATTTTAATAGCATTGTCTAAATCTATCAGGGATGCATCTAATAAATTTCTCTCATATTTGGTAAGTGCCCACTCCAAAAGTTTTTTCTCATTTTGAAGATCTGAATTATTTGATTTATTAAATTTTCTAAGAGCATCTAAATCATTGTTTAAATCCTTATCTAGATCTATTTCTGCAGTCATCAATAAGCAACGCTCTAATGAAGGAATTTGTTTATTGTATTGATTCGGATAATTTTTTTCTTTGCCTTTTTTTTGACTAAGTATTGCTGCTAATTTATTTACTGAATGAGAATTTGATTTTTTTTTTGAGAGATTCTCAATCTCTGTTTTATTTGGAGTAAAAATAAATATGTCTCTACTTATCTTTTCAGTTTTAGCCTTTATTCCATAAATGCCTCCTTTTAGAAAACTAAATTCATCAGAAATTCCATTCTCACCAAAATTAAATTCACTGAAATCGCAAATAACGGAATTACCTTCTTGAAGATGATCAATAATTATATTTCCCTCATCTACTTCAAATAGTTTTAAAATAACAATTTTCGCATTACTCTCAATTAGCTCTTCAGTACTTTTATTTTCTGAGATATTATTAATTACTTTTCGCTTAGTAAATTTATCAACATCATTTGATTCTTCCGCTAAAGCATCAGCAATCTCAATAAGTGAGTAAAGTTTTTCTAAAATATCATTAGATAATTTATTTTTATTATTTTTACAAAAATCACTTATTTTGGATCTAATTTCATCGATACTTACAACATATTTTTCTAAGTTTTTCCAATTAATTAATAGTTTTCTTAATGTAGAAGATGGAGTAGAAGACGCATCAAAAGATTTATAAAATTCAACTAATTTATCTAAACATTCCTTTTCTGGCTCATTAAAATTTACCTTAACCTGGATTATTCTTTTTCCACCTTTAGGAATTGCTTTTGGCATTAAAATCTCATGAGAGCGAGGAATTAGTCCCTCTATCAATAATTTAAACGCATAAAATTTTTAGGTCAATTTTTATATACTTTGTTCTTGCAACTATTTTCCCGTTTTCATTCCAAAACAAAGATTGACTTTTATAAGAAGGACTCTATTTTTAATTTATATCGTAATAAGGACTCCAACGTTTCTTGTCCTTTAATGATTTTTTATTCACCTTTGGGTAATTTTATTTTTATTTAAAATTTTTAGTAATGATCGAAGACCTTCCTCCAAGAAAAATCTCACAAATTGAAAGTATCAGATTAACATTATCTATCCACCATTCAAAAGATGACCTGAAAAAGAGGTGGAAAGAACTTTCCCCTGAAATACGTAAATCGATTAGAGAAGAATGGGGAGATTATTTAAATGATTCCTATCCATTTGAGGCAGGAAGTGAAGGGTATTTCATATTTGCTGATTTCTTTAATTCAATTTAAAAATAATGACTTTTATTATGAATAAATTTTTTCAATTTAAGGATCTTTATACCAAGGCGGTTCATTTCTATGAAATTGATGCATATTTAAGTTGCCTGGCACATATAAATGAGGCATTATCATTCGAACTCCCTCTTTCTGAAATTCGTTTAAGTGAAGCTTTTGAGTTAAGGGGACTTGTAAAGATGCAACTGAATCAATATTTATCAAGCATCATAGATTTTAATAAGGCAATTGAACTAAATCCTGAAAATGGATCTATTTATTATTATCGCTACTTAGCGCACTCAGTTCTTTCTCAGTATGAAGAAGCAATAAAGGATTGCAAAAAATTAATTGACTTAGAACCAGAGAATGAGAGTCATCAAAAAAATCTAAACTCTTTGAAAGAAATATTTAGATTAAATCAAAGATTTAAAAACCTAAAAGAATAAATTTCACTTAGGATTTTTTGATGTGGACTAAATTTGTGGACTAAATTTGTGGACTAAATGTGACTAATAAAAGACTGTTATAACGATTTAACCCGTCATTTTTAATAAAATTCAGTTCTCAAACTAGTTTCTTGAAATAATTTTTTAATCTTTGAATTTATAGACTGTGACTAATTTCTTATGTTATAGTTTTTAAGTTCAATTAAACTGAATAACCCTTTGGAGGGGTGGTCGAGTGGTTTAAGGCTCTAGTCTTGAAAACTAGCGTGTCTGCAAGGGCACCGTGGGTTCGAATCCCACCCCCTCCGTTCAAATAAAAAGAACCGAATAATATAAACGCCTTTTTGAAACGTTCTTGTTAGGATAAATTCTATTTAGATTATGAGTAAAGGATTTGCCACAGATAATTTAATATCCAAAAAATCGAAAAAAAAAGTTATTTCAAATGAACCGCAAGGAAGATTAATATCTTGGTCTCCTTGGCCACCTGCTAATTTTCAAACACGATATCCTGCTTTCCCTTTTGTTTTTACAATTTTGATTATAGTAATCGGCCAATGGTACCTTTCTCTACTCAGGTGACCAGAAACTGTTTTTTTATTTAAATTAGGTGAGTTAAGTTTGAGAATTTATTTTGTTTTTTTCAATTTTATTATTTGCCCACTTTCAAGCGGCAATCATCCCAATATTATTAGGTATTAGATCGATCAATAAATTCAAACATCTAAGCAAAAACAAATTGATACCTTTCGGTTTTATTTTTTTAGGATTGGCATCGATTTTTGAAATGATAGATCATACCCAAACATCTTGGATTTATGTAGATCACTCCTCTTTATTTAATTGGTTATTTTATTCTTTCCTATCTTTAGGTCTAACTTGTTTATCAATATCAGTTATAAAAAATAAATTTATTCAAAAAACTAATTTTTGCATTTCTTTATGTTCAATTATCTCATATTTTTTATTTGATAAAACTATTGCTCTCCTTTTTCAAGTAATAATAAGTATCATTCTAATTATATATTGGCAAAGAGTTTTTAAAGATTGGCTTTTTATTCTTTACCCAATATTTGGCATTATTTTTACGACTTTCTTTGGCACAAGGCTCTCAATTAGTGGCGATCAATTTTGGCATGTTTTAATAGGCCCATCTGGAACAATTAGCGTTCTTACCTTTTATTTAGTATTAAAGAGATCGGACAAAAAATTTACTTGAGATTCTTATGAAAATATTTGTATTTGTAAGTTTTATAATGTGCTTAGTCGGTATCATCTCTCCAGTTGAAATCTTTGCTGATACGGCACTTGATGTTTACATGAATGATTTTTATTCTAAGTCGAATGAAGCAAGCCAGATTCTTAAAGAAATCGAAAATAGTTTAAAAGAGGGATCAAGAAAAAAAGTATGCTCTAGGCAAAGAGAGGCCGCAAGATTAGGTCTATTAGCTAATAAATCATTAATTAAAGCCTTTGAAATAGAGGGGGCTAATCCGCCAATGCAAGCAATAAAGGCAAGTCAACAAAGATGGGAATCTATTCTGAATGAGTGCTGAAGAAAGTCAGTAAATCTATAAATCTTTTTAAATTTGCATTCTTACAGATTTACTAATTAAGGGAATTTCAGGTTCAACTCCATAAATACATTGAGAAATCGAATAAATAAAAATACATAGTGTAAATATAAAAATTATTGAGCCTAATTCAACTATGGGGAATATTCTCAAGAGATATGAAATTATTATCAAAGCAATATCAATAAGTAATGCTTGGCATGCGTTATATCTAACGAAATAGGGAACATTTGGATTTCTTGCTAATCCAGCAAACAAAATTATAAATAATAAAAAACTACCAAAAGGCAAAGATTTTTCAATTATTGCTATCGGTAAAGTTAGTAATAATAGTATTTTTAAAAATGAATATTTATAAAACAAATAATATCCAAAAGGTATTGATGCCTTTAATGGCAAAGTATACAAAAATACTGATGAGAGTCTCTGGAATATTTGATTCAATATATTATTGAAATTTCGTATTAACATTTTAACCTAATTTTTTGAACTTAATAAAAAGACTTACTTTCGAAAAAATCAACTTTGGCAGATGGTTATTAAATATTAGATAATTGATTCAGGTTCATAATTCAAAATGCGTATCTTACATACAATGTTGAGGGTTGGAAATTTAGATAAATCCATTGATTTCTACGTCAATAGATTAGGAATGAATTTATTACGAAAAAAGGATTATCCTCATGGAAAATTTACTTTGGCATTTGTTGGTTATGGCTCAGAAAAAGAAAACACAGTAATTGAATTAACTTATAACTGGGACAAAAAGTCTGAAGACTATGAGCTTGGAGATAAATATGGTCATATAGCTATTGGAGTAAAAGATATTCATCTAATTTGCCAAGGATTAGAAAATAATGGTTGTAAAATAACAACCAAACCTAAAACAATGAAAAACAGTGCTACTGTCTTAGCTTTTGTTGAGGATCCTGATGGTTATAAAATTGAACTTATTGAAAGAGATTAAAAGCTCAGAAGTTTTTAATTTAATAAACAAATAACAAAAATTTAAAAAGATTGAATTATCAAGTATATCGTTTTCAATTAACGAAAAAATACCTCTAAGATTACATTGGATAGATTCTGCAGTTTCAATTATTGTAAAAGATTATTTCTAAGATGAGGAATTATTAAAAATACAATTTAAATTTTATACAATCTGTA
The DNA here is from genome assembly GCA_003216455.1 of Prochlorococcus sp. AG-402-N17. GTDB lineage: Bacteria > Cyanobacteriota > Cyanobacteriia > PCC-6307 > Cyanobiaceae > Prochlorococcus_A. The sequence continues at coordinate 31,024 of QCIV01000010.1, read as the reverse complement.
TTAAATCTATATTAATTCTAATTAGAATATATGGACAATCTATATAGATTTATATATCATAGAATTATCGCATAAAGATTATGCCTAGTAATTGGTCAAAAATAAGAGATGAATGGCTTGATAGAACCGCGGTTGCGAAAGATGATGCTAAATGGGCATTAGAAGCTTTAATTAATTCTGAAGAAGAGTTATTTGAAATAGAAAAAAAAATAAAGAATAAAGAGGACGCTATAAGCCAAGTAAAATTTTTGAAGAAAAAGGTTAAAGAAACTATTTCCTCTAAAGAAATTAGTCTCGATGATATTGCATTAAATACTTCAAATTCAAACAAAGTACAGATTTCAGTACCATCAAATCTTACTTATCTTTTGAAAGTTTGGGCAGCAGCAGAAGGAAGAGATCTATCAAGTGTTGCTTTTCAATGTTTAGAAACTGGTATAAGGGAAATGAAAAGCAAAGGTTCAATACCTTCAATAGCAGTAAATAGATATGACTCGGCCTGTCAAAAGAGGATTGCACTAGCAGAAGTAAACAATCTATTGGAGAAATACGAATTAGCTCAGGATGAAATCAAATAATTATGAATAACAGAAAAATCATTAAAGGATACAAAACATTAATATCATCAAGATTTAATGTAGATACTTCTATAGATAAATTCAAAAATGGAATAATTTATACTCTTTATTCTGATGAATTTAATTCACTTCAAGTTGGTTTTGCTGAAAATGATAAGGTTCTAGAAAAAAAATTATCAAGTGAAGCATTGATATTATTGGATATGAAAAAAGGCAAAAAGAAAGATCTCTGTTTATTAGTAGCCACCCTAAAAGAACTTGGCATCCAATATTCAGACAATTTTTATTTCCAATACTCAGGTTCTTTAATGAAACATTTATCTACTTTAGGTTGGCCTATTGGAAGATCACTTTATAAACAAAGAAAGATTAAAAAAGAACTTGTATGTGCATAAATTTAAATGTAATCGCACTCTAAAGTTTCTCTTGTTTCTCTATTTGTAATTGGATTAGTTCCAGTGGCACTCTCACAAAATTTCCTAATAATATCTTTTGGCAAAAAAACATTTGTAAAGTCTGCGCCTTGTATTTTTACATTTTCAAACTGGGTACTATAAGCAAAAGAATCCTCCAAGTTAGAATTTGATAAATCTGTTCCATCTAACACAGCTGAGTCTAAAGTTACTTCTCTTAAGTTGGAGTTACTTAAATTAGTATCTTTCAATTTTGCTCCATAAAGAGTCGCATTTTGGAGCTCACAACCTGACAAATTTGCGTCTTGTAAATCAGTCAAATAGAAAGTTGCTCCTTTTAAATCAGATCCAGAAAAATCAGCCCCAACCAAAGATTGTTTACCATAATCCAACGCAGCGAAGCTTCTAGAAGGGAGGGTTAAAACAACTATTAAAAAAGTTAAAATTATAAATCTCATTTGAATGAGTAGTATTTCAATAAATTCTAACTTCTTAAGCTGAAATCTAAAAATTAATTATTTACTGAATGCTATATTTATTGAAATAGCAAATTACGAACTAGGTTTTGGATATAAGTCCTTATGATGCAATTGTTGTTGGTTCTGGAGCTACAGGAGGAATAGCAGCACTTACATTGGCAGAACAAGGGATCAAAGTTTTAGTGATAGAAGCAGGGCCTCAAGTTAAAAGGCGTGAAGCTAGTAATCATGAGCCAAAAAGTACATTAAAAAGATTATCAGGAGTCTTAACAAAAAAACATGCCAATCAATGCCAACATCCTGGTTATTGGAAAAATAATCCTGACTTATATTCAAATGAATTGAAGCATCCTTATGACTTCCCAATAAAAAAACCATTTCTTTGGACTCAAGGGAAACAATATGGGGGGAGATCATTAACTTGGGGAGGCATAACATTAAGACTTTCCTCAGAAGACTTTCATCCGGCTAAAAAAGACGGATTCGGGCCAAACTGGCCTATTTCATACGATGAACTATCCCCTTACTATGATTTCATTGAAAATTTCTGCGGCATCTATGGACGAAAAGATGACATTAAAGAAGTCCCAAATGGTAAATATATTGGTGAAATACCTCTTACAGAAAACGAAAATGTTTTTGGCAGCAAAGTAAAATCAAAATTAAACTATCCATTTATCCAATCAAGAGGATTTGACCGTAATTCATCAGTAAAAGAAAAAAAATGGCCCAAGTCCTCTAGCTTAGGAAGCTCTTTAAAAAAAGCTTTAGATACTGGAAATGTACAAATAATCTCTAATTACCTAGTGGAGTCTTTTGAGATTAACAAGGCAACAGAGCTTGCCTCAAAACTAACGATCGTAAACCTAGAAAATGGACAAAAAGAATTATTGAATTGTGATTTAATACTTCTCTGCGCATCAACAATTTCAACGCTGAGAATACTCCTTAACTCAGAATACAAATCAAATTCCTCAGGGTTTAAAGATAATTCTGGGAAATTAGGCAAATACCTCATGGATCACGTATCTATCTGTAGATTTTTTTCAGTCCCAAAAACAAAAAGCTCAGATAAACCATTAGATAATCCTCCCGATCTTTCTGGAGCAGGTAGCTTCTTTATTCCATTTGGTTCAAATTTACCAGAAATTGACGACATGAATTTCCATAGAGGCTATGGAATCTGGGGGGCAATTGATAGATTAGGAATACCTAAGTTTTTGCAAAAGGACAAAAACAAATCCATTGGTTTTCTTATCGCTCATGGCGAGGTCCTTCCTAGAGAGAAAAACTCAGTTTCTCTATCAAAAAAAACAGATGAGTGGGGTATCCCAATTCCCTACATTGAATTCGAATGGAGCGAGAATGAGTTAAATATGGCAAAACATATGGAAAACACAATACGAAAATCAATAAAAGCTGCAAATGGAGAAATGAAAAATATTGATGAACTAATGAATATCCCATTAGGGAGTTTATTTACTAAAAATTTGATCGCACTTTCACATAGTCCTCCTCCTCCTGGATATTACATCCATGAAGTAGGGGGAGCACCAATGGGGATGAATGAAGAAAATAGCGTAGTTGATAAATTTAATAGATTATGGAGATGCAGGAATGTGCTTGTACTAGATGGAGCATGCTGGCCCACATCATCTTGGCAAAGCCCTACACTTACAATGATGGCTTTGAGTAGAAGGGCCTGTTCAAATATTAAAAAGACTTAGAAGGTATAAATAATTGATTTAAATAAATTTCTGATACATAATTATCTGTACATCCGTTTTGAACGAGAAAAGTAGCTAATGCTGAATTTATAAGCTTATATTGATCCCAAGTTGGGTTACTTAATACGAAATCTTTCATAGTGTTATAAAGAGTTTCTGAAAGCTCTGTCTCTAAAGAGACTTTATTTGATGAACACTCGACAAGTTTCTTATCAGTTAAATTTGATTGGCTGATTTGATCCATAAATCTACTTTTTTCTTACACGAATATAATGATACTTTTTTCTAAAAACATCAAAAAAAATCTGTATGTAAACTTTTCAAATTATCAAATGAGACTCATGTAATAAGTTGGTTTTTAAAAAATTTACTTTTTAAATTAGGAAATTGATTAGATCTTAAAGAAAAGTCAACAATAATGTTGAAGTCCTGTTTTTTTTAAAAACTGCTGGAATTTCTAATCCAATGTGGATTTGGACGTGGAAAACAACCTATAAATTGTGGAAAATCTAGCTCAAAATACTTTTAAGATTTTATATTAGGAATACTTATATATACTGAGTCTATTAAGACTTAGTCGAGAAAGAGACATGTGATTCAGTTATTTTCAACGGATTTTCTTAAGATTTGATCTTCATTAGGCAAGCGAAGCGTGACAGGTCCCAAAGGGTGTTTTGAATTTGGATAAATACTATGGTGATGATGATGGTGATGAGCCTCTATATGTTCATGTTCTAAGTATTCACCTTCACCAAGATTCGATTCTTCTTGATTATGAGTTGGATTTTGTATTTCACAAGCACCATTACATTCAGGATCACATAAATTACAGCTGATCCCCAAGCCCTCTACATGGTCATGATGACTTTCTTGCAACATTCCAACTTCTTTTTCAAAACCAAACAAATTTGATCTATATTTACAAGTTGAGCAATTCATAAAATTCTTACCTTCGTTATTAAGAATCTCTTCAATCCTTTCTACAAAAGTGTCGACCACATAAGACTGTGACGAAAGATATTTTGCATGTATAAATGAAATATTTGGATTATTGATCGCAACTAAATCACTTTGCCTTTTTATTCTTGTGACAAGAACACCTGAGAAAAGGAAATAAGGGAAAATAATTATATTTTTATAACCAAGTCTTACAACATTTTTCAAGCCAGGTTCAACAAGAGGGAAAGTTACTCCAGAAAAAACTGTTTCCCCCCACCCTAAACCAATACCCTCTACAATCATTCTCGTAATTTTTGAAACATTGGAATTCGCATCTGGGTCAGAAGAGCCTCTACCAACAACAACTAATAATGATTCTTGAGGTTTGAGAGTATTATTTTGCTTAAATACATCTTTTACTCTTTCACAAGCTGCACTAATCATTAAATTATTAATACCTAATTCTCTTCCATAAATTATTTCAATACCTGTTTTACTTGAATAATTCATAAGCAAGCTAGGTATATCATTTTTTACATGGCCCGCTGCGAAAAGCATCGCAGGTATCGCAATTACTTTTTTTATAGAAAGATCTTTTAACTTGTCTAGAGCATCAACAAGTGAAGGTTTAGCGAATTCCAAAAAACCATATTCAACTAAAATTTTTGGATATCTTTTTTGGATGAACTTAGTTAATTCTTGAAATTCAGTAATGGCTAGTTTATTTCTACTTCCGTGCCCACAGATAAGTATCGCGACTTGATTATTTAACTTCGAATCTAAATTATCCAAATTCAAGTTATTACTTATACCATGATAGTAAAGAACAATATAATGTAGTGAAAAATAATAATAACTTGCTTGAAGTTCCAAATATCAACTCAAAGGATGCAAAATTAAAAAAATTAATTTATGAAGTGAATGATTCCTTGTTTTATGAGAATAACTATTCTAAGGAAAATTTCGAACACCTATGCGTATGTAGTGGAGGTACAACTTCTAGCTGCGCAAAAAATGGTTTTACAACTCTTGATCTAAGAAAAAATCATAGCAAAATTCACCTAGATAGAAAAACCAATTTAGTAACGATTGGAGGGGGAGTAAAAATGGGGGATCTAGTAAATCATTTACAAAAACAAAATCGAAGTTTTCCAATCGGACTTTCTAAACTTCCTGGAGCAGGCTATATACTTACTGGTGGAGTAAGCCCACTCAGCAGAGCCTATGGATTAGCCATTGATAATATTGAATCAATAAAAGGTTTCTTGGGTAATGGCAAATTTATTTCTTTAAAAAAAAATCAAATAAATCCAGAAGAACGATTGATTTGGGAAGCAATTAAAGGCGCAGCACCCTTTTTCTCAATTATTACCGAAATAGAACTTAAGACTATCCAATCTAATCCAATTAAGGTTATTGAGGGATTTGTAAATCTAAATGAACTTTCAGAAATAATAAAACTATCAGAGGAATTTCCAGAAAATATTAGTCTTCAATGGATTTATGCCCAAAAAATTTATATATATATTTTTGCTGAACTTAAAAATAATTTTGAGGATAAAAGAACAGAAGAATACTTAAAGCTTCTAGATGAATTTCCTGCTCTAAAAAACCAATTTTATGAGAACTTTAACAAAATAAATTTCTTCCCAAAGGAATTAAATTTATATGAGCTTAATGCAAATAACCATTCTGAAGTAATTAGTCTTCTTGGAGAAGATTTAAAAAATCATATCCCAAGTTTCATAAAATGTTTGAATGAAATAATGGAAAATAAACCTAATAATTCCTGTTATGTAGCTTCTCAACAACTAGGTTGCAAAACAAAAAAGTTAAATCATGGCTCAAGCTTTTTTGTTCATAGAAAAAGTACTTGGAAACCATGGATATATGCATCATGGAAAAAAAATGACCTTCAAGAAAAAAAAGTCGCTTTGGACTGGATTTATAAATCGTGGAATAACCTAAAAAGGTTTTATCCAAATATTCATTTAGCCCAATTGCATAATCATTTAAATTCTCATGAGGAAGAACTTACACTAGCTTTTGGAAATAGAATTAATGAATTAAAAACTTTAAAGAATATTTTTGACCCACAAGGTATTTTACCTCCTTTATAAGGTAACTTTTTAATTATAAAGAAACTTAAAATGTCAAATTTCTCAAGATATTTATCTAAAAATTGGTTAGATGATCCAAAATCAAATATTCTTTCTGGCTTAGTTGTTGCTTTTGCAATGATCCCAGAAGCAATTGCTTTTTCAGGTATAGCTGGTGTAGATCCTAAAGTTGGCCTTTTTGGTGCATTTTGCTTATCTATAACAATTGCGATTGTTGGAGGAAGAAGGGGAATGATCACTTCAGCTACAGGTTCCACAGCTCTTTTGATGACTGGACTTGTTGCTTATGGAGAATCACAAGCTCCTGGATTAGGACTCCCGTATCTTATTGCAGCTGGAATATTAACTGGCATTTTCCAAATTCTTTGGGGATATTTAAGACTGGCCTACCAAATGCGATTCGTACCAACAGGAGTATTAAGTGGATTTGTAAATGCACTAGCACTTTTAATATTTCAAGCACAACTACCTCAGTTAGGGATAGGTATTAAAGAATCAAAAGGATTAATTGAACAAACTTTAAGTCAATATCCAGTTAACTCTCAGATTCCAGTAGTTTGGATTCTTGTAATCCTAGGATTAATAATTATCTATGGGCTTCCAAAAATCACAAAAGTAATCCCATCTCAACTTATCGCAATAATAGTAATTACTCTCATAAGTATATTCTTTAATCTAGATGTCCCATCAGTTAGCGATTTAGGTAAATTACCTGATGGATTACCAAGTATTTCTCTTCCTTTTGGATCAATAGAAAATGGGAAGGTACCTTTTAGTCTTGAAACACTAGGGATAATTTTACCGACCTCACTCGCAATATCTCTCGTGGGTTTAATGGAAACCTTTTTAACTCAAGACATTTTAGACGATGTAACTGATACAAGTTCTAATAAAAATAAAGAAGCAAGAGGACAGGGAATCGCAAATATTGTAGCATCCTTATTTGGCGGAATGGCAGGGTGTGCCCTAGTTGGACAATCTGTAATGAATACTGAAAATGGCGGCAAATCTAGATTGTCAACCCTCTCCTCAGGTATATCTCTCCTAATTATGATCATTCTCTTGAAATCTTGGATTGGAGCAATACCAATGGCTGCTTTAGTCGCAATCATGATAACGATCGCAATAAGTACAGCAGATATAAATGGATTAAAAAATATTAGAAAGATACCTAAAAGCGATACTGCAGTCATGCTTATAACTTTTGCAGTTACCATGCTTACAAAACCTCATAATCTTGCACTTGGAGTTATTGCAGGAGTTGCATTAGCTGCAATTCTTTTCAGCAGAAAAGTGGCAAAAGTTATCACTGTCTCAAGAGTGAAAGAAAATAATTTGACTACCTACAAAGTAAAAGGACAATTATTTTTTGTAAGTAAAATTTATTTTTTACAAGGATTTGATATCCATGAACATCCAGAAAATGTTGCAATTGATATGTCTTTGGCTCATATTTGGGATCAAAGTGGTGTTGTTGCTCTTGAGCAAATTATTAGAAAATTCCAGAATGGTGGTTCTAAAGTTGAAATTGTAGGGCTAAATAAAGAAAGTCTTAACTTATTTGAGAGACTAGGGGGTATTGAAAGTTCTCATTAAAAAAGTTAATTAAGGCTAACTTGTTGATAACAAAACCAAAGCCATTGCTGAAAAAGCAAATTCCTATGAGATCTCCAAGTGGTTTTTGAACTATTTAGATCAAAATTTTCAGGAGGAGGGACATCTCCCTTTTCTTTGTCTCTTTCTATTTCACTAATAATTCTATGCACTGTATATTCAGGATGACCTAAATGCATAAGTTGTTTTTGATCATTAGATTCAAATATTGTATATCCTACTTTTTCTCCATGAGCTAACAAATTCAATTTCCCTTCTTTTTGGGCCTTCTCCATATCTAAATCTGGTAATCCTGCAAATCTACTTTGTGGACAAATAAATTCATCATCTTGTGTACCCATCAAAGGATGTCCAGGAACAAGACTTTTTAAAGGGAATACCCCAAATAATTTCCTATCAAAAACTTTCTTATCAACTCCTGCTAAATAAGCCAGTGCGAAGCCAGCCCAACATAATCCAAGAGTACTCGCACAAGAATTTCTAGCTTCATTTACAATTTTCACAAATTCATCCCAATACTTAACATCCTCAAAGGCTAAGTGCTCAATAGGTGCTCCTGTGATAATAATTCCATCTAACGGTTCTGGATTATTTGCCTCTTCCCAGGTTATGTATAGATTATTTAGATGATTAAGATCCCAAGTTTTATAAGTATGAGTTTTAAGCTTTATCCAAACTGGTTCTATTTGAAGAGGGGATAACCCAAGTGGATGAAGTAAGTTAAATTCATACTGCTTGCCAAGAGGCATGATATTCAATATCCCAATCCTAAGAGGACGTATATCCTGTCTTTTCGCTAATTCTGGTTCGATCCAGGATATATGATTTTTCTCAACATCACTTATCTTGTGATAGTTGCTAGGAATTATTAAAGCCAATAAATCTCCTTAACTATGTAATTTGTGAAAGTGCTTGTTCGAAATCTGCTTTTATATCATCAATATGTTCAATTCCTACAGAAACTCTTACCATCGTAGGAGTAACACCTGCAGATAATTGTTCTTCTTCAGATAGTTGCTGATGAGTAGTTGAAGCCGGATGAATTACTAAAGTTTTTGAATCACCCACATTAGCAAGATGACTTGCTAATTTTAAGGAATCTATAAATTTTACTGCATTTTCATAACCTCCATTAAGAGAGAACATAAGCATGCAACCCATTCCCCTTCCAGTAGTATATTTTTTTGCACTTGAGTAATATGGATCAGATTCTAAGCCGGGATAATTAACACTACTTACATTGGAATTAGAGTCTAACCATTTTGCTAATTCAAGAGCATTAGAAGTTTGTCTTTCTATCCTTAAGCTTAGAGTTTCCAAACCCTGCAATAACAAGAACGAATTAAAAGGACTTTGAGCTGATCCCCAGTCTCTCAGACATTCAAGTCTTGCTCTCAACGCAAAAGCTATATTTCTATTATCAGGCACTCCCAAAGATTTGCAGATATCACTACCGAAACCAAAAGCGTCCCAATGAACGAGCCCATGATAAGCAGCGCTTGGCTCACTCATTAGCGGGAATTTGCCATTTCCCCAATCAAAAGTCCCTGCATCAACAATAACCCCTCCAATACTTGTTCCATGTCCACCTATCCATTTTGTGGCACTTTCCACAACAACATCTGCTCCAAAATCAATTGGTCTTATTAAAGCACCACCAGCACCAAGGGTATTATCCACTATTAAAGGAATTCCATTTTCCTTCGCCAAAGCAGAGAGTCCCTCAAAATCTGGAATGTTGAAGCGAGGATTTCCCATTGACTCGACATATATTGCTTTGGTTTTATCATCAATTTTATTTCTAAAACTATCGATACTATCACCATCAGCAAATTTAACTTCTATGCCTAATCTTGGAAATTGTACTTTAAATTGATTGTAGGTACCGCCATATAAAAAAGATGTAGAGACAAAATTATCCCCTGCTGTCATGCAGTTCACGATTGCCAAGAATTGTGCAGCTTGACCTGAGGATGTTGCGAGTGCTGCCATACCTCCCTCCAAAGCTGCCATCCTTTTCTCGAAGACGTCTGTGGTGGGGTTCATAAGTCGAGTATAAATATTTCCAAATTCTTTTAATCCAAAAAGATTTGCTCCATGCTCCGCATTATCAAAGACATAGGAACTAGTTTGATAAATGGGTACTGCTCTAGAATTTGTAGTTGGATCAGGCACTTGTCCTGCATGTAACTGAAGAGTTTCGAACTTTTGGTTGCTCAAAATTTTTAAATAATCCTATTATCTATTTAACTTAAAAATGTCCAAAAAAAAAACAAAAAAAAGATAAATATTTATAAATCCTTTTTTAATGAAGGGTAATTATCATTCATATATAAACTCAAATCATCTTTTATCGCAGATCTGAGTTTCTCAATATTTACAGAATCAATTATTGGAAAAGTTTTATTAGCCTCAGGATCTTTTTCAGTAATAGATTTCCAATTCTTACCAACATCTTTTTCAGAGTTTTTTAGAACCTCATCAAAATTGAAAGCCTTATCGTTATTTATAGCGTCAAATTCGCTAAAAGCCTTATTTATGAGCTCCTTTCTATTTTCGAATAGATTTTTAGCTTTTAAAGTATCTGGAAGACCCAAAACTGGTTGTAATTCCTTAAGAAGTTTTATTTCCTCTTCAATTAAGAGTGTCCAAACACCATATTTATTTTTTGGAAGATTAGAATTACTAAAAATATTAATTTCATCGAGGTAAAAATTTAACCATAAAAAATATGATTTTTCTTGAATAGTTTTTTTAATGGATATCTTTTTATTTTGGATCTTTGGGAGTAACTTTTCTGCTTTTTTTAAAAACTGTCTGTCTTCTCTTTCTAAATTTATTAATCCCCATCTTTGACTGTATTCCCATAAATCTTCGTATCTTGTTAATTCTTCTTGATTCCAACCAAGAGCTTTCAGTTCATGAGAACGATGTGATAATTCCTTTTTCAAAAAAACCTTTTAAAACCATAATAATTCTAACCCTGCAATCAAGATTAGTAAATAAATGAAAAACTTAGTTTTTTGTAAATTCAACAAATAATCAATTATTAAAATAATTATTTATGATATTCAATACATTAATGTAGCTAGGATTTTTTTTTGAAATTTGATTACTTGAATCATTATTTTTAAGATCATATGCCTCTTTGTCAATAAAAAATTTCTTGTAAAAGATTTCAATATCATTAAAAAGATAATCTCCTTTTAATTTTTCATTTAGCTCTAAAGATAATTCAGATTTCACAGATTCTTGGCAAAAATTAGTGATTTCTTCTGAACTAATTAAAACTCTATAAATTTCTTTTTTTTCTTCTGAATTAGCATTAAAGCATAAATAAATCAGATTAATCATTGAACAATTATTATTTTTGATTTTAAATTCTTTATAAATATCTGGCCAAAATTTTAAGGATTTTAGACCTTCTAAACCTCCTTGACTGAGAGAGTATTTATTGCACCAATTTAAAAATTCCGAGACATTTTTTGGACATCTGTTGAGTTGCAAAAGCATATCTGATAAAACTTGTCCTGCCTGGAAATTTCTTGTTGGTTTTCCTTCAGTTGGCAGAGTCATGCTCCCTAAAACATCAGCCTTAACAGCATTTAATTGTGAAAAAGTATAATCTCCTTTTTCGTAAAATTTATCATTAATTTTTTCCTTTGCACTAATTATTTCTTCACCATATCCAAGTTCCTTTAATGAAAGATATTTATTGTCTAATTTATTTTCTTTTCTAACTTGTAATGATACTGATGCGGCCTGATCCAAACATTGTGTTAACAAAATCGTATTAATGGTAGGTAGCATTCCTGGCTTATCGGAATGAAAGTTATTTACAAAACCTGCAAATATCGATGAGATATTTTTTATTGATTTTATGTATTGACATTCAATATTATGAACTCCAGGAGAAACTTGAATTTTCGGCGACAATTGATTTAAAATACGAGCTCCTATTAAAGCAGTTAGAGCATCAGGATGACAGAAATTTGCTGTAAAACTATCATTAGGATTTCTTAAAGCTCCATGACGGTGAAATCCTGTAAAAAAAGCTAAATTTGGATATTTATTACAAAGAATAAAAGGGTTTTTATTTTTTTTATTAATGCAAAAGGAACCTACAAGACAGCCAAGAACCACATTTTCTCTTTTTAAAGTTTTTCTGAGTTCTAAAGCATGTTTAACATCATCTTGTATATGATTACTGTTTGAAGCAAGAATAACTATCTCACATTTCAAGAGAAGATCTTCTAGATCAAAATACTTTCTTTTTCCCTCTGAAGAATAATGTCCCATTCTCTTAATCTTTTCAATAATCTCATTATCCATATCAGAAAGAACATCTTTTGAGAAAGCACCTAACAAATCTCTATCTTCCCTAGGAGCTAAGAGAATATTATTTGATTTTCCATGCATGGCACAGTTGTATGCTAATGATGCAGGATATAAACCGACACTGTAAAATCCAACTTTCATCTTCTCTATATCTTCAATCAATGAATAAAAATATTTTTTATCATTTATGTTTTCTATAAAATTATTTTGCATTTTGGAAATTCTTTATAATTTTTTTAATTTCTTACCAAGACCAACATTTTTCTACATTAAAGCAATTTTTGACCATAGCAAATTATTTATTATAAATATTGAATTTTTTAATTTATAATTTTATCGAGGTATTGAAATTAAATTAAAAAAGAAATAATTATAAATATGGAATTTTTGGCAAGTAATTTAAAGGCACAAAAACAATTAATTTCAGCTAAAAATATTTTAATTATTCAAGACATTGACGGAGTTTGTATCCCTTTAGTTAAAGATCCAATGACTAGAGAATTAGAATCAAAATATATCTATGCAGTAAAAGAATTTGCAGAAGAATTCTTTGTATTAACTTGCGGGGAACATGAAGGTCCAAGAGGGGTTAACAGAATAATAGAAAGGAGTTTAAGAAGCACTACTGAGCCAAAAAACAAAGAGCTATATTTAAGAGGTTTAGCAGCCTGTGGCGTAGAGTATCAAGACAACAATGGTGAAATAAGTTTTGAAGGGGTCTCAGAAAAAGAACTAAATTTTTTATCTAAAGTTCCTAGTCTAATAAAACCAAAGTTTAATTTTATAGTTAAGAATATTTTTCCTGAACTTAGCCAAGAAGATATCAATTTTCACGCAGTAAAATCAATATGCGAAACACGCTTCTCGCCAACGATTAATTTCAATAGTCTATTTGATTTAGTTAAAAATGATTCTGATAAAAGAAAGCTTATTCAAATTAATTTTGAAAAAATGATGAATGAAATCATCTTTAAGGCTGAATCCGAAGGCCTCAAAAACTCATTTTTCCTGCATATTTCACCAAATTTAGGAAATAAAAATGGTAAAGAAAGAATTAAACTTTCTTCTAAAGATGATATTGGATCAACAGACATACAATTACTTATTAGAGGTGCAGTTAAAGATTCTGGAGTCTTATTTCTTTTAAATAAATTTATTGAGGATAAAACAGGTAAAGCTCCTTTTGGAAGTAATTTTAATTTTAGGAATTCTCCAAATTCTATTACGGGAAAAATTGATTTATGCAAAAGTACTATTCAAAAAGAAGATATGCCTTTGATTGTAGGAGTTGGTGACACAATAACATCAAAAAAAGATAATGGTGAAAGGAATTATTTGAGAGGAGGAAGTGACAGATCTTTTTTAGAATTTATACAAATTTTAGGGAATGAATTTGGTATTAATAATAAAATAATTTTTGTAGATAGTAGTTCTGGTGAAGTTGAAAGACCTTCTACAAAAAAAACTGGTTTAACAGGGATCAGTGATCTTTATGACAACTTAAAGTTTGACTTAGTTTTTCAAAATGGTCCCAAAGAATATATAAGTTGGTTTATTGAACTTGCTAAAAAGAGATCAAACTTTAAAAAAAATAGTTGACTTTTGAATTTTTAAATGACAATTTATAAATAATGGATTTATGAAAGAAAAATTCCCCTCAATATATAAAGAACCTATAGAAACATTGCAGATCAATATAGGTTATAAATGCAATCAGGCTTGTAAGCATTGTCATGTTAATTCAAGTCCTCTAAGGACTGAAAAGATGTCCAATGAAATAATATCTCTCATTCCAAAAATAATTGATAAGTACAAAATCAAGACTTTAGATATAACAGGTGGTGCGCCAGAACTTCACCCAGAATTTAAAAACCTAATAGCAAGTTTGAGCACAAAACAAGTTGATATTATTGATAGATGCAATTTAACAATTTTCTTTGAAGAAGGTTATGAAGATCTTCCTCAATTTCTTGCAAAGAATAAAGTAATAGTTACTGCTTCGCTACCATGTTATGAAAAAGATAATGTTGAGTTTCAAAGGGGTCTTGGGGTTTTTGAAAAAAGTATTAATGCTATAAAAATTCTTAATGATCTAGGCTATGGAAAGAAAGAAAATGGATTGCAATTGAATCTTGTTTACAATCCTGTAAGCCCAATTCTTCCACCTTCTCAGAAAATATTGGAAAAAGATTATAAAAAAATACTATTCGAAAAATATAATATTGTTTTTAATAATTTATACACAATAACTAATATGCCAATAAATAGATATGAAGAATCTCTAAAAAGAGAAGGGAAGCTAAATATTTATTACAAATTACTAAAAGAAAATTTTAATGAAAATAATTTAGAAAATCTTATGTGCAAAAAAACCATTAGTGTAAATTGGCTTGGAGAAATTTATGATTGTGACTTTAATCAACAGATAAATTTCCGAGAGAATAAAGGACCAAAGACACTTTTTGATCTATTGGATGAGTCATTTACTTTTGACTACAGGGTAGCTGTAAAAGAACATTGTTTTGCCTGTACTGCAGGTGCAGGATCAAGTTGCGGAGGCACTTTAAGTTAAAATCTGCTAAATGCAATTGGGACATATAGCTCTTACGTTTAAAGAGGATTCAATTAGTTTAAACCCATTAATTTTTGCTGCAACTTTACCTGCTTCTAAAACTTCATCATTTTCGAATTCTTCTGTTCTACCACACCTAATACAAATTAAATGATGATGATCAGGAGTGTCATTACTAAGCAACTCATATCTGTGTCCTCCCTCACTGAGTTCTAATTCATGAAGTAAACCCATTTGCACTAGAAGTCTTAAAGTTCTATAAATTGTTGCAAGTGAAACTTTGGAGCTTGATTTAACTAACTTTTCATGTACCTCTT
The DNA here is from genome assembly GCA_003216455.1 of Prochlorococcus sp. AG-402-N17. GTDB lineage: Bacteria > Cyanobacteriota > Cyanobacteriia > PCC-6307 > Cyanobiaceae > Prochlorococcus_A. The sequence continues at coordinate 15,927 of QCIV01000010.1, read as the reverse complement.
CAGCACTAAGATGTTTTCCAGAACCAATATTTTCAAATAAATTAAGAACCTTAAGCCTTTGAGGAGTTAACCTCTTCCCATCTTTATGTAAACCGTCTCCAAGAGGAGATGTGATGACATTGTATTGAGAGGATAATGACAACAATTAACCCACAGCTATTCTCAATAATAACTCTAGATGAGAGTAAAACAACTTTTTGATTTAAAATGTTTACTAAAGTTGTTCAAAATACTATGTTGAATATATCTTTAAATACAAATGATGAAGGGGCATGAAAAATCTTCTGACAAACTATCACCAAAAGTGAATGCTTTACTAATCATAGATGTTCAGGAAAAAATTATAAGAGCAATATTTAAAAAGGATTCAATAATCAAAAACATTAAAAAGCTTATAGATGCCTACCAAATTTTAGAAGAAAACATTTTTTTATCTGAACAGAACCCGTACAAATTGGGTGCAACGATACCTGAATTATTGCCCAAAAATGGATTTAAAAAAATTGAGAAAATGGAATTTAGCATGGCTAACATTCAAGAATTTTTAGAAGAACTTAAAAATAAGAAAATTACAAATTTAATAGTTTGTGGTATCGAAACGCATATTTGTATTCAACAAACAGCCTTAGATTGTTTACAAAAAGGATTTGAAGTTATTCTCGTATCAGATGCTATGAGCAGTCGAAATAGGGTAGATCATGAAATAGCATTGCAGAGAATGATTCAGAAGGGGGCAATCTTAACTACTACTGAATCAATAATTTTTGAATTATGCAAAACTGCGGATAGAAAAGAATTTAAAGAAATTAGAAATATAATAATTAGGTAAAGAAAAATCAAGACTGGTTTGTTATCTAGAGATAATTTAAAATTTTATTAAAGATAAATTTTTAAATTCTATTTGAATATGAAATTAGTTACTGAAAACTTCCTTCTGGCAATATCTATTTTTTTTATTGGAATTTTATTGTCGCTAATAATTTCTAAACTTTCAAAAATATTCTTCAAAAAGATCTCCAAACGTACAAAAACAAATTTTGATGATTTTATTTTTGAGGTCATCTCTGGAATTATTAAACCAATAGGTTTTCTCCTCTCATTTTATTTGTCAATTGACTATTTTTTTGCTGATGAAATAACTTTTATCTCTGTATTATTGAATATAAAGAAATTATTTATATTGATAATAATTATAAAAGCTCTCAACAAAGTTTTAATAAGATTTTTAACAGAATCGACATCGAAAATTAATGATCCCTCAATAAGTTCAATGATATCTTCACTTACTCCTTTAATAAAAGCATTAACATGGACTATTGGTTCAATCTTTTTCTTACAAAATATAGGTGTTCAAATGACTGCTATTTGGGCTCTACTCAGTGCAGGAGGTATTGGAGCAGGATTAGCTTTGAAAGATCCTGTTCAGGAGTTTTTTGAATATATAACAATTTTGCTTGATAAACCTTTTCAAAAAGGTGAGTTTATAAAATCTGATGGCGTCCTTGGAATGGTTGAGAGGGTAGGAGTAAGATCCTCAAGAATAAGAAGTATCAATGGAGAAGTAATAGTAATGAGCAACAGCGCCCTTACAAATGGAATAATTTCAAATTACGCACAAATGAAAAAAAGAAGGTTAGTGCATAAATTAGGAGTTGTTTATGAAACCTCTCCAAAACATATGAAATTGATTCCAATAATAATAAAAAAAATAGTTGAAGAGACAAAAGATGCTTCTTTTGATAGGTGTCATTTCACAGATTTTGGTGACTTCAGTCTAAATTTCGAACTTGTTTATTACATACCAACTAATAATTATCTTGCTGCAATGGAAGCTCAACAATCTATTAATTTAAAAATTATTGAGGAATTTGCAGTCAATAATATAGAGTTTGCATTCCCAACACAAACCTTAAATATTGAGAGTAACAAATCCAAATGATCTGCAAATATCTTCACTTAAAATCCAAAGTTTTGAAGCCAACTCATCACTATTTGCTTCATCACTAGCGTTACTTTCAACTAATTTATGTTTTTTTCTAGCTATAAGTTTATTACTTAAATATATGAAACCAACATTATTTAAATTTGAATCAAGGACAATCTCAGAAAGAATTTTTCCAGCATTTTCTATACTTTCAGAAATTCCTAAAATATTTTTTGCAGCTTTAGAAAAAATTAAATATCCAAAGAGATTAAAACGTTTACTGTATCTAAAAAAACCAGAATCATCATTTGGTATTACGAGGCCGGGAGCCCAAGTTATTACAGAAATTTTACTGGAGGACATTTTTAATTTTTTTTTAAGTTCTTTAGCAAACAAAATATTACATAACTTACTATTTTTATAAGCTTCATCAGCATTAAAATTTAAAAATTGCCCAGTTACTTTTTTTCTAAAATCAACTAGGTTATTAAGTCCCGCTTTCTTTCCTATATTGCCACCTGAACTTTTGGGGTCGTGAACATCCGATGATGTAATAATGATTCTAGATTCTTCTTTATCTCTAATAAAATATTTCAGTACATTTACCAAGTAAAAATGTGCAAGATGATTTATCGCAAAAGTTAGTTCTATGCCTTGTTTTGATACTTTAGGGTAAAAAGAGCCTGTATATTGCAATCCTGCATTTAAAACAACAACATCTAAAAAAATTTTTTTACTAATAAAGTAATCTTTAATTTTGTTAATATTCTCTAGATCTGAAAGATCACAATTTTCAATAATATTTAAAAATTTAATAAGGTAATTTTTATCAAAATATTTCTCAATTTTTTTGAGAAATTCTTTCTTTCTAAATTCGTTTTTTATTACAATATATAAAATATTTTTCGTCTTCAGTAAATTAATAATGGCAAAAAAACCTATTCCTGAATTACCTCCAGTAATTAAAATATTTTTATTTTTAATCATTTAATTTCCTATATTTTTTTTTATGATAAAAAAATAAATAAAGTTTTTTTTATTTTGTAATCTTATAAATTATTGTTAAAACACCGAAAACTTAGTCACTAGTATTTGAGTAATTTGATTATTATTAATCTACTCTCATTATAAATATTGGATGGAATATAAAACCCTAGGCGCAGAAGTAATAATTTGTTCCATAAATTTCTTTAATCATAAGATTTATATTTAATGTCAAAAGAAAATATGCCAGATGTTCTTGTTTTGGGTGCAGGGCCTGCAGGTATGGCAATTGCCTCAGCTTTAGGGAAGGAAAAATTAGATGTTGAAGTGCTTTCTCCAAATGGACCAGATGAACCTTGGCCAAACACATATGGCATTTGGGGGAAAGAAGTTGATCAACTAGGGCTTCAGGGTTTACTTGAATATAGATGGAAGAATACTGTAAGTTTTTTTGGGCATGGCGCTTTAGAAGAACAGGACGACGAGAATAAAGCCACGGAACATTCACTAGATTATGGACTATTTGATAAGAAGAAACTCCACAATTATTGGTTTAATGAATGCAATAAGTCTTTTATTAAATGGCATCAAGGCTTTGCAAACAAAATACATTATGAAAAATACAAAAGTACTGTAACCACAAAAGATGGCAAGACTTACTCTGCAAGATTAGTAGTAGATGCAACAGGATATGATCCTGTTTTTCTTAAATTAAAATCGTGTGGTCCCTTAGCAGTCCAAACTTGTTATGGAATAGTAGGTAATTTTAGTAAACCTCCACTTAAGAAAGGGCAGTTTGTATTGATGGACTATAGAAATGATCATCTTAACGATGAGCAAAAAAAAGAACCGCCCACTTTTCTTTATGCAATGGATATGGGGGATGGTAAATATTTTCTTGAAGAGACATCTCTTGGTTTAGTAAATCCTCTAACAATGGAAAATTTAAAAGAAAGACTAGAGAAGAGGCTTTCTTATCGAAATATATCAATCACAAGCATGCAGCACGAAGAGCTTGGCTTATTTCTCCCTATGAATATGCCAATCCCAGATTTCAAACAACAAATACTTGGATATGGTGGTGCTGCTTCAATGGTACATCCTGCATCTGGATATTTAATTGGTAATGTTTTAAGAAGAGCTCCACTTGTCGCTAAGGCAGTCTCAGAAGCAATTAAAAATAAAAATCTAAGTACCTATCATATTGCTAGAAAAGGTTGGGAAACTTTATGGTCAAAAGAATTAATTCGGAAGAAATCACTTTACCAATTTGGATTAGAAAAACTCATGAGGTTTGACGAGAAACTACTAAGAGAATTTTTTGGTAGTTTTTTCCAATTACCTAAAAATCAATGGTATGGTTTTCTAACTGATACTCTTTCTTTAAAAGAGATTGTATATGCGATGTGCATAATGTTTATAAAGGCTCCATGGAGTGTAAAAAAAGGTCTCATGATTATGCATGGTAGAGAATTTAAAATGTTACTTAGGATAATATTTCCAAATATATAGTTTAAAAATGAGAACCATACTAATAAGTGGAGCCAGTAGAGGTATTGGACTAAATATTGCTCATAAAGAATTAAAAGAAGGCAATAGAATTAGTGTTGGAATAAGAGATTTAGAATCCTTAAAAGGAAGCGCTATTGATCCAAAAAAATGGCCAGAAGGGACAATTATAATAAACCACTATGATGCATTAAAAAAAATTACTGCCCAAAATTGGATAAAGAATACCGAAGATGAATTTGGAGGATTTGATTCAGTAATAAATTGTTCTGGAGTATTATCAAAAGTTCCTTTCTTATATAAAGATGGTGATGAAGAGGATATTTTAAATACATTAAATATCAATTTTTTGGCAATTTGGAATTTATGTAGGCTTTCTTGGGATCATTTATGTACTTCTCGCAGAGGAAGAATTATTGTTTTAGTTTCAATGAGTGGGAAAAGATCTAAAGGTGATTTAGCCGCTTATTCTTCTTCAAAATTTGCTCTGATGGGATTATGCCAAACGATGAAAAATAAAGGTTGGGATAAAAATATAAGGGTTTCAGCAATTTGCCCAAGCTGGGTTAATACAAAAATGGCCCAAAATATCTCTTCCCTAGACAAATCAAGCATGACACAACCTGAAGATATTGCTGAAATATGCTCTACTATTCTTAAGTTACCTACCCAATCAGTTCCATTTGAAATTGCCTTAAATTGTAATTATGAAATTTAACCTAAATTGAAAATTAAGTAAGCCATTGAAAGCATCGCAATTGCAATAAATAAACCTTTTATTCGATTAGTTAACAATGAAAAAAGAGATAAATCTTCAGAAAAGTATCCGCCAAAACTACCTGTAATAAATAATATAACCATTGGTAAAGATGCCATTCCGAAAGAATAAGATATAGATTTTACAAATCCAAAATTTAAATAATTAAAAATAAGGGAACTTAATGAAAACAATAAAAAAGATGCAAATAGAGTTATGGAAACTTCAGCATCTAAAGTGTGAGGTAAGCTACCCTTTAATTCAAATTGCTTTTTACATTCTCTAATTTGTCTTTTAGAAAGCTTTAAATAACCAGTTTCAGGAATTCTTTGCGACTTATATTTTCTCAGTAATCTTGCTTCAAGAGTTTCTGGCTCCTTTGTCATAATTGATGTTAATAATTCATCTGGCTTTAATTTCTTAATTTTCTTTTCAAGATTATCCGTTTTCCCAATCCTATAAAGATCTCCTACTCTAATAAGGTAAACATATCCCGGCATTTGCGTTGTAAAATTAATACTGTTCCTATTTAGATAATACTAAAAGAATTAGGGAAATTTAAAGTTTTTACAATATGAAAAACGATATTTTATATTCATTTCGAAGATGTCCATATGCAATTCGTGCAAGATGGGCCCTATTAATTTGTGAAATAAAAGTAGAGATAAGAGAAATTGATTTAAAAAATAAACCTCTTGATTTTTTAAATAATTCAGAGACGAAAACGGTTCCAATACTTATAAAAAAAAATAGTGAAGTTATTGAAGAAAGTCTTGAAATTATCCAGTGGGCACTCCTAGAGTCAAAAAAGGAAAACATCAAATTAATTTATTTTCCTGACGACAAAAAAGAAGCTATTTTTGAAATAATAAATGAAAATGATAACGAATTCAAATATCATTTAGATCGATTTAAATATGCCACAAGATATAAGAATAGTGATGAAGAATTTCATTTCACAAATGCGATTAAATTTATAAAGAAATGGAACGAACTTCTTTCAGAAAACAAATACTTTTTTGGAGATAGCCCCACAATCGCTGATTGGTCTATTTGGCCTTTTGTAAGACAATTTAGAATCGCTTGTGAAAGTCAAAAAAGAACAAATTATTTTGAATCCTCAATAAAAAACTGGTTAGAATCATTTGAGAAAAATAGAGAATTTAAATCCTTAATGCATAAATACGAATTATGGGAACCATATTCTAGGAAGAATTATTTCCCATCTAATTAACTTTCCAACAATTTCCTTTTCTCAATTATTCGTGCTAACTCCAAAAAATATCCTGCAGTCCTAAATTTACCTATATTTTTTTCCTTAAAATCAAGATCGCTTCTAATTTCTGCAGTCTCTGCCATAAGCAAATCTAAATCATTTGATCCAAGACTATACAATTCACCAAGTTCGATTTCCCTTCCAAGTAAATGACTCCTAAACCACTTCCCTTTATTTTCTTGAGGTGGAATATCGTAGGGTGTAAATGACATTAAAATAAAATTTTAGGCTTTTTACCATTCTAGGGTTCTTATTGAAACTTTTTCATCTCTACTTTATTAAAAATCAATGCGATAGAAAGAATTGCGAATGTAATTAGGGCACAAATTTCTGTCCAATAATCTAACCCAATTTTAGAAATCATTAATGGTGCAAGAACTGTGAATAGTCCCCCAGAAAGAATTAACTGAGCAAATAGCTGTTTTGACGTAAAAATTGGTAAAGTCTTAGAAATATTTTTAGGATCTGAAAGCCTTAAAAGAAGTAACCCAGAAGCTACTACACCTGTAGAATTTCCAAACTCTATCAAACTTTTTTCAAACCAATAATCATCAAAAATAAAGTATGCGAAATAAGCAATGCAGATTAAATTCCACAATAAACCGAAAATAGTAAACACTAAAATAAGTTTCCAATTATCAAAAACGACTGCAATATCTAAACTTGCCATAGCTGTAAAAATCAATAAGTCTGTGGATAAAATACCAATCTCTCTCTGCAGAATATTTGAAATAAATTCTGTATTTTTGGTTTTTTCTAAAATATATCTAATAAGGAGCGAACCTATAAGGATAAAAGGAAATACTGGTAGTGAAAAAATAATTTCCTTCGAAAAATCACCAAAAGAACTTGAGATATACCTCAAAAATTTAAGTAGCAAAACACCAAAAGAAATTGCCAAACCAGAGAATCCAAGATTTATTATTAAAATTCTTAAATCTGCAAAAATTCCAATCTTATTTTTTCCATTTAGAGTATCTTTTTGTTCAATAATTTCCTCAGTATCTGAAAGGCCTAAAGTTCTTCCAAGAAAAATAAATATGCTACCCAATATTGAAGAGGATAAAAGACCCATTGTGGCCATAGCCAAACCAAGATCTAAACCATTTGGGAAACCGAGTTTATTAAAACTTTCACCGATTATTGATGCAGCTCCATGACCACCCTCAAAACCTACCTCTATTAAACAACCCATTAGAGGGTTTGCATCCATTGATGGAGGCAGAAAATATTTAACAACAAGACCACCGACAAAAAATTGTCCGAAACCTAGTGAAAGAGCCAATAGAAACTGATTAAAAATTGGTTTAACTAAACCATTTATATTTGGGATAGGTCTTCCCATCATTAAAGTTGCGAAAACTAATGATAAAAGAGGAGTAGGAAAATTACTCCAAACATTGATTGTTTCTTTTGGCAAAAAGTGTATCGCTCCAAATGGGCCTATAGATATACCTAAAATTCCTGATATGACAGCTATCGGTAATCCAAATCTCTCGAGTTGAACAGCTAGTTTAAATTTTCTCCCAAAAATCAACAAAAAAAATATAATTAATAATCCCAAAAAACTTATCAATAGAGAATTTGAAAAAATATCTTTATTCTGTATCGAAAAAATATTCAATGATTTCAAAAACATATAATTCTAAATCTAAATTAATAAACAAAATTTTTCAAATAAAAAAGGCCCCTGTAATAGGAGCCTTTTAATATTGGTAAGAAAATTTGAGAATTAATCTTTAAGAGTAACTGTAGCACTATCAATATTACTGATAGCATTTGTAACTCTCTTGAAGTCAAAGCCTAGTGCTCTTAAAGCATGCCATAGATGACCTTGAATAAAGAAGAATCCGAAATAGTAATGAACATTAGCTAACCACGCCCTTGAAGTGTACTCACCGTCAGGAAGATCAACAGTATCTACCCAATATGGAGAAATACTAAATTTCAATTCAAGTGGTTCACCAAAGAATTCAGTTGGATAAACTGTTGTGTTAGCTGCACTCCAGAAGGCTGCAATAATAGCCATCCAGCCTATTCCAGCTAGTGACCATGAAAGAACAGCTTCTGCGGAGAGAAGGCCTTTACCTTTGAATTTGGTATATTCACCAACTTGCTTAGTAGCAATATGCCAAGCACCACCAGTAATCTCAACGAAAGCAAGGAAAGCATGACCTCCCATTACTTCTTCAAGACTATCAATAGTCAAAAAGTCTGTCTGATGATTCCAAATTTTGGCTAAATTTAATTCATACTCAACCTGTCTTACTGAACCAATAGCTGGATCATAAATTCCATGAACTCTTGCCCATTCGACAAAAGCAATAACTGCGAAACCAAGAATAATTAGATGGTGACCAAGAATAAATGTCAATTTGTCTGGATTATCCCATTCAATATTGAATTTTCTGGCTCTTGCTACATCAGAATCTTCTAGATTTCCAGGAAGAAGTAAAGAATGTAAAAGTCCCCCGGCTGCTAAAACCATAGAAGAAACTAAGTGAACTATTGCTATCGCTAGAACAGGTTTAGTATCTCCCATAGCAACACCATTAGCATCAAACCCTATTCCAAGAGTTGCTAAATGAGGAAGAACGATTAGAGGTTGATGCCCCATTGGGACGCTTGGGTCAAATCGTGAAAGTTCAAAAAGGGTGAATGCACCCGCCCAGAAAACAATTAATCCTGCATGAGCTACATGAGCAGCAATGAATTTTCCTGAGCGATTCGCTACACCTGAATTACCAGCCCACCATCCATAGGTAGTATCTGGATTTCCATAGGTTTGCATTTAGGAATTGATTAGCTTAAACGTTTTGAGAATACTTTATATTTCACCAAACAGTTGAATTAATAACAAAATTGTAAAGGTTAGTAATTCTAGTAATTACTAAACAAAAAATCTTCATAAGGCCATCCAAGAGCAAAGAAGGTAGATTTAATGAAGAAAAATTATTCTCAGAGATAAAAGTTTCCTAAAATAAACTATTATTTTCCAATCCAAATAATTTTAATAAATTTCATTTTGCTGACATTAAACGATGTTTTGTTTCATTAAACCATCTTATTTATTGCCTCATTCTCAAACACTTATTAAATATGAAATAAGACATCTATTATTATGACTACTTCTCAAGAGTCTTCTAGAAAATTTTCACTAGAAATGAAATCTGAAGTTCATTATAAAAAGGCTGCAAAATCTTACAGAAAATCAAAACAATACATAAATATGATTAACTTATATCCAACTTTGCAAAACACTCTAATTGAGTGTAAGGATGAGAACCTAATTGAATAAAAACTAAATATATTTAGTTTTTAGGCTGCGATATTATTGTTTTCTTCAGAATAAAACTTATTAATTATTTGTCTGCACATTTTTATATTGTAAAGGGCTCTAGGTTTCCAAGGTTTTTTCTGACCGAGTGGAGAGCTTTTCCAATGAATCCCAGGCTTGAGTATTCCATTTTCACGTAAAAAAGAAAGTTTAATTTCAGTTATTCCTAGTTTTTCCGCGGTCAACTCAGATGAGCTCCACATATCCCCTAACATTGAATTAAGTAAATATTATTAATCCTTAATAACGTTAATTTTATTTTTTTGAAAGGGGTAAAACTTTTAAATAATTATTAAGTAACAAAAAACCTTGTATTTACAAAGAGAGAGAGATCTCAAAGATTTATATCAAATTAAGAAATATTAAATAAAGAATCTTCATTAATGAATATCTCATCAATACCCTCTCCTCTATTGATGGATTTAAAGTTAACGTATTCTTCTGTAATAGATTGATGCTTTGAAAGATTGATCCAACCCTTGTGCCAATTTCCACTATTTATTAATTCTTCGTATGTAGTTGTTAAGTTAATTTTAGAATCAAGGACGGAAACCATTAAAAAACTAACATTTCCTTTTTCTTTAGTCTCATTAACTAAAACAAAATGTCTCAATCCATTTATGGTTTTATTAGAAGTCCAGTAATTTTCCATAATTATTTTTTCTTAATATTCCCCTCAGGATTTTTTCCAGATATTTTCTTATATTCATTTCTAATTTCGTCTAATAAAAGTTTTCTTCTATCCATATAGTTAACAGAATCTTGTTTGGATAAGTTATATCTTTCTTTTTTAGTTAAATTCATCCAGTTATTAAAATTCTTTTTATTGAAAGTTGTTAATTTTTTAGCATTCAAAACTTTTTGTTTTCTATTTGATTTAAGAAAGTTCCTTAAATAAAAAAAAATAAATATAAAAAGAAAAATTATCACAAACTTGAAGAGCATCACTTCGCAAGTAAATTATTATTTATCCATTTTTCCAATTCAATATCATTCTCAAAAGATATAATCTCTTCTTCATTTCCATTACCTGATTGATCAAAGAGCCTTATAATAAATTCACCTTTAACTGCCTCATCATCACCAATTACAATAATACTTTTAGATTTTAGTTTATTTGCCTTTTTAAATTGTTTAGAAAATGAGGCTCCACTTAAATCCAACTCAACTATCAAATCATAATTTCTTAATTTTCTAGATAAATCCAAAGCTAAGTATTCAGCAATTAAGCCTTGATTAATAATATAAATATCAGTATTTCTTGGAACTTCAAGATCTTTTCCTGCTAGTAGAATTAATCTTTCTAGACCAATAGCAAATCCAATTGCCGGGGTATTTGGCCCTCCCATTTGTTTTATTAAATCATCGTATCTTCCTCCACCGCAAACTGTAGCTTGGGAACCTAAAGCACCACTTGTTATTTCAAAAGCAGTATGGGTGTAATAATCTAAACCTCTTACTAAATTAAAATTTTCCACGTAAGGTATTTTTAAAACCTCTAATTGTTTTTTTAAGTCTGAATATCTGTTATGACTTTTTTCAGACAAAAAATCAAATAATCTTGGTGCATTTTCAAGAGCTTTTTTTGTTTGAATATTCTTTGAGTCCAAAATCCTCAAAGGGTTTTTAGTAATCCTATTCTGAGAATCTAAATCTAGAGAATCTTTATTTATTTCTAGCCATTTTAAAAAGGATTTTTGAAAATTTGATCTGTCATTTGTATCACCTAAAGTATTTATTTCAAGATTGAGTGCTTTTATTCCTAATTTTCCTAAGATATCCCAAGCTAAAGCAATAATTTCAACATCACTTCTAACTGAATCATGCCCTATAAACTCAACGCCTAACTGATGAAACTGTCTTTGTCTGCCTGCTTGAGGTCTTTCGTATCGAAACATAGGACCCATGTACCAAAGTTTTTGAAGAGGATAAGAAGATATTCCATTTTGTATTAACGCTCGTGCTACTGAGGCTGTTCCTTCGGGTCTGAGCGTACAGGATCTCTCCCCTCTATCAAGAAATGTATACATTTCCTTACTTACAACATCCGTTCCTTCTCCAATTCCTCTTATAAATAACTCGGTCATTTCCAGTATTGGTGTTCTTATTTCTTTGATGGATGCTCTTGAAAGCTGTTCCAATACAATTTTCTCAACATTTTGCCACTTTATTAATTGATCAGGCAATAAGTCTACTGTTCCTCTTAGATTTTTTAAGTTATTCAAAGTTCTAAAAAATAATTCAAAATTTTTAATTCATCTAGAAATTAATCTTTGATTAGTTATTCTGTGAGACAATTTTAATTTAACATTAAGAAAAACTATTGGGAATTAATAAAAGTAAAGAGAATCAGCATTGCGGTACAAAACCAAAAAAAATTGCTATTGGAATAGCGCCTCTTGGTATAGTTTCAATAGGCATAGTGCCAATGGGAGTAATAAGTATAGGAGTAGTCCCAATGGGTGTATTTTCTTTTGGTGCAGTAGCAATGGGAATAGTCAATTTATCAGTAGTTGGGATGGGAATTATCTCTGCTGGTCTGACTACTATGGGAATATGGGAGTATTCACCTAATTATCATAACAATCATCATAATCATTCCAAACAAATTTCAAATTCAAATAAGGAAAATATGATGTCAGATCTATTTAACACTAAACAAGAGGCTGAAGAAGCTGCCTCAAAATACGGATGTGTTGGAGCACATAAAATGGGCAATAAATGGATGCCTTGTAAGATGCACTAAATATTTTCTTAAGCAAAAATTTATTAAATATTAATTCAAAATCTCTACTCTAAAATCAAGATTTTTTGCCTCATCAGTAGTTAATTTTCTTGACCAAGCTCCTTGCACAGGACTATTCCATCTGAACCCAGCATTTTTAGCTAAAGACCTATCTTCGTAACTAATCAGTGCCTTGTATAAAAACCTCGGTTCAGTAGCTTTAAGTAAAAGTTCCTCTAAATTATCACATTTTTTGAAGACCTCAGATATGTAAAAACAATCAGATAAAGCTCTATGTACATTCCAAACTGGTATTGAAAAAGATAAAGCTAGATCAGTTACTGAGGGTCTATTTTTTAGTGATTTTTGAAAAGACCAATTAATATCTTCTAAACTGCATATCCATTTTTTATTAAGTTTAGGTAATCTTCCTTTCCCAAACCATTTCTTATCAAACTCTACATTATGCGCGACAATGAAATCCGAACAGTCAACAAGTTTTAAAAAGAAATTCAATCCATCTTCCCATGGTTGAAAGATATTAGTTACTTCTGCAGATATGCCATTAACATATTCTGCCTCATTATTATTAACCGGGAATAAGAATGAGACCTGTGAAAGTACACATTTAAAAGATACATCAAACAAAATACAACCTATCTCTATCACTTCATCTTTATTTTCATCTAAACCTGTCGTTTCAGTATCAAGAATCAAAATTTTTTCAATTTTTTTATTTTGATTAGCAACACTATCTTCAGATGGATAACTGATAACTTGATCCTGAAGAATATCCAATTGATTTAATTTTTTTTTGTTAGATAGTTCCAATTAGCTGAAAACTCTTTCGTTTATCTTGACGCATTTAATAAAAATTTCTCTTAAATTAATATAAATTAAAAAATATGATTAGAAAATAATTTTGAAACATTTTTAATTTGTGAAAGATGACTTATACAAAATATCAATTTAATAATTTTTGTTATTGGCCTTCAAATCCTAAAAAAATTGTGGAATTTATTGGTGGAAGTTATCTAGCTTCTAAACCAGATTTAACTTATAGAAGATTCATAGAGAGTTTAATTAATAAAAACTATGCAGTACATGCGTATAAATACACTCCACAATTCGATCACCAACAACTTGCTATTAAAGCATGGAGGGATTTTAAGAATTGCCGAATATCTTTATCCAAGAGAATAGGAGCATCAATTCCTTCAATAAGAATTGGTCATAGCCTAGGCTGCAAACTTCATCTAATTTCCCCTGATGGTGGAAGAAATTGCGAAAAATTCATATCAATAAGTTTTAATAACTTCAGTGCTAACAAATCTATTCCATTATTGAAACAAATTTCTCAAAAATTAGAATTCAAAAGTGAATTCAGTCCAAGCCCTGAAAGAACTTTGCGATTAATTGAAAAAACATATAATCAAAAAAATAACTTTCTAATAAAATTCAACTCAGACGAATTAGATCAAACAGATAAATTATTTTCTTGTCTGAAAGCAAGAAAAGAAGATAATTCTAAGGGGGTTATGTTAAAAGGTACACATACTATAATTGCAAGCGCAGGACTAAGAGAAAATTTTTTGGGAGACTGGGCCGATGATGAATTCAAAAGAAATACTATAAAAAAAATTTCCAATTTAATTGATGAATCTGATTAGGATAATTCTTTCAGCTTTTCCAAAACAGAACTATCTTCAAGAGTACTTATATCACCGCTAATTTTTTCTCCAGCAGCCAAAGATCTTAAAATACGTCTCATAATTTTTCCACTACGTGTTTTAGGAAGAGAGTCAGAAATTATAATTTTTTCAGGCTTTGCGATAATTCCAATTTCACTAACAACATGTTTCTTTAAATTCTCTACTAATTCTGAAGAACTTTTCACGTCTTTCTCTAAAGATACAAAAGCGACTATAACTTCACCTTTTAAATCATCTTTTTTGCCAACGACTGCAGACTCTGCAACTGATTTATGACTTACCAAAGCAGATTCTATTTCCATTGTTCCTAAACGATGTCCTGAAACACTTATGACATCATCAACTCTTCCCATAATCCATATGTATCCATCTTCATCAATGCGTGCTCCATCTCCAGCAAAATAAACATTTCTTTCTCCTTTAAAGGAAATATATTCCCAATAACTCTCCAAATATCTCCCTGAGTTTCCGTGAATTGTTCTCATCATTCCTGGCCATGGTTTCTTAATAATTAAATAGCCACCCTCGTTCTCCTTAACCTTATCTCCATTCTTATCGACGATTTCAACTTCGATTCCTGGCAGAGGGAAAGTAGCTGAACCTGGCTTTGTAGCAACGACTCCAGGCAAGGGACTGATCATCACACCACCAGTCTCAGTTTGCCACCAAGTATCAACAATAGGGCATTTATTTTTGCCGATAACATCCTTGTACCACATCCATGCTTCAGGATTAATTGGTTCTCCAACTGTGCCCAAAAGTCTAAGACTTTCAAGATTATATTTATCAGGGATTTCACGCCCAGACTTCATAAATGCTCTTATTGCGGTGGGTGCAGTATAAAAAATAGAAACCTTATATTTTTGAACAATTTCCCAAAAAGCCCCTAAATTTGAGGGTCTTGGCACTCCCTCATACATTACGGTTGTAGCACCATTAGATAAAGGCCCATAAACTATGTAACTATGGCCTGTAATCCAACCAACATCAGCAGTACACCAGTAAATGTCGTCATCTTTTAAATCAAAAATCCATTTAAATGTCAAATGGGACCAAAGATTGTAACCACCTGTAGTGTGAACTACACCTTTGGGCTTTCCAGTAGAGCCTGAAGTATAAAGAATAAAAAGTCTATCTTCGCTATTCATAATTTCTGGTTCACACTGATCTTTTTGATCTTTTAATAATTCGTGCCACCATAAATCTCTATCATCAACCATCGAAATATTTTTTTTGGTTCGTTGAACAACAACTACTTTTTCAACAACTTTATCTGCCCCACTTTCAATTGCCGCATCAACTGCTTGCTTAAGTTCAATCACTTTATCTTTTCTAAAGCCACCATCAGCAGTAATAACAAATCTTGCGTTTCCATCAATCAACCTATCTTTTAAGGCTTCCGAAGAAAATCCTCCAAAGACAACCGAATGAGGCGCGCCAATTCTTGCACAAGCTAACATTGCAAACATCGCTTCAGGAATCATAGGCATATAAATACATACCAAATCTCCTTTTTTTATACCAATTGCTTTTAATGCATTAGCCGCTTTACATACCTCTTTTAGAAGTTCTTCGTAAGTATATTTTTTGCAATCCCCGGGTTCACCTTCCCATATAAGTGCAATCTTTCCTCCAAGCCCTCTGTTAATGTGTCTATCTAAGCAATTATATGTAATATTCAGTTTCCCTTCTTTGAACCATTT
>QCIV01000009.1 GCA_003216455.1 Prochlorococcus sp. AG-402-N17 | reverse complement strand
CGCGAGATCTAAACAATTAGAAAAATTAACACTATCCTCTCCCTTTAAGCCATTATTGGTGGCTCCATTTGATGCGGAGTTATTTGGCCATTGGTGGTATGAGGGCCCTTTTTTTATTGAAAATATTTTAAAAAACTCAAATAAATATTCAATTAAGCTTACAAATTTAAAAGAATTCTTAATTCAAAAGCCAAATCTCCAGATTTGCGATCCATCACCATCAAGCTGGGGACAAGGAGGTTACCATAACTACTGGATTAATAATGCAAATGCGTGGATTGTTCCGGAAATCACAAAAGCAGGCTCAACTTTTGTTGATTTATGCTCGAAAAATTTTAATAATGACTTATCTCCAAGACTTTTCAAGCAAGCAGCAAGAGAATTACTTCTCTCTGAGTCTTCTGATTGGAGCTTTATACTAAGAGCTGGAACTACAACTGAGCTTGCAAAAGAGAGGATAGAAAGACATTTGTTCAGGTTCTGGAAAATAGTTGAAATGATTAAAAATCATTCCAATATTAATTTAAAATTTCTTGAAGATATTGAGGAAGAAGATAAAGTTTTCCCAGATATTAATATTGATGATTGGCGAAAATAAAAAATACTAATTTAACTTAAGCATCCCTAGTTTTACTTTTAGAGGAGAATTTATAAACATCTTACTCATCACGTAGATTAGTTTTGGAAGTGGAAGTGTATTAGTAAGAAAACCTACCCATTCATTGGTCGATAATCTAAAGAAATTTGAGAAAAAGCTTCTTAATCTACTTTCGTCAAAACTCATCAGTCTTCTTAAACCATATTGGTAAAGTTTATGCCTTTGTATTAACTCGTAAGGCCATAGGGTCTCCCAACCTTTTGTTGCTAGTTCAAGAGAACTGAGATTAGGTTCTTTTAAAAAGGTTGCTAATTTTTTTGCAAGGAGCGGAGCTCTTCTTAATAAAGATCCGATCATGTATCCTGATGCAGGATGCACCATGCTTGCAGACCCTCCAAAACCAAGTACAAATTGTTTTTTAAATGGGAGGGGTAAATTCATTGGGAAAAGGCAATTCTCTTCATGAAAAATTTCACTTACCTGAATACCCTTGCTATTCAATCTTTTAAAAAGTCTTTTTTTGAGATTCTCTTGGGATAAGGCAGGATAACTAGCTAATGATGTTTCTTCAACAAAAAAAGTTTCATTTCCAAGATCCATTGCATAAAGAAAGGAAGGTGATGACAACTTTTCTTCATTGTTTAAATGATTTGGACGAAAATCCATTAAAACAAACTGATCTTTATTAACTGGTGGTGATGAAAATTTACCGACAATCCCATACGCAGCTTGTTGCGCGATTTCATTTTGGATTGGTCTTTTTATGAAATTACTTTTATGACCACTTGCGTCAATGACTAACCTTGCCTTTATTCTTAGACCTGAAAAACAAATCACTTCAGATAGTTTATTTTTCTCTTTAATATCTTTTGCTGTTTCATTTAACCATTCAATCCCGTTACACTTTTTTAAAAGTTCATTTTGAAAAGCTTTTTGATTTATCAAACCATAATCGTAATTATGTTTTGTAGGATTATCTCCCTTTTTATTTTCACCATTTCCAAAAAAACTAACTGTTTTGCACCACCGATGAGATAACAAAGACTCTAATCCTAATTCCTCTAATTCAGAAGCCCAAATACCATATGTATTCTCCCATTTTTCATTTGGAGATTTAGTTGATATGCCCTTAATATTTAGATCTTGCTTGGCTAATTCTGAAGCCAAGCATAGTGCTGCAGGCCCGGAACCTAAAATTAGAATATCAAGTATTTCCATATTATCTAATAAACCATTTTCTTTTAACTTTCTTTGCCTTGGTTGAATTGGTCTGTTTCTTCTGTTTGTTCATGAGGAACCAATACAACTTCTGATAAATGATCACCCTCATCTAATCTTTGTAATTTTACTCCAGTAGCAGCTCTAGATTGCTGGGATATTTTATCTGCATTTGTTCTTACTATCACGCCTTTTTCGGTCACAAAAAGTAATTCTTCCCCTTCTCCAAGGACCTTCAAACAAACTAATACATCATCTTTAATTCTGAATTTTATCGCTCTCAAACCCATGCCAGCTCTTTTTTGCAATCTAAACTGGGTTACAGGCACTCTTTTACCTAGTCCAAATGCACTGGCTATTAGTACCCAAGGACCTTCTGAAGAGTTGACTTCAAGATTTTCATCAGACTCTTGGGTGAGATCATCACTTTTAGCTAATTGATCAGCTAAATCAGATGTTAAAACATCCATAGACACAAGATTGTCTCCTTTTCTAAGGTTCATAGATTTAACCCCCCTTGCCGTCCTGCCTAGTGGCCTTAATTCGTTAATATTTAGTCTGAAATGAATCGCCATTCCTGCTCTTGATCCAATCAAAACACTGTCACCTTCTTTTGATAATCTAACCCAAGTTAAAGCATCTCCATCCTCAAGATTTATTGCTATTAAACCATTTGATCGAATTTTTGAGAAAGCAGAAAGTGAAGTTCTTTTTATAAATCCAGCCTTGGTTAGCATTAATAGATAACAATCATTATCAAAAGAATCTACTGCAACTAGCGAGGTTATCTTCTCTTCTCTTGGTATTGGGAGAAGTTGAACTGATGGAGTACCTTTAGCTGTTCGGCTACTCATGGGAACTCTATATGCTGGCAGAGCATAGGATACTCCTCTATCACTAAAAAGCAAAAGAGTATCATGATCATTACAGCTTATAAATAGTTTTACTTCATCATCTTCTTGTGTCTTTGTTCCAGCTTTACCTCTAGACCCACGACTAGTAGATTCGAATTCATTAACAGGCATTCTTTTTAGATAACCTGCTTCAGTCAATAAAACTACAGATCTGTCATTAGCTATAAGATCAATATCATCTAGACCACCGCCTAAATCAAGTATTTCTGTTTTTCTCGGAGAAGAAAATCTTTCATCAATTTTATTAAGTTCTTCAAGAATAATTTCTAAAATTCTTTCTTTACTATTCAATATTTGCTGATATAAATTGATTTTTTTGGTTAACTCATAATGTTCCCCTTTGATTTTGTCTGCTTCTAGTGCTGTTAATCTTCTTAATTGCATTTGCAAAATAGCTTCTGCCTGTGTGGCAGATAACTCATGATCAGTTTGTAATTTTTCCCTGGCTGAAACTGTATCTTTTGCTGATCTTATTAAATTAATAATCTCATCTATAGCGCCCAATGCTAATAAAAAACCTTTTATAATATGATCCCTCTCTTCAGCCTTTTTTAATAAAAATCCTGTTCTACGCCTTATTGTCTCCACTCTGAAGTCTAGAAATACATCTAACATTTTCCTGAGTGATAGTGTTGTGGGCTCTCCTTTTACTAAAGCAAGGATATTTGCACTGAAGTTATTTTGCAGAGGTGTTAACTTAAATAAATTATTTAAAACTACTTGTGGGTAGGCATCCCTTTTTAGTTCAATAACAATCCTCATTCCGTCTCGATCACTTTCATCTCTAATATCAGAAATACCTTCTAATTTTTTTTCATTAACCAAGTCCGCAATTCTTTCTATCAATGCCGCTTTATTAGTTTGAAATGGGAGCTCTGTAATTATTACTGCATCTTTTTCTGCTCTACCACTGGATTTAATTTGCTCAATATTTGCTACACCTCTCATGGTTATTGAACCCCTTCCTGTCTTGAAGGTTTCTCTGATACCATCTCTGCCTAAGATTTGACCGCCTGTGGGAAAATCAGGACCTTTAATTATTTCAAAAAGTTCTCTATCTTCAATCGAAGGGTTATTGATGATTGATTTAAGACCATTAATTAATTCCCCTAGGTTATGAGGTGGAATATTAGTTGCCATTCCTACTGCTATTCCAGATGATCCATTTAGTAGTAGTTGAGGAATCCTAGCAGGTAAGACTGTTGGTTCTTGTTGAGAACCGTCGAAATTATCAGCAAAATCTACAGTTTCAGATTCAATATCTTCTAATAAACTTTCATCTGTAAGAGACTGTAAACGAGACTCTGTATATCTCATTGCTGCTGGAGGGTCGTTATCAACAGAACCAAAGTTTCCATGGCCATCTATGAGTGGCATCCTCATAGAGAAATCCTGTGCCATCCTAACCAAAGCATCATAAACAGCAGTATCGCCATGAGGGTGGTACTTACCTAGTACTTCTCCAACAACTCTTGCACATTTTCTGTATGGTCTACCGCTAGTTAAACCAAGTTCATACATTGCATAAAGAATTCTTCTATGAACAGGTTTTAATCCATCTCTTGCATCTGGAAGAGCACGACCAACTATAACGCTCATTGCATATTCAAGATATGAGCGAGACATCTCGTTTCTTAGGTCAGTCTGAATAATTCGTTCGTTATCTTCGCTTAATCCTGAGTTATCAGAATCTAAAATATCAGACATATAAAAATACTTTTTTTAATAATAATCGCTGATTGTCATAATGAATAAAAAAAAATATTTATTTAATTCCCAAATACTCACATTTACACACAAATCAAAATAAAACCTTTTGTTTTTAAATAAACCTTGGCTTATTACCCCTTTAGTTGTTAATTTATTCAAAATAAAAAGAAAAATCCCGTGAATATTGAACTTGGTTTAAATAAAAAAGTCAAAAGGGCTTATGGCATTGATGAAATAGCTTTAGTCCCTGGTAATAGAACACTTGATTACGATTTGACTGATCCTTCTTGGACAATAGGTGATATCAAAAGAGAAGTTCCGATAGTAGCTAGTGCCATGGACAGTGTTGTCGATGTCAATACGGCTTTAGAACTTACAAAATTAGGTTCCATAGGGGTTATTAATATGGAGGGCATACAAACGAGATATGAAAATCCTGATGAAATATTGAATCAAATAGCATCAGTCGGGAAGAATGATTTCGTTCCGTTAATGCAGAAGATATACAGTGAACCCGTTAAGGAGGGATTGATTTTAAAAAGAATAAATGAGGTCAAGGAAGGAGGAGGTATTGCTGCTTTTAGTGGGACTCCTCAAGCTGCTATTAAGTTTAAAGAAATACTTAATAGTTCCAAAATAGATTTATTTTTTCTTCAAGGAACAGTTGTTTCAACTGAACATCTTGGTATGGAAGGTAAGGAAACCTTAAATATTAAAGATCTCTGCCAATCTTTGAATGCCCCAGTTGTAGCGGGAAATTGCGTTACTTACGAAGTTGCAAAACTTCTGATGAATGCTGGAGTTGCAGGATTAATGGTTGGGATAGGACCTGGAGCGGCATGTACATCAAGAGGAGTATTGGGAATTGGAATCCCTCAAGCAACTGCAATT
Source organism: Prochlorococcus sp. AG-402-N17 (assembly GCA_003216455.1). Taxonomy (GTDB): domain Bacteria; phylum Cyanobacteriota; class Cyanobacteriia; order PCC-6307; family Cyanobiaceae; genus Prochlorococcus_A. The sequence continues at coordinate 41,950 of QCIV01000009.1, read as the reverse complement.
TCTGATTGTAGTGCGGCAAGAAATGATTACTTTAAAGAAAGTGGTCGTTATATTCCTATTATTGGTGATGGAGGAATTGTAACGGGCGGAGATATCTGTAAATGTTTGGCATGTGGAGCTGATGCTGTAATGATTGGATCCCCAATAGCTAAATCCTCAAACGCTCCAGGTAAAGGATTTCACTGGGGTATGGCTACTCCAAGTCCAGTATTGCCAAGGGGCACAAGAATTGAAGTTGGCTCTACAGGATCTTTAGAAAGAATAATTAAAGGCCCTGCCTTACTTGATGATGGGACACATAACTTATTAGGAGCCATTAGAACCTCAATGAGTACTCTTGGGGCAAAAAATATTAAAGAAATGCAAGAAGTTGAAATAGTTATTGCACCATCGCTTCTTACAGAAGGTAAGGTTTATCAAAAAGCTCAGCAGCTTGGGATGGGTAAGTAGTTCATTTAAAACAAAATTATAAAACCTTAGTGAATTAAGTATTAAATTGAAAAAATTTTCTCATTAGGAGTTATTATGAAATAATGGGGGAAACCCCATACTCCTCACACACTAAATCGCCCGATTAATCGGGCTTTTTTAGATATTTTGTTACTTATATTATTTTATCTGTAATGAAATCATCACTTAGAAGAATTGCCTGCTAAATTTTCAAAAAGGAATACTTAAACTATGTCATCAGCTCCAGCCGTAACTGATTCTTCATTTGACAAGGATGTACTGCAAAGTGATCTACCAGTATTGGTTGATTTTTGGGCACCATGGTGCGGTCCATGTAGGATGGTCGCTCCAGTTGTAGAAGAAATCTCAAAAGACTTTGAAGGGAAAATTAAAGTTTTTAAATTAAACACAGATGAGAATCCAAATGTAGCCAGTCAATACGGAATTAGAAGTATTCCTACATTAATGATCTTTAAAGGAGGTCAAAAGGTTGATACCGTTGTTGGTGCTGTGCCAAAAGCAACTCTTTCGAGCACTTTAACTAAGCATTTATAAATTTAAAAGCTTTGCATAAAATTGGACTAATAGACTATGGAATGGGTAATATTCATTCCGTAACAAAATCTTTAGAAAATCTTGGAGAAGAAATTATATTAATTAAAAACTTTAATGATTCCAACCTTTGTAAGGCGATAATACTCCCTGGGGTTGGAGCATTTGATCCAGCGATGAATAATCTCATAAATACTGATTTGATATCTGATTTGAAAAATTGGATTAAAAGTGGGAAGTCCTTTTTTGGGATATGTTTAGGTCTCCAACTCCTTTTTGAATCTAGTGATGAAGGAAAAGTTCAAGGGCTGGGAATTTTAAAAGGAAAAATACAAAAAATACCCAATATTGTTAACCAAAGAATCCCACATATGGGGTGGTGCCAACTTTTACCTACAAAACCAAATACATTATTAGAGCTTGAAGAATTAAATAATTGGGTCTATTTTGTACATTCCTATCATGCAATCCCAGATGATTTAAATATTATTGCAGCTCAGGTTGATTATGGCTCTGAAAAATTGACTGCAATGATTGAAAATGATAATTTATTGGCCTGTCAATTTCATCCAGAAAAATCTGGAAAAATTGGTGAAAAACTTTTGAGAAGATGGCTGAGTAATATTCAATAATAGATGTTTAGGGATGAAGACTAACTTAAGATTAATAGGTGGTAAAAAACTCCAAAGTCCAAATAATTCTTATACCAGACCTACAACTTTGAGGGTGAGAGAGGCCATATTTAATATATTGAATAAAAGAGTTGAAAATAGCAACTGGTTAGATTTATTTAGTGGAACAGGGGTTATATCTTGTGAAGCCTATAATCATGGGGCAAGCAAAATACTTGCAATTGAAAAAAATAAAATCAACTCAAAAATTTGCTTAGAAAATTTACTCTCGTTGCAGAACACAGAGAATAGGAGGAATGATATCGAAGTTATTTGTAAAGACGTTTTGAAATGGACAAAACCAAATTATGAGAGAAACTTATCATCTAGAAATATGGATTTAAACAAATTAAAATTTGATTTTGTTTATCTAGATCCTCCCTATGGTGTGGATTTCCATGATTTAGTTTTAAATCAATTATTCAATTGTAATTTTTTAAAAAAAGATTCAATTGTTATTTGTGAACATTCTCCAAACCTATTTATTAAAAAAAGTACTTTGTGGGAAACTATAGATGTAAGAAATTATGGGCAGTCAAGACTGACATTTTTAATCAATATCCAGCATCCCTGAACCTCTTCTGTATTGATTCCATGCGCTTACGAATAATCCTAGAAGAGTTATTGGAACTAAACCTAAAACAATTCCACATAGAAGAGGCTCGATCATTTTTTTGCCTTTTTTGAATTTCTTATTCACAATTGTTACATAGAGACTATTTTTTGTGTCAACATCTTCATCAACTGCAGTAGAAAGAGACTTTAAAAGAGAATTCTTAAAAATTTTTTTTATTGTATTTGGAGTTTTAGTGATTTGTTTCTCAATATTTTTCGTAAAAAATCAAGAAAATAACAAATATATTATTGAAACTCTTGCGCTTAATGGCTCTGCTGAGGAAGGAGATGCTCTTTTTAAGATAAATTGTGTTGGATGTCATGGGATTACAGCAAGAGGATTAGTGGGGCCAGACTTACACTCAATAACTCAACGTTTGAATGATAAAGAGATAATAAGACAAGTTACTGGAGGCCAAACTCCTCCTATGCCAAGTTTTGAAATTGATCCTGTAAATATGTCCAATTTATTAAAATATCTTCATAGCCTTGAATGATTTTGGAAAAAAATTTTTCTAATTTAAAGGTAATATTAGTTGAACCAAATGGCCCTTTAAATGTAGGGAGCGTTGCTAGATTATGCTCTAACTTTGATGTTGATGAATTAAGAATTGTTTCTCCAAAATGCGATATATTCTCTTTAGATGCAAAAAAAATGGCCCTTAAAGGTCAAAAATTTCTTGAATTTTGTAAGATTTTTGACAATCTTGAAAATGCTATTTTTGATTGTGATTTAGTTCTTGCATCTTGTGGAAGAATTGATGTAAGTAAAGATTCATTTTTTGAATCTTCAGAAGATGTATTTAATTGGACTACATCTTTTAAAAAGATAAATAATTTAGCAATTATATTTGGAAGAGAAGATAGTGGTTTAACTAATGATGAATTACTTCTTGCAAATAAGACTTTTAATATTCCTACATCTATAAATAATCCCTCTTTAAATCTTTCTCACGCAGTTTCAATAGCTTTGTATGAGTTAAAAAAATCTTCAAAAAGAAACTTTGATCAAGAATTAAAAGTTTTTAACTTAGCATCACCGAAAGATGTACATGATACATTTGTGGAGATAGAGGAAATACTTTTGAGAGTAGGATATCTCTTAAAACATACTTCTAAAGCAAAAATAAATAAATTCAAGAATTTTATTTTGAGGGAAAATACATCAACCCAAGAAATATATTTTTTAAGAGGAATTGTCCATCAAATAAAATGGTTTTTGAACAATTCAAAAAAAAATAAGTAAGTATAAATTTGATTAATTATTTTTTCCCTGTATTTTTAATTTGATAGGGATATTTACTAAAAACATTTTCTGAAGTAACATCTACTGATTATTTAGAAAATTTAAGAAAACTAAAAAAGTGCCTACAACAAAGAAAAGAAGAGTTTTTCCTTTTACAGCTGTAATTGGTCAAGAAGAAATGAAATTGGCTCTCTTGTTAAATGTTATTGATCCAAGAATTGGAGGAGTGATGATAATGGGTGATAGAGGGACTGGAAAGTCCACTACTATAAGAGCCTTGGCTGATTTGTTGCCTGCAATCGATGTTGTTAAAGACGATCCATATAATAGTTCTCTAGTCGATCCTGATCTACAAAGTAAAGAAGTTTTGGAAAAAATTACTCAAGGAGAAAATCTAGAGAGTATTCAAAAACAAGTACCAATGGTCGACTTGCCTTTAGGTGCTACTGAAGACAGGCTTTGTGGAACAATTGATATAGAAAAGGCTTTGAGTGAAGGTGTTAAGGCATTCGAACCTGGATTGTTGGCTAAAGCTAATAGGGGTTTACTATACGTTGATGAAGTGAATTTGCTTGATGATCATTTAGTTGATGTACTTCTAGATTCGGCTGCTTCCGGATGGAATACAGTTGAAAGGGAGGGAGTTTCAGTTCGACATCCTGCGAGATTTGTCCTTATTGGTTCAGGCAATCCAGAAGAGGGTGAATTAAGGCCTCAACTATTGGATAGGTTTGGAATGAGTGTTGAGGTTAAGACAGTTAGAGATGCTGAATTAAGAGTTCAAGTAGTAGATCAAAGAACTTCCTTTGACGATGATCCTGATGAGTTTTCATTGAGTGTTGAGAAAGAACAGGATGAACTTCAACAAAAGGTTATTAAAGCACAAGAAATATTAAATTCTGTTCAAATGGATGATGACCTAAGATTGAATATTTCTGCAATTTGCGGAGAACTAGATGTTGATGGCTTACGCGGAGATATTGTTACAAATCGTTCGGCAAGGGCAATTGCGGCCTTTGAGGGCAGAACTGAAGTGCAAGAAGATGACATAGCAAGGGTTATTTCTTGCTCTTTAAGACACAGACTAAGAAAAGATCCTTTAGAACAAGTTGATTCAGGTGAAAGAGTTGTTCAAGCTTTTTGTAAAGTATTTGATTTAGATAAAAAAGAAAATCTTTCAAAATTTCAATTGTCTGCAGAAGCTTAATTACAGTGAGAATAATTGGGATTGACCCTGGATTAGCTAGAGTTGGTTATGGAATTATTGAAATAGAGAATGAAAAAAAGATTTTATTAGATTGTGGTGTCATTGAGACAGGTAAAGATAAAAAAGAAGAAGATAGACTTTATGAGATTTTCAAAGATCTTAATGAATTAATAAATCGTTGGAATCCAACATCAGCGGCAGTAGAAAAATTTTTCTTTTACAGATCAAGCACTACCATTAGTGTCGTGCAGGCTAGAGGCGTGATTATGATGGTATTGGCCTCAAAAAAAATTCATGTTAGTGAATATTCCCCTGCTCAGATAAAATTAACCATTGCTGGGTCTGGAAAGGCATCTAAGAAAGAAGTTCTTGATGCTGTTATGTATTGCTTAGAACTTAAAAAACCTCCAAAACCTGATGATTCAGCAGATGCCTTGGCCATAGCTCTCACTAAACTCAATGAAGATGGCATCAACTGAAGATTCAATTATGAATATTTCTGAAAAAAAGAAATTGGAGAGGCATACCTTTAGAAAACTTAGAGATGAGATTTCTCTAAATCAAAGAGAAAATGTTGAAAAGAATGTAAAATTATATGTTGATTCATTTATTAAGGAATATAAAAAAATTGGTTATTTAGCAATATATTGGCCTCTAAAAAATGAAGTAGATCTAAGAAGTCTCAAGAAAAAATTTTCTTTAGCTTTGCCAAGATGTAAAGATAAAAATGAATTATTATTTTATCCATGGGACGAAGAACCTCTCACAAAAGATTCTGAGGGGATACTAAGTCCAAATAACTCTTTTTCATTAAGTTATTACCAGATAAGTATGATTCTTGTCCCATGTCTTTCTGTAGATAAAAATTTAACAAGATTAGGTTATGGAGGTGGTTATTTTGATAAATTAAGGTCAGATAATAATTGGAGAAATATTCCATGCATTGGAGTGTTAACTTCTAATTGTGTAAGTACAATTCCATTAACCAGAGCTGAGTGGGATATTCCTTTATCGGGTTTTATCACAGAAAAAGAAATATTTGTATATTAAAATGTCTTTAAAGTAATATTTTTATAGTTTTAAAAATGGAAAATCAGGAAAAATACAATAATTTATCAAAATTAGTAGAAAAGTTGAAGAAATCAGAAGATCCAAAAAGAAAATATGAATACATTTTGTGGTTAGGCAAAAAATTGAAAGATCCAGATAGTGAAATTCTTGTTGAAGAAAATAAAGTTAAGGGATGTGTTTCAGAAGTTTTTGTTAAGGCAAATATTAAAAGCGGTAAATTATTTTGGGAAGGATCTTCCGATGCCTTGATAACTAAGGGTTTATTAGCATTTTTAATTACTGGGTTGAATGAATTAACACCAAATGAGGTTGTTACAATAGATAAGAAATTTATTGAAGATACTGGTTTGAAAGCAAGCTTAACTCCTTCACGATCAAATGGTTTCTTAAATATATTATTGAAAATGAAGTCTCAAGCAAATGAATTTTTGTAGTTTTAATAATATAAAATTAAACTCAAAGTTAAAAGAAATAAAAAATGAGAAAATGCAAAATTGGGATTGTAGGTTTTGGGACTGTAGGTTCAGGGATTTATAAAATATTAATTTCTGAAGTTGATTCACATCCAATTCTAAAAGAAATAGAAATTGTTAAAATTGCTGTTAAAGATCTCAATAAAAAAAGGGACATTGAGCTAGATAATAATTTATTAACTGATGATCCATTTAAATTAATTAATGACCCCTCTATAGATGTAATTGTTGAAGTAATGGGTGGGGTTGATTTAGCGAAAGATATTATTCTGCAATCATTAAAATTAGGTAAATCTGTTGTTACAGCTAATAAAGCAGTCATTGCAAGATATGGAGAAGAAATATATAAAACTGCGTCTAATGAAGGCGTTTATATATTGTCAGAGGCGGCAGTTTGCGGGGGTATTCCTATAATTGAACCCTTAAAAAGATCATTAAAAAGTAACAGCATAAAAAAAATGGTTGGGATAATAAATGGCACAACAAATTTTATTCTTTCAAAGATGACTAATGAAAAAGCTGATTATAAGGAGACCTTAAAATTGGCCCAAAGCCTTGGGTATGCAGAATTTGATCCAACTGCAGATGTTGAGGGTCACGATGCTGCTGACAAGATTTCAATTCTTAGTGAACTTGCATTTGGAGGGAAAATCAAAAGAGAGCAGATACATTCTGAAGGTATTAGTAAAATTAATCTCAAAGATATCGAATATGCCAATAAATTAGGATTTGAAATAAAACTTTTAGCGCTCTCCGAAAGGGGACAAATTAATAGTAATGATTCACTTGCTTTAAATATTTGGGTAGGACCTTCTTTGATTCCAAAATCTCATCCATTGGCAACAGTTAAGGGAGTTAACAATGCTTTATTAATAGAGGCTGATCCTCTTGGAGAGATAATGTTGTATGGTCCAGGTGCAGGGAGTGGCCCAACTGCTGCATCAGTAGTTTCAGATATATTAAATTTGCATGCCGCTTCAGTAAAAAATAATAATTCAATCGATCAATTATTATCTTTTGATTTCTGGAGAAACTGTCATATCATAGAATCTTCCCAAATAAATAAAAAAAATTACCTTAGAATTATTTGTCTTGATACTCCAGGTGTAATTGGAAAGATTGGAGATATTTTTGGAACGAATAATGTATCCATCGAATCAATTGTTCAACTAGATGCAAGTGAGGACAAAGCTGAAATTGTAGTTATTACTCATGAGGTGAATAATGGAAATTTTGAGAAATCGAAAGATGAAATAAATTCGCTAAATGAAGTTAAAATTATTGCAAGTCAATTAAGTTGTATTTAAAAAAATAGTTTGCAAATTTTTTTATAGTCTGTTAAACCCAAGAAAGAAAGTGTTTGGATTTAGCACCTTAATGATTCATACAAAACTATTAGACAATAAAAATGAAAAAAATAATTTAATTTGTTCTGAAAACCTTTACAAAGGTGCCTGTGTAAAAATTAAAAATAGCAATAAGACTTTTCAAGTAATTGGTATCAATATAGGAAAAAAAATTTGTTGGGTGAGAGAGTGGCCTTTTGCCTTTAATTCTAAAAGAACATTTGCTTTAGAAATAAGTCAAATAACCTTACAAATTTTTTGCTCAAATAATTCTTCAGATTAATTAAGAACCTAAGAAATATGAAAAAAAAAGTTGTTTTATCAATTTTTATTATTTTAATTTCTTTTCTACAGACTTCTTGCAGCTCAAAAAGAATATCTAAAAAAATCATAGTAGCAAGTTCTGGCAAAATTGAATCTTTAGATCCAGCTAGAGCTAATACTCTTAAAGCAATTCAATTAATCAGTTCTCTGGGAGATACATTATATGAATTAAATTCTAAGGGTGAATTAATACCTGAATTGGCATCTGGGATGCCAATTATTACAAAGGATAGACTTCAGATAATTATCAATTTAAGAAAAAATGTTTTTTTTCACGATGGAACTCCATTTAACTCAAATGCAATAAAGTTTTCTTTTGATAGGTTCAAAAGAATTGGAACGATGAATTATATTTTAGGAAATAAGATTAAATCAATAGAAACGCCAAGTGAATATTCGGTCATAATAAATTTGAATATGCCATCAAGTTCTTTAAATGGTTTACTTACATCAGTAAATTTAACTCCAATATCTCCTACATTTTACAAAGAATATTCTGATAAGTTTCTAAATGAAAAATTTGTTGGTACTGGCAAGTATGTGCTTACCAGTTTTTCTAATGAAGTTCAATCAATTGAACCGTATTTGAATTATTGGGGTGAAAAGCCTTTAAATAAGGGCATAAATTTTGTGGGGTATTCAAATTCATCATCTCTTTTTGGGGCTTTAAAAAGTAAACAAATTGATGTGCTCTTATCAAATTCTATTGATGATAGTCAGAGAAAAAGTTTAAATAATTTAAGCAAAAATAAACAGTTTAAAGAAGGTAATAGCCCTTTCACTGAATTAAGTTTTATAAGCCTTAAAACTAGTTCTTATCCATTAAGTAATCTTAATTTAAGACTGGCTTTGGCAAAAAGTCTTAATAGAAAATTAATTAGTGAGAAAATAAGTTATGGATTAAGGAAGCCATCTAGATCAATTATTCCTCCAATATTAAAAAATGGTAATCAAGAACTCTGGCCTAAATACGATTATTTAGAAGCGAGAAGGTTATTGCAAAAAGAAAATTATTGTAATGGAAATGTTCTGAAAATACCTCTTACTTATAGATCGAATGTACCAGCTGACAAGCTTATTGCCCTGACATGGCAGGAAGAAATTAAAAATTCTTTGAAAGATTGTATTGATATTGAACTTAATGGGGTTGAATCTACAACTGTTTATAAGAATCTAAGTTTAGGAATTTATACAGCAGTTATTCTCGATTGGACTGGAGCTTATTCAGATCCAGAAGCCTATCTCACCCCTCTTTTAAGTTGTAATGAAATAGTTGATGGTAATTGTAAAAAAGGAGAATCAGTCTACAGTGGTAGTTTTTGGGGATCTAAAAAAGTGGAAAGTTTATTTCTTGAGAGTGAAAAAATAAGTGGAATTAAAAGATTAGAAAAACTTATTGAAATTGAAAAAATAGCAGCAAGTTCAATCCCTTATATTCCTATTTGGATATCCTCTCAAAAAGCATGGTCTCAAAATAAAATATCAAAACCTATTTTTAATGGTGCAGGAATAATTTCATTGAGTGATCTTGAGTTAATTGATGAGTAGAAATTTAAATAAAATACTAAATTATTCCTTATTAAAAATTTCATTAATACCGGTAATGTTATGGATAATTTCTTCATTAGTTTTTATTTTATTAAGAGTGGCTCCAGGCGATCCTGTCGATGCCATACTTGGATCTGGCGCAGATGAGGTTTCAAGGGAATTTCTAAGAAATAAATTGGGGCTAAATGAACCTTTAATTAATCAATATTTTTCATATATTAAAAATATATTGCACCTAGATTTTGGTCAATCTCTTAGTACCCAAGAGCCAGTCTTAAATATTATTCTTAAGTCATTGCCTGCAAGTCTTGAGCTTGGATTTTTTTCAATATTAAGTGCCATACTAATAGGATTCCCATTGGGATTAATTGGCTTAAGAAATAGAGGTAAAAAGACTGATTATATTGCGAGAATTTTAGGAATTGCCACATACGCGATACCTCCTTTTTGGGGTGCAATGTTAGCGCAATTATTATTTTCTGTATTTTTTAATATTTCCCCTATTGGAGGAAGATTTCCAATATTTCAGCAACAACCTCAAATTACAGGTTTTATAGTTTTAGATAGTATTTTTTCAAATAATTTTATTGCTTTGAAAGATAGTCTTTATCATCTCGCACTTCCTTCGATTACCCTTGGCTTTTTATTAAGTGGTACATTCAGCCGCTCATTAAGAGTAAATTTGGATAAGACATTAAAAAGTGATTACGTAAATGCCGCCATATGTAGAGGAGTATCAAGGAAAAAAATATTTTTAAACCATGCATTGACTAATGCTCTATTGCCAATTGTCACTATTTCAGGCTTGACTATGGCATCATTAGCAGGGGGTACTCTATTGTTCGAAGTAACTTTTTCATGGCCAGGTATAGCTTTAAGATTGCATGAAGCTATTTCTCAAAGAGATTATACCTTGGTTCAAGGCATTGTAATTTTTACCTCTATGCTTATAGTCTCTTTAAATCTCTTCGTGGATATTTTAATCGCATATTTAGATCCACGAATAGAGTACTAATTTTTGGAAATTCCTTTTATTGTTTCAAGATCTAAAAGATGGAAATCAAGTCCCAAATCTCTTTGGTTTTTAACTACAGAAGGGAACTTTTTGTATTTAATATTTTTTAAAAATTCAACTATAAATTTCGCAGATAAATCTTGTACTAATATTGGATCTGAACCAATAAAAGATTCACTTATTTTGAAGACGTCATTATTTTCTCCATAACTTTTATTAATTCTTATTGGAGAGAAATGACTTGCTCCTTCAATAATTAGAAATCTATTTGATGGATTATCTAAAGCAGAAAAAACTCCAAATTGTTCATTCATTAACGGTGTAATAAGGTCAAACGTACCACCTATTAGAAGAGTTGGTGTTTTAATGCCTGTACTTTTTTCTTTTGGCCATACTAAACTTCCAAATGGATTAAAACCTATTATCGCACTAGCCTTATTAGTGTTATTTTTCTCAGGGAATGGTATTTCGTTCAACTGACATTGGAGTAATTTAGATAAATTTGTTGCCGCAAAGTCTTTTAATGCCGAATCACATTTATCTTCTAGTTGATCAGTTGGTTTATTGCCTTCATATAAAAGTGCTATTAATGCGCCAAGTGAATGCCCCATTAAAATATAAGAATTATTAGTTAAACCAAATTCTCCATTTTCATGAGCTTTTAATACGGCATCTAAATCTTTAATTCTGTATAAGAAAAAGTCTGCACTTCCTGGGATTGTTTCTTTACCTTCAAGTACTTTTATAAATGATTCTAAATTACTCCCTTTATGATCTATAAATAATATTGGCCAACCTCTTCTAGCCAATTCGTTGCCTATCCATTTGAAATTATTAATTTCGCCTCCAAGTCCTGGCATAAAAATTATCAGTTCTTTTTCATCATTTGTTTTATTGCTTTTCCATATTTCAATTTTAAAAGGTTTTACTCGGTGAGGAGCATAGATTTTTTTATCAATTTTTATTAGATCTTGAGTAGATTTTTCTTCACTATTTTTGGAGGTATTGTGGTTCGTTCTTTCAAGTTTATTTAATTTGGATAAAAGTTCTTGTTGCATTGATAATTCATTTTTCCAAGATGAAATTATTAAAATTAAATTATCAACATCTAGTGAAATTTCTTCTGATGGTAATGCCTTTATGATTTCTAAAGTTGAAACTTCTTTTTTTTGATCTAATAAATTTTCTATAGTGTTATAAATTTCTGTGCCATTATTGTCATTGGGAACTTTAATGCTTTTGCTTAATTCTGTAAGAATTTTACGGCCAACCCAACTTCTTAATATTTTTCTATTTAATCCCTCTTCCTTGAAAACTGGAAATTCTAAAAATTTTGATAATTCAAAAACTCTTATTAATCCATTTTTTTTTAACCAATCTATTAATTCTGTTGAATCATCTTTGTATTTTTCTAATTTTGATAATTGTTCTATAGTAAGAGGGATTTCCATCTCTTCAAATTTAATATTTATCTTTTCAGCCGCTCTTAAACCATTATTAAAAAATAAACTACAAAAACTAAAAAAAATTATAAAAATGTACTTCACTTGTGATTAGTCTAAATAGTTTACAAATTAGCAAAAATTGGTGGATTCAATTTCCATATCATTTGAGGTTAATAACCAAGATAAGATTTTATGCTGCATTTGGAGCAGGTGGTGTTATTTATTTAACATCACTTATTTTTAATAACATAGGATTATCGGCAACAGATATTGGTTTGGGGTTTACCATTTCAGCAATAATTGGAACGATAACAAGACTCTTTACAGGAAATTATCTTAATAAAACAGGGAAAATACAATTTCCAATAGTTAGTTCTTCAATACTAAGTATTACCGCTAGCTTATTTCTCATTTTTTCAAGAGATACGTTTTTGTACATAATTGGACAATCATTTGTTGGAGCTGCTGCAGGAATATATTGGCCTGCTGCCGAGTTTGGGGTCCCCTATTTTTGCCATCCTATCGAAACACGCAAAGCTTATGCCCTTGTAAGAAGTTCGGAGGCTTTAGGAATATTTCTAGGGGTATTCCTAGGGGGTTATATGACGAATTTTTTGTATTCCAAATCAATTTTTATTAATGATATATTTTGCATGTTAGTTATCACATATTTAATATCTAGAAATAGTTCTACTATTAATAGAAACTTAGAAAATTTCCAAAAAAAATTAGTAGATCCAACTAATAAGGGACAATTGAAATGGAATAAAAATTCAATAATAATAATTTTATCTATTTTATTGATAACTACCTCTTTAGCTTTGATTCAAGTAACTTTGCCCCTGGATCTTGTTAAAGGTGGAGTATATCGCAATACATTAAGCAAAGAAATTATTAGTATTATAATTTCTATTCAGTTAATTTTATTGTTGTTTTTACAATGGCCTGTTGGTTCTTGGATATCTCAGAAAGAAAGATTATTTGGCTTGAAATTTAGTTTAATAAATTTTTCTTTCGCTTCATTTTTATTATTTATTTCTAGTTATTTAAAAATCCCAGCTTTTTATTTAATTTCTTTTTCATTGATATTAGTAAGTTTAGGCACTGCTTCATTTCTTCCAACATCAACAGATGTCGTTTTCAGAATAGCTCCTTCAAATAAAAAAGGTTTTGCACTTGCTCTACTATCACAATGTTTTGCTATGGGTTATTTTTTTGGACCATTTATTTCGGGACGCATATTAGATCTATTTGGTTATGCTTCAATAATCTGGCTTTCAATTTCATGTTGTTGCTTTATTGTATTTGCAATTCTATTTAAGAGATCATTTTAATTAATCTTTTCTAATTCAATAATTCTTCTCTCTCTTAGAAATAAGAAAAAAGGTGCAGAGAATGCGAAGGCTATAAGAAAAGTTCCAATGTATACAACCCACATATTCTTCATGTTTAGTTTTTTTGATTCATTTACTATCCATATAAAAATAGCGCTTGCACCAACTAATAAGTCTCTAGAAATTGACTGAGCTGCAGGGTTTGCATTCGCCAAAGAAATGAAGTTATTTATATCAAAGCTGTTTCCATATTCCCTAGCAAATTCGAAATTTGCCATCATTGGAAGGACAGCACCCAAAATTGATAGAAAAAGGTAAAGATAAGATAGTATCTGTTTATTATCTTTTAAAATGTTAAATGAATTCACTTGTCAAAAATATTTCTTTTAATAATAGTATTTAAAAGCTTATGGTTGTTGAAAAGAATAATGAATTTGAAGACTATAAATTTAAAAAAGGAAATTTAAATTTTGCTGTTGTTGGTCATGTTGAGTGGATAAATTTCTTAAAGGTCGATCAATTGCCAAAACCTGGAGTCATTTCTCATTCTGAAAAGTCCCTTGAGTATCCAGCTGGTGGTGGCTCTATTATTGCGAAAATACTTTCTGATTTAACTTTAAACCAAATTCATTTTTTTACGTCATTAGGTAATGATGATTATGGAGATAAGTGTTTCAAGATTCTCTCAAATATGGGAATTAAGTTGCATGTAGCTTGGCGTGATAAGCCAACTAGAAGGGGATTCAGTTTGATTGACTCTCAAGGTGAAAGAGCAATAACAGTTATTGGAGAAAGGTTAGCTCCAACTCATAAAGACAAGTTAGCATGGAACATTTTAAAAAAAATGGACGGAATTTTTATTACTGCATCTGACTCAGAGATTTTTAAAATGGCTAGATCAGCTTCAATACTTTGTACAACACCAAGGGTAGGATTAAATACAATTAATAAATCAAATGTTCTTTTAGATGGATTAATAGGCAGTAATCTTGATCCCGGGGAAGTTTTTTCTTTTTCTGAATTATCGTTAAAACCCAAATATACTGTTAAAACCGAGGGAGAGAATGGAGGCATACTATTCCCAGGAGGAAGATATAAAGCTCTTAAAAACAAAAAATTAAAAGTTGATTCTTATGGATGTGGCGATTCTTTTGCTGCTGGGATTCTTTATGGAATGGCATCTAAATGGGATATAGATAAAAGTTTAAATCTTGCTAAAGTAATGGGGAGAGACGCTAGTGAATTTTTCGGCCCATATGCAAATAGTGATGAAAAATAATTGAATTAAGACTTATATGAGCAATTTAGATAATATAAATAAAAATAAAAATCTACTTGTAGAAAACATTATTATTTTAATTTTGTTTACTGTTTTTTTAGTTTTTAAATCTTTAAAAACTTTATCTAAAATTTTTACCTATGGAATAATAAAGAAAGAAATATTAACTACTAAAAGTAACTTAGGCGTAGATATAAAAATAAAAATCAAGTAATGAATATATTTTTAGTTTTTCTAATTTTCGGAGTTATTTTTTTGGGCTACAAAAAAATTAATTCTAAAAAAACAAAGAACCTAAAATTAGATAAATTTAAAAATAAACTGCAGAGCACGCAAACAAATATTGACAGAATTTTTTTTAGAGAGGAAGAAAAAACCTTTTCAAATCCTAATATAAATATTTATATTGGAATTTATGATAACGAAGATAATATAAATAGAAAATCCAATATACACAGAGCTAGACTTTCAAAATTTAAGAAATCCAAATTAAATGGTGAAATGATATTTCAAGATGATGAACAAAGAATTTATAAATTTAAAAATGGAAAAAAAGTTTACTTATAATTTTAAATTTTAACTACACTCAAGACTTTCTCTTGTTGAAACGCCTGTCTTTGGATTGATCCCATCAGCAATTTCACAAAGATTTCTTTGATCTTCGCTGTCAAGAATAGCATAAGAAAAATCTGCTCCTTCTATTTGAGCTCCTGCAAAACTACTACCTGAGGCGATCATATTTATTAAAACAGCATTTCTAAGATCTGTTTTTTGGAAATTAACTCGATCAGAAAGAGTATCGGTCAGGTCAATTCCATTTAAATTAGAACCTTTTAAATCAGATAGGGTTAAGGTTGTCCCATGTAAATCAACGTCACTAAAATCTGCGTCTCTCGCCACTGCTCCAGCTATAGAAGACAAATGAAGATCCTCCCCATGGAAATTATATCCTGTAATATTAGATCTCACATAACTTGGAACTTCATCTCCCTCGCCTTTAACAGCTACATTTGCCCCAGCGAAAACTGGAGAGGCTAGAACTAAGAAAGAAAAAGTTAGGCATAAAAAATATTTCAAAAACTTAAGAGATTTCATACTAAAAAATTTGAATAATTGTATTTTATAACAAATAGATATTTTTTTAAATCGATGAATAAATTTAGAATCCCTTTTTAAGATTATTTAACACTATAAATTTTAAATATAGGCTCTAAATTAGTTATACAATCTAGAAGTTTTTTGTTATCTTTGCTATTGGTAACTTTGAATTCAGATTCAACGGTACCTCCTTCATCTCTAATGGCTTGATTTAAAACTATTGAACCGTTTACGTCAGATACCGATCTATGAAAAGTTCCTCTAGGTATCCTTAAAATATATCCGCAAGATTCTAATCTAACTTTATAAAAGGGATAATCCCAACCAAAATTGACAAGAAAAAATGTTCTACCACCAGAGATAGCCAATAGATTATCTTCTTGATAGTGATGTATGTAAAATTGCCAATTATTAAAATCTTCATCATTTGGAGGACTAATCGCAGGACCACTGTGAATAACTAAATCTCTATAATTTGATTCATTAACACTGATATCAAAAAATCTGACATCTTTTGTATCGCGAAATTTTTCATAACTTATCAATTCAAACATTTTTGATTTGATAGCTGGAATTTCTAAACTTGAGTTCAATTTTATTTAAAGATTAAACAAATGAAAACAGATATATATATCCAAGAACGTATCAATTAACACTAAAAAAGAAACATATTATTATTTAAATTTTTTTGTTATTTTAAAAATTTAAAAACTTAGTGATTAGTTAATTTCAAGAGGTTTGATTTCCCAGGATAAAGTATTTTCTAAATTATTTTTTCCTATAAAGTTTCCTGTAATTACAGAGGTTAAATTAGATTTTGAAGATGATACCAATGTTAAATATCTATCATCTATTAATCCTTTTCCGCTTGGATCAAAACCTCTCCAACCAGCACCTGGTATATATAACTCAGCCCAAGCGTGTAAATCCAACTCAGATGGTAGTGGATCTTCAAAATTATAACCACTTACAAACCTACTTGGGATACCTATAGACCTGCAAGCTTCAACCATCAGCATTGCTAAATCTCTGCATGAACCTATACGTTCTCTAAGTGTTCTGCTAGCTGGCCATGCTGGACCTGTATGTCTTTTAGTATATTTGACCCGATCTTGAATAATTTCTATTAGCTGGTAGGTAAATGATAATGCATTATTAATACTTCCTGCTAAGGCTTCTTGGGCAAGTTCTACGGCAGAGGGATCGTGTTGTCCATTTGGCATCCATCCCTCTAATGCTCCCTGTAAATCTCTGTTAATAATGCTTCTACAAAAAGGTAATGTTAAATCTCTATTTTTAACTCCATCAATAATGTTTGGATGTTTAATAGTTTCAACTTCGCTAATTGATTCAATAATTAATTTATCTGTTAATCCATTGAATCTGATTCTATTAATCTCTTCTCCGCTGGCCGCAAGTAATGGATAAATAATTTCTGGTTCTGGGTTTATATTTAATTCAAAATTCTTTAGTTTTTGGAAGCCATTTGACCTAGGCTTTATACATAATCTATGCTCGCCTAATTGAACAGGGTCTTCGTATTTATATTCAAGTTTGTGAATGTATTTAATTCTCATTAATAAACTTCTTAATTAATAAAATATTTTTCTTGAATGAGATCATTTAATTTATTTAAATCCATTTGCAATGAATCGATTGCCTCATGTAAACCATCATTGATTATATCTTCAATTCTGATATAACTCCACTTTGCTTTAAGCAAACCTCTCATGCATTCTAATTCCGAAGGATTTTCAGTAGATGGAGTGGTATCTATCGTTTTAAGTGTATTACTTATCCCATCAAGACAGTATCTTACTGATCTTGGAAAAATTGGATCAAGTAAAAGAAATTTCGCAACTGAATTTGGCTTTATAGAATTCTGCACTGCTTTCCTAAACATTTGATAAGCTCCAGCTGAACGTAAAAGTGCAATCCATTGAAGCTCATCAAGAACTCCTCCAAGTTCATCTAAGCTGGGTAAGAGTAAATAATATTTAACATCTAAAATTCTTGATGTTTTGTCAGCTCTTTCGATTAATCTTCCAAGAATGCTAAATCTCCAAGCAAGATCTTTGCTTAGAGTCGCATCTGTAATTCCATAAAAAAGCTGACATTCTCTCCTTATTTCACTTAATTGTTCTTGTCTTGGTTTATTCCATATTGCCTCTCCCTCTTGCATATTCCAATATAAAATATTAATCTGCTCCCACATTTCTGTGGTCATGACATCTCTGATTTGTCGTGCATTTTCTCTTGCCATTTGAATACAAGAAATTATACTGTTTGGGTTTAAACGATCTCTTATTAAAAAATTAATAACATCATCAGGTTTTTTTTCTGGGAATCTTTTATCAAAAGATTCTCTGTCACTTGAAGCATCAATTAACGGGAGCCAAGGTTCTGCACTTCCTGGCGGACAATCTAATGACATTGCTTCACTTACTTCTACGAAACGAGATATGTTTTCTGCACGTTCTAAATAACGATTGATCCAATAAAGAGATTCTGCTACACGACTTAAAAGCATATTATTTACCAACAACCCATGTATCTTTGCATCCTCCACCTTGAGAAGAATTGACGACTAATGATCCTTTTTTTAATGCTACCCTTGTAAGCCCACCAGGGCTTACCCATGAATCTTTACCTCTCAAAATATATGGTCTCAAATCAACATGACATGGATATAGTTCTCCATCACATAACGATGGCACAGTAGATAATTCTAACGTTGGTTGTGCTATGAAATTTCTAGGATTTTTTTTAATTTTATTAGCGAATTCTTCTATCTCACTGGTTGTTGAGTGCGGTCCAATTAACATTCCATAACCCCCAGCTTCTGCTACAGACTTAACAACAAGTTTAGATAAATTTTCTAGAACATACTCTCGATCCTTTTGGTAATGACAAATATACGTTTCTACATTTTTAATAATAATTTCTTCATCAAGATAATATTTAATCATTTTTGGAACAAATGAATAAATCATTTTGTCATCTGCTATTCCAGTTCCAGGGGCATTTGCTATAGCAACATGACCTGCCTTGAAAACATCAAGTAATCCGCTAACACCAAGGCAGGAATCTTTTCTGAAATTAAGAGGATCTAAGAACTCATCATCAATTCGTCTGTAAATGACGTCTACTCTTTTTAATCCAGAGGTGGTTTTTAAATATACATAATCATCATTACAAACTAAGTCATGACCCTGAACTAGTTGGATGCCCATTTCTTGAGCTAAATAACTATGTTCAAAATAAGCACTATTAAAAATTCCAGGAGTAAGTAGAACTATCTTGGGAGTATCAGTCCAAACTGCAAGTTCTTGAAGAGTTTTTAAAAGATATGATGGATATTCATCAATGGGTTTTACTATTCTGCCAGAGAAAAGATTAGGAAAAATATTTTTCATAACTAATCTATTTTCTAAAAAATAAGCAACCCCAGAAGGGCACCTTAAATTATCTTCTAAAATATGCCAATCTCCATTTCTGCCTCTTATTAAATCAAGTCCTGAAATTTGACACCATTTATTTAGTGGAGGTTTGAAACCTATCATTTCAGGTCTCCAACCTTCTGAACTCTCTATTAATTCTCTTGGAATGATTCCATCATTAATTATTTGTTGAGAATTATAAATATCATCTAGGAATAAATCAATTGCTTCAAGCCTTTGTTTTAGCCCTTTTTCTAACGTTACCCAATCATCTTTACTAATTATTCTAGGAAGTGGATCAAAAGGTAAAATTCTCTCAGTACCTTTTAAACCAGTATCGTTTAATCTAAAAGTTGCACCATGTCTTAGTAATAATTTTTTTGCGGCAGAATGATTTCTCTTTAATTCTTCAAGACCCATATTATCTAATGAGGATAGAAGTGGAATCAATATTTCTCTAGCAGAGTTAACATTATCCTTAAAGTATTCATCAAAATTATTTTTAGGCTGATAACTTGAAAACATATATTTCATCGTTTAGTAATTTTTTACTTTAGCTTAAAATCTATATTCGTATTTATAGATACCAAAAATAATATCTCTTAACCCGATCTATTTAATTATTTGGATCATTGAAGTATATTTCTTAAAAATCTAAAAAAGAATGAATTCTGGCAATTGGCAATTTGTGTTTTTTAGATATTTCGCGAGCTTTCTTTTTATCCTCTCTCACAGTTTGCTGGTTCTTGATCATCTACCAGTAGGGGCGGCACTTCATGGACTTGGAGAAGTTTTTATTGCGCCTTGGGCTTTTAGGGAAAGAGCATGGGATCTTGTTGTTATTGCAGTTTTATTTTTCTTCTTCGATATCTGGGGACTTATAAACACTCCTTGGAATTAACTGATATTATTTATTTACTAATTACGGGAAAATCATATTGAGAATGAAGTCTTATTTTTATCAAATTTATAAAATAATTTTTCTTTTATTACTTACGAATATTTCAAATTTATATGCACATAATTTATTTAATGGTGGTTGCAAAAAACATTGTGAGCAAAAAGTTAAAGTAATAAGTAATAAAAACAAATTAAAAAATATTGATGATCAAATAAATATTGAGAGTAAAAATTCTTGTTTAAATAAATCACTTTGTAGAGGTTGACCTCTCGAGATTTTTTAATTTGTTTTATGAAATTCTTTCTTTGATAATTTTCATTAAAGTACTTTTTGCTTGATAGTTTTTATTAGGAGGATTTATTTGATTTTTAATTAAAAAAATAAAAGTATATATTAAAGGTAGAAGTAATGATGACGCAGCAATTAAAGCGATTATCTGGTTCAACCTAATAAATGGTTTTTTTACAAGATCCTCTCCGCACAATCCACAAATCAAATTACCTTTTGAGGATTGTTTCTGAAATTGATATTTAGGATTACAATATGGGCAATAATATCGAACCATTTTTAAATTTAATTGTTTTAATCATTATCTATAAAACAAGAAGAAAGTCATCATATTAAAAAAAGAGGGCTACTTTAAGCCCTCTTTTATCCCTTACTTATATTTTTTACTGAAGTTAATAACGCACCTAAATCATGGATCCTTGTTGCTAACTTCTTTTAAGCTAACGCTCACCAAAATTAACTAATTGTCTTTAACTGGGGCAAAAACTCTAGCATTAAGCTTGTTTCTTAAAGGGCACCTAAACGATGCAGAAGAAGGAAGCTTAGACATTAATAAAAAATAATTGGAGCAGTTAATTAAATTAGTTCGGTTTATTCCGAAATTTCAGGCAGGCTATCGATCATTTTAAAAGACCTCCTAGAACTCAACAATATAAAATTAGGAAAATATTTCTCTAAAGACAATCCGTTTTTATACGCATTGCTTTTTAATAAAAAATGTCCGAGAGTGGTTATCAATTGCGTTAATTTTCTTGGGATATTTTTAGTAAGTTTTGCTTATTTCTTTTGATATTTATTTCGACTATCTTGATTTTAAATAATTGAGGAAGTCTTTTATGAATCATTCGAATGAAGTTAGAAAAACTGATCAATCTAATCCTATAGACGAATATTTTCAATGTCTCTCATATTGCGATATTCACCCAAAAGGTATAGATAATGACTGTGAAGTCATTTGTATGGAAAGACATTTAAAAGCTAATTATTGGTAATTTTATAAATTTCTACTTTTACTTAAACCCCTTAGAAAAAAGGTTAGTACGAACTTTAAATTTCCATACATTTACAACACCTTTTGCATTAACTGCTGCAAGTGCACAATCATCAGGTCTCCAGGATATTGCCCCTACTAAATCTCCCGCGAATGCAGCCCCAACAGGATCTCCATTGCCGTCTTTTTTTAGGAAACTTGCGACAACAGAACCATCTCTAGATCCTGAGGCTACAAGCATACCTTTATTTGAAAAGGCTAGGCTCGAAATGGGTTCTGTATGGTGACATAGCTCTCCTGGCATAGTCCCCTCTGGACCATTTCCTATAAAGCTCCATACTGTTATTCTTTCGCTACCGCTAGTTGCTAATAATTTTCCGCTGTCATCAAAAGAAAGGTGACTTGGTTTGCCAGGGTATCCCGTCATCTCTGCATCCAGTCCTGTTGATCTTCTCCAAAAATGTACTGAATTGTCTTGACTACCGCAGGCAACTATATCTCCATCAGGACTTAATTCCATAGATACCAATGATCCTTGCCATTCGAGTTTTTGATTCGTTTTATTATTAACTATGTCAAAGAATGTCACTCTTCCATAGCAAGCAGTAGCTAGCTCATTTTTATTTGACCATGTTATTGCACTTACTGTGGTTGGATGATCTTCTGAGATCCATTTCTCTTCACCAATTTCATTAAAAACATATACTTTTTTTGAGGAAGCTATCGCTAGAAATAAACCGTCATTAGACCACTTGAGGTGTTCTACCCAACCATTGCCAAGATCAAGTGTTTTAATAACTTTACCTTCATGGCAATTACAAATTTGAACATTTCCATCCTGACCTGATGTTGCAAAAATTTCACCCTCTGGATGAATTGCCATTGCTAGTAGACCACCAGAGTGAGTATTTTCTTTTTTCCAAATAATTTTTCCAGTATCTCCTTCGAATGCAAAAATACCACCTGCCACGTCGCCAACAATAAATTGTTTCCCTTTAAGAGCCCAGCCACATGCTATGGCATAATCACTAACTTCAGCTGTCCATCCGTCGTGGAACATGCCTCTTGGGCTAAATGGTTCTATATCAGGCATTTATCAAAGCCTTCTTGCATCTCTTTCTTATTTAGATTTCTACCGATAAAAACAAGTTGATTTCTACGAGGTTCGTTACCCCATTCTTTATCAGGTTGTGCCGTAAATAACATGTGTACTCCCTGGAAAACTATTCGCCTTGGGTTGCCTGAGTAACTTATGAACCCTTTAGTTCTGAATATATCCACCCCTTTTTCTGAAAGAAGCCTTCCCATCCAAGTATTTAGTTTTTCTGGGTCAACATCTCCAAAACGCTCTATAGCAATTGAGCCTACCTCATCATCATGTTCATGCTCTGCTTGCCAGAACCTTTCAGTATTAAATGGAATCTCTTTATTTTCGTCACTTTTAATGATTTTCATATTAAATTCTTCAGCAGTGTGCTGTGTAAATAAACCTATTTTTGTTGGCTTTTCTATGTTCAGGATGAAGGATTTATTTCCTTTATCCTCCAATTTGAGATTTATATGTTCTCCATATTGGATAGTATTTCCAGGCTCTAAAGTATTAGCTTTTTCTGCATAAAGTCTTACAGAGGATTCAGCACCATCTTTAAGTTCCTCTTCACTCTCACCTTGGTTAGCGATAGCTACTAGGGACATTTCTGGATCGGGTCCTTCTTCTAGCATTAATTCATATTTACCTGCATCTAGATCGTAAACACCTGTCCATTCAAAAGGATATTCTGGTTCAAGAAATGTTGGTCTGCGTTTAAGGATCTGATCGAGATCAAATGCACTTAGATTTAAGACTGTTTCAATTGGTACTTTGGCATTCTCGGCTCTGATAATTCGAGTCATTCGATTCATATCTCTCAATCTTGATTCAAGGGTATCTATTGCATCATCAGAGACTAAATCAGTTTTATTAAGGACAAGAACATCTGCGAATGCAACTTGTTCTGAACTTTCATCACTTCTTCCTAGCTGCTGATCAATATGAGCAGCATCAACTAAAGTTACAATTCCATCAAGAGTAAATTCAGAACTAATTTCTTCATCCATGAAAAATGTCTGAGCGACTGGCCCAGGATCTGCTAATCCGGTCGTTTCTACTAAAACATAGTCAAACTTATCTCTTCTTTTCATAAGGTTGCCAAGGACTCTTATTAAATCACCGCGAACAGTACAACAAATGCACCCGTTTGACATCTCAAACACTTCTTCATCGGCATTAATTACAAGCCCTTGATCTATCCCTACTTCTCCGTATTCATTCTCAATTACTGCGATTCTTTTCCCGTGCTCTTCACTTAATATTCTATTAAGTAAAGTAGTTTTCCCTGAACCTAAAAATCCAGTGAGAATAGTAACTGGAACTTTATCTTTGATGCTCATTTAATGATTTTTACCAAATAAACAATAATTTAATAATAGTAATAATAAGAAATGAAAACCGTTTTTATTAGAAAAATTTAATCTGAAAGTTTGTACCATTCAGACTCAAGATTGGAGCCAGATTCTTTATCACAGCTTCCACCTAATGAATCAACAATTGTACAAGTGTTGTGTACGGCTACTGAAACCGTATTACCATCCATCATTAATCCATCAACGAATATTTGATTAGAAGCTAAAGGAACTGAACTTTGTCTACTTAAGTTCCTTAATAACTTAGATGCTGGAATTTGTTCAGGAAATATTGACTGAACTTTCTCTTCATCTAACATTTTTAAAGTAGAACTTATGTTGTCTGGCCTTAAGCTTGAGGAGTCTCCAAGAAAGTCAAGTAAACTAATGGTTTCAAAACCAAATGCATCCCCATAGTATTCCATTGCTTTGTGTTTAGAGACAATTACTCTGTTTTCCTCAGGAATAGAGCTTACTTGTTCGACGATCCAACTATCTAAGCCTTCTAAGAGAGAATCAGCTTTTTCGAATCTTTCATTAATTAGTTTTCTGTCACCTCTATTAAAAACTGAAATATCTTTCTTTAAACTTTTGCTTATAAGATCTCCCATTTTTATGATGTTATGTGGATCATGCCATACATGTGGATCTAGACCTCCATGGTCATGATGATGATGCCCCTCTCCTTCGTCTGGAACTTGTGCTATTGGTTCTACATCACTATTTGATACGTCTTTAAAAAAGTGTTGAGTTGCTTCAAACTCAAAAGGCATGTGTTCAGTAAAAAATATATATTCACCATCTTCTTTGATATCCACGTTAAAAACAGTACTTTCTTTTCTTTGATCAAAGTTAAGAACAAAAGCTTTATTACTTGCTATCAAAGTACCATCATTTTTTCTGCTTATTGAGTCTTTAGATCCTAATAATTCTTTGGCTAAATCTTCAGACCCTTCTATGTCATTAGATTTGAGAATCACCATCTTCATTGCAGGATCTGCATATTCGCCATCGACTTTTTCAAATGACCATTTGTATGAACCCTTAGAAAGTTGGAATTTACCTGCCCATTCGAAAGCACCCTCAGCATGATCATCATCTACCTTAGCTGAATGTTCCGCATGATCATCATGTCCACCATGGTCTGAGTGGTCATCGTCACCTTCATGATCAGAATGATCATCTACGTCTATTGCACTAACACCTACAACAACAGTATTCTTTTTACTTTCCCAATTTCTCATACTTGGAGTCATTTCTTTGCCAAGAGTGAATACTTTGTCTGCGCTATTTAGTAATTGAGCTTGTCTTGGATTGATCTTTAAATCATGAACATCCTGTTTTCTATCTACTAAGCATGTAACTTCGTCAGATGGTAATGCAATTGATTTAACTAAATCACAAACTAGTGGTTCTACTGCTACGTATGACTTCCCTTTAGCCATTACATCCTGCCCAAAACCAGAAAATATAATTGTTCCAGCGATTACGGAATTTTTAATAATTGACTTACTTGAACATGTTTTATTTGATAAAAGTCTTTTAAAAATTGACATAAAAAATTATTAAATACTTAAAAATGATAATCATTTTCATTACAACTGGCAAGAATAAGGTATCAAATGTTATGAAAATAATACGCACCTTATATTATTGGTAAGCTTGTAAAGTGACTTTTTTCATGAAGATTAATTAATGGCTACTTTAGTCGCTGAAAATTTAACATTTGCATACACAAAAAAAAGTAAGCCAGCTTTAAATAAGGTATCTGTTGAGATTAAACCTGGAACTCTAACAGCGCTAGTAGGTCCAAATGGTGCCGGTAAATCCACTCTTTTGAGGTTATTGCAAGGACAAAATACTCCAGATAAAGGGGAAATAAAAATTGACGGTGAAAATTTGTATAGATCTAGAGCTTTAGTGGCACTAATGCCTCAAAGAAGTTCTATGAATTGGAAGTTTCCCATTACAGTTGAAAAATTGGTATCTCTTGGTCAAATAAAGTATTCAAAATCAAAAAGTAATAACCCCTTTCAAATAAAGGCTCTTCTAGAATATCCTAATTCTTGGATTAATAAATGTTGTGAATTAGAAGCGACAATGCAAAGAGTAGGAATTGCTAATTTGGCTAATAGAAGACTCGATTCTCTTTCAGGAGGACAGCAACAAAGAGCTCTATTAGCAAAAACTCTTATGTCCCCTGCAAAAATATTTCTTCTGGATGAACCTTGTGCGGCATTGGATCCCCCCGCAAAAGAGGACTTCCTGAAAATTGTTCGTCAACTCGCAGATGCGGGATTTTCTTTGCTAGTAAGTAGCCATGATTGGGGCGAGTCTCTAAATAACTACGATCAAGTAATCGTTCTTGATAAAAGTGTTTTAGCAGTTGGTAGTCCTGATCAAATAAAAGATAAATTAGATGCGATAAACATAAGCTCTATAAAGGAAAATAATTTCTGTGATTAAAAAGTGTTCCTTCTTAATTTTGAGCTTGATAACAGTTTTGGCAAAGGCCGAAATATTCGAGTGTATGAAACAAAAGTTGAAACTTTCTTGGATTTTTTTTAGGGGCATGAATATCTTTAACAGGACAACCTTCCATTTTCGACGTCTCTCCGCATTGAACGCAGGTCAAATGATGAATATCTCTGTCTACGGGAGTGTAAAGAACCTCTCCTGTTGGGAGATGTCTAGAACGAATTAATCCATGCTTTATCAAGACTTGCAGATTTCTATAAACAGTGGTCAACCCCATAGATTTGCCTTTTGTGATCAACTGCCTATGCAATTCTTGACCGCTCAATTCATCCTCGCATTTATTAAGTTCTTCAAGAAGTTGTTCTTGTCTTTTGGTAATGTCAGACTTAGTTACCATTGTTTCCAAAATCTTTTTTTGTCTCGTATTTTTGATCATACCGAATCTTTCGAATAATGTCTTTTATTAATAACAACTGGTGGCTGGTTCCATTAATAATAACTATATTCTCCGGAATCTTATGCCCAGCTATGGGAACTGTATTAATCACTCATAAGAGATTATTACAAGTTAATTTAATCTCTCATTGTGTGTTGCCTGGACTTGCTCTTGCATTAGCGCTTGGAATTCACCCCTCAATTGGTGGTGTTATAAGTGGTCTTCTGGGCTCAGTAATTGCGGAAAGTTTAACTAATAGAAAAAGTGAAAATTATGAAGCAGTTATGAATACTATTCTCGCTGGAATGCTTGGTTTTGGAGTACTTATTATCCCTCTACTCGGAATAAGGATTGATTTGGAGGCAGTATTATTTGGAGATTTATTGACAGCAAATTTTGGAGATTTACTTAGGACAATAATTGCTTTTTTTGTATTTATACTTTTAATAACTTTTGGATATGAAAAGGTTGTTTATGTGGGATTGGATCCAGAAGGTGCATCCGCAAGTGGTATAAATGTTTCTTTATTAAATCTTGCTTTGAGTTTTACAACGGCATTAGTAATTGTTAGTTCAATGTCAGCAGTGGGAGTAATTCTTGTCATTGCTCTTCTTTCTACACCAACTCTGTTAGGGCTCAATAAGGCTCTTAGTTTAAGAATTGCAATGATGAGGTCTTCATTTTTTGGATTATGTATCTCACTTCTGGGATTTATTCTCTCTATAGTCTTTAATTTATCCCCTGGGCCTGCAATTAGTGTTATTTGTGTTGCATCTCTTTTGATTCCTAAACTTCGCAAATAATTAAATTTTAAAGGTCCAATCAGAGTTTAATGCTCGAGCTTCTGGATTGTTTTTTAAAGCTACTTCCATAGCCTCTTTTTTATTATTAGCTATAACAACTTCATCAAATTCCTTTCCATTTTTTTTGAGACTTACTTTGAAACGCATAAAAATTTTTTAATTAATCAAAAGTTAACTACTAAGCAACTAGATTTAAATACTTTTAAAAGTTAATTGATGAAATAGAAACTTTAGTTATTTTGAAGTTTTTCTACCACAGATTCTTTCTCAATCTTAGCTACATCCTGTAATCCATTAGCATCAAACCAAGGAGCGTTTTCCCAATTAAATCCTTCCCCAAACGTATTATCGGGAGCAGCTACGTACCAGTGACATGATGAATCGGGAACATCTACAGCACATTTTGACCAGTCAGCTTCCCACTGTGGAACTTGTACCCACATCACAGATGCTAATAAAAAAGAAAAAATAAAATTCATAACCCTCGTTTAGCAAAATTTTGAAAGATTTTTTTCACATTCTTTCTTTCTTTTCTTCCAGTAATTCTCAAGTATTTGATATTTATGCTTATTTTTGAATTGACTTAAATGAATATTATTCTGATTAAGAACTGAACTATTTTTGATTTTCATGACTCAATCTGTCTTTGTAGAACATATTTAAGACACTTTATAGATTTTTTGAAGTGAATTTATACTTAATTTTTGTCTTACTTTTGTGTAGGTAAGTATTTTTCGGGATTATTTTCAATATAAGTGAACGAATATTTGACAACGCCTACTATTACTGAAAAAAGAGCAGTTGCCGAAATAATAAAAATGATTTTTTTGTAAATGCTTTTCATGAATTTTTTATGTTTTTGACTATTTTTTTCATCAATGCCCAATTTTTCTGAAAGATTTAAATAATTAGTAATTTATACTGTAGCCTTTTAAATTATCTACGGAGTAGATTAAGTAAATCAGAAACTCCTCACACATTTTTTTCTGATAACTTTAAAAGTACTCGACCTCGATGTTTGAGTACTTTTTGTTTTTTTTGAGATGTGACAGTTAAGATAGAGGTATATTAGGCATTACATATTATAAATTTAGATGGGATATTAAAAAGGTGTGTAGGAGTAATTGATTTATTTCAGTGGAAACAAGGAAACACTTGATATAAATCAATTTTAAAAGATCTCTCTCTGAGGGATCTTTTTTTTGTTTATTAGATATAAATATATAGTAAATTTTGAATATAAAAACATATATTCTTTCTTCCAAAATTATTAGGTTGTCATTACAAATTAGTAATTAAATTCGTTAGATTGTGATTTGTTAAATTCTTTTGTTAATGCAAATACTTTTTTTAGCAATTTTAATTTGTTCAAGCTTTTTATTCCCTTCTTCATCATTTGCCTCACATATAGAACTAAAACCTTGTGTAGAGATTGCTCATTGTGTACGAGAAGAATGGGAGGTAAACAATATTGAGAAACCTTTTGAAGAGATTAAAACATTTATCGAAAACACTCCAAGAACTGAGATTGTAGAAATTGATGGCGATTATCTTCATGCTGAGGCAACCAGTAAATGGATGAAGTATGTAGACGACTTAGAAGTATCCTTTCTGCCTGAATCAAACATCTTATCAATAAGATCAGAATCAAGAGTTGGAGAGAGTGATTTAGGAGTGAATCAAAAAAGAATTGATTTATTAAAATCGAAAATGTTTTAGATATAAAGTAAAAAAAAATAATTTGTTTTTATTGTTTTTTGTGTAATTTTTCCATTTTAAAAAAAAATTAGCAGATAAAAAAGTGATAATTGTCATCATGTCTTGATGATGGCAAATTTATTAGATTCTCTCTGAAAAGATGATCATAAATTTTATATATTTATTGTTATCTAGTTTTGTTTTTTTCTGGTTTTACAAAAACATTAAAAAAAATGGATCTAAATGGATAATCAAAGGTCTTTTTCAAATTGGAATATTGGTATTATTCATTGGAGCGTTTTTCAAAATATTTTTCACCTTACCCCCTAATTTAGTTGTAAAAATTTTTTTTCTTATTACTTATACATGGTGCACTGTTGGAATAAATGTAAATTTCATGATCCCTTTGATTAGTTTGATTGACCAAAAAATAGTTAAAAAATAAAACTATAATATGCTTTAATTGTCAGTACAAAAATAAATCTATTTTCCTTAATCTGCAATATTAAAATTTATAAGATTTATTTTTTTCCTTTTGAAAGTCTTTTTCTCGTATACCTCGTCTTTAATGCCAAGTTTGTCATTATATATATTCCAAATAAAAGAATGACTATTCCAATAAAGTATTTCATTATTTTTTATGTAATTACTATGTTTGAGATTTATTCATTATGCCAACTAATTTTAATATCTATTTCTTGAGATAAATTTCTTGTAACTGGACATTCTTTGGAAGCTTTTTTCAAAAAATTAATAGTTTCATTAGAAGTGCTCCCTGGTATAAAAATATCAATTATTAGTTCTTTTATCTTCCTCTCGCTATTTTGTGTCATTAGTTTTTCAATATTTAAATGTATACCTTTCAAATCAAATCCTTTCGATTTAGCTTTGATTGCCATAATGGTTAGCAGGCAAGTACCTAGAGATGTTGCTAATAAATCAGTTGGAGAAAAACTTTCACCTTTACCGCAGTGATCTAAAGGTGCATCAGTTCTAATAAGACTTCCAGATTGTAGATGAATAGCCTCACAGTTTAAATTTCCTAAATAAGAACATTTAATTTTGGTCATTTTAAAAAATTAAATTAGGAAAATTTTATTAAGAAAAAATGATGGAACATAACAAGATTATTGATGAGACTTTTTTTATTTGCATATTAGTGGAGTATTACATAAATTCATCATTCAAGTTTTGAAATCAGTTTTTATATCTATATTCCTCTAAGCAATACTCAATTAATTCAATTGATTTATTAAGAGTTCTTTTATTTTTATTTTCTAGATCGAAGCATTCACTTAAAACACGTATAGATTCATTTAAGAATGATTCTTCTTTATTTTTTAAATCTTTAACTTGATTTATATAAATTAATTTTTTAATCCCAATAAGGGAAAATATGATTATTAATATTGTAAAAATTGCTATTTTGAATTTATTCATACAATTAGTTGTTACAAATATTTTAATTTATTTAATATCAAAAACTTTACATAGATTACAGAACTAAGTAATTACATATGTAGCTGCTGTTATTGCTAAAGCAGAAATTGAAATGAAGATGTATGGAACAACCTTTAAAGGTATATATAGATTATTTTTAGACATAACTATAACCTTTATGAAAATTCTTACATTCTCTTTAAACTTTATAAGTCTTCAAATATACAAATTAATGTTCTTTGCAAAAATTCAATTCTTTTAAAAGATTAAAAAATTTATATTCATTGAATTTTCATTAAATAAAGTATTTCTAAATCCTGTCTTGAGTCCGATATTTTTCTTTTTAAGAAGATTAATTCTTCTTGGCTCATTGTTGATTCTTTTATCATCAATTCGGCTTGTTCAATAGCATGTTCTATATTTCTAATTTTAATTTCTCTTATTGAGGGATCATCTTTACATGCTTTTTTAGTATTAGCATCTAGCATATGTAAAAATACCCTGACTATAAGCTAAATTAAAACTTCTTTATGCTATTACCGCAAATTTAAATAAAATAAATTAATATCAAGTTAAGAACTTTAACCTTAGCTAACCCTCTCTTCAATTGATCGAGTGGGTTTTTTTTATGGTGTAATATACTCCTAGCATTTACTACTAATTTGGAAGATTCAAAACTTAATCCTGATGAAAATAATTCAATCGAATCGCCCCCCAATTTGAATGAAGACAATAAAGATCTTAATGAGGGGAATAAAAAAGAAGAAAATGTTAAGGCATTTACAGAATTTCTAGAGAAAGCAAGTAATAAAGATTCTTCAGAAGAAAAAGTAAAACTTGATACTAAGCAACAAAAACTAAAAATTGACAAATCACTTTTTAAAAGATTTCTTAATAATGGATTTGATGGCATTTCAACTAATCCAAACTATAAAATGTTGGCATTATTAATAATCCTTTTAATTAATTTGTCTCTATTTTTTGTAATTGGCAATATTGGTAAAGCGTTTTTAAGAAATGCAGGAATTATGGGTTAGAAATTATTTATTTCTTTTTGGATATGCATCTTTACAATTTTGATTCTTCAAATGAAACTGTGATATTTTTTGTCAAATTAATATTTAAATAAAATTTGGATAATAAAGAACCAGAAAATCCAGTTGTTTATCTTTCTAATTTAGTCAAGAAATTAGATGTAAAAAACAGAAATGGTTTAGTAGCCCTAGCCATAGTAAACCTTTTAGTAATTCTTTTATTTAAATTTTATTTGAAAGGATCTGGATTATTATCTTGAATTTCCTCCTGGTAGTATTATTCAGCATTTTCAAATTGCTTTGCTAATCTAAATGCCTTCTTAATTATTAGAAAGCCACTATATGCTCCTCCAAGTAAAGGTAATACTATTAATGGGTTAGGGGAATAATCTGAATAATTTTTCACACCCTCAACATATTCATAACCTGAACATTTAAGAAAGATGAAGCTAAAAAATGTGATACTCCAACCAATAATTGATAAAAAACCACCTTTTTTATCTCCTTCGTAGAATCTGTCTAGACCTAAGCCCCAGCCTCCTATTAAGAATATTCCTCTAACAACTGAATTTTTTTCTTGATTTCTAAGCATAATAAAAAAATGTTCATTATGAACATAAACTTTATGTCTTTGAGATGTGAGATGTTTTTATTAATTAATCTTTAAAATAAATTTTTAATGGATTTATTCTATAAATTACTAAAAGCATTAGTCAGTCTTTTATTTA
Organism: Prochlorococcus sp. AG-402-N17; assembly: GCA_003216455.1. Lineage (GTDB taxonomy): Bacteria > Cyanobacteriota > Cyanobacteriia > PCC-6307 > Cyanobiaceae > Prochlorococcus_A. The sequence continues at coordinate 9,597 of QCIV01000009.1, read as the reverse complement.
ATTAATTATTAGAGGTTGCATTTGAATTCAACAACGAAATTGATGGCCTTATATAAATAAAAATAGACCCATACATATCCTGCATAATTCTCATATCTTCGTCTAAATATACAATTGAAACCTGGCAATTTGGCGAATCTTTATTCCAAGGTAACTTATTCCATACCTCTTTAACTGGATACCATCTATCCATAAGTAATTCACTAAATAATGGAATCTTATTAAGTCCATCAACTTTGGAAACTTTTGTCTTTTGTAAGTTCATATCAAGTAAATTATTTCTTAAAACTAAATCACTTGCTAGGGTTATTACTCTTCCACCAAAAGTAGGCAATAGTTTGAACCAACCTAAGATAGGAATTGTTGTGAGCCCAAATATTGTAGTGTCAAAAGTAGATATAAATTCTTTTTTGTCAAAATCAATCTTTTGAGCAATTCTCCCAATAGTTGATATGCCAAAGGATCCTACTTGCAATTGATGTAATTTAAAAAAAAGATTACTTTTAAATTCATCATTTAATGCCTTTTCAATAGCAAGGAAGAAAGGAGAACTTCGAAATAATTCAACATTAGAAAAAATCAATTCCCACTCTCCAGACAATAATTTTTCTGATATTTCAAAACTAAAGTCTTTAAGAACATCAATCAATTCATCTATTTCATTAGCTTTTTCCTCATACATAGGAGAAATTAATTTATTTAATCTTTGCCCCCTATCTGTAACAGCAGCTATTTTATATATATTTGACTTTATCTCTCCAATTTCTTTCATAACTCCAAAACAAGAAATACTAATTAATCTTAGGAATTTAATTTGAAGTTGATGGCAATTTTAATAATGCTGGTAATAAAATCAATTAATATTCTCCCCATCTTTTACCAATATCAAAACCCCATTCAGTGGTTAATCTAATTACTTCTTCATGATCCTTGCATTTTGAAAGGGATAACTTTTTACTAGGATTATTTTTTATTAGCTCAACAATTTGATTAAGTTGCTCTATTTTTTTTAGAAAATTACTTAAATCTTTATCTGACATTTATCTAGGAAGTAAATTTTTGATCATAAGTAAATATGTAATAAAGAACCCAGGCAACACCAATAATCAGAATTGCAATCATTATATTTACTGACCAAACTACTTCTATCATGTAATTTTTTTGTATATTTTTTAATATATCCAAAATTTAAACTAAATTAACCGTTAATAATTTAAATCAAGAACAATACACTACTTTTTCTAAGTGCATAAAATAGTCTAAAATAGTTTAAAAAATTATGGGAGAAGCTAAGAGAAGGGAAGAGTTAGGCTTACCACCTAGAGAAAAGAAAGAGGAAAAACAAACATCGAAAAATCAATTAAACAAAATTTTAAATAAATATCCTTATTTACCTTTCATTTTAGGTTTTTCATTACTAGCAATATTAATTATCGATTTAGTTAATTACTACAAATAGGTATATAAAAAGGGGATATTTTTTGTAGAAGAAAAGATTATCTTCGCAATTACAAAATTATTTTTCCATAATAAAAATAAAACTCATGAAACCGATTAACATCACATTTGCCTTAATTTTAGGTGTACTAACTTTATTTTCAATTTCTAACGCAAATGCAGGTGGCTGCAGTTCCTATACTGAGAAGAAGGCAGAAATTGAATGCTTGTCCGATGATAAAAAATGTATAAATACAAAAGAAAAAGAATCACTATACAAAGTTGAGGCCTAAATGTTTGATAATCTTGGAACTGCTTTAGTACAGGCATTAGGCTTCTTTGCCATTTTTGGTTTTTTTGTTTATCAAACTTTATTCGCAGATAGAAAACCCAAAAATTCAAAATTAAATACAAAAAAAACAAAGATTTCCGACACAAAAGAATCAATTAAAAAAGAAACTAAAAAAGGCTTATTTAGCAGAAAATCTAAACCTGTTGAAGAGAATTTACCAGTCCAAAAAAAGGGATTATTTGGTAGAAAAAAAGAAGTTATTAAAGAAGATATTAAACCAAAGAAAAAAGGTTGGTTTAAATAGGTAAAGGTACTTAAACTCTATTTTGATATCCTTTATACAAAAAATTTTTTTAGTAACTTTATAGTTTTATTAAGTGTATATTAAAAATGAACCATAGAGAAATCACAAAAAAATATAGTGAGTTGCTTAATAAGGCTGACTTTGCTACTGGCCGTAAGGAAGTTGTAGGTCTTTTAAAAAAAGCTGCCAAATTGAAATCTCAGATTGAAATAAATTATTAGATCTAAAGTTTAATTCTAAATGTAAAAAATTTTTTTAAATAAGTTTTTACATGAGATAATCTGCATAGATTATTTTTCTTATGAATAAAAAAGGTTATACAACCGAAAGCGGTGGTAGACAAAATGGTTTCGCAATTGAACCAGAAATCAACCCCATATCAGAAGGAGAATCAAAGAAATCCATATTTTTATTTATTGGAATATTATTACCTTTTCTAATAGGCGGTTTTTATTACTTAAGGACTTTGAATATATTCTGATATTTTACAAGCCATTTTTAGCAATATATTCTTCTGAACTAACTATATCTTGCATTAAGCTCTCTGATGAAGGATTAAATCCATTTTGCTCTAAAAAAGATTTAACTTTTTTAAATTTTTGCTGAATTTTTTTTGTATATGGAGTTGTCATCAAATAATCATCTTGTTCTGTTGAGTAGTTCATTTGATTAACTAATTACTATTTCAATCAAATTTTGCAAAATGTACAATTGCTAGTGAAGTTATAAATATTACATAAATAATGTAATAGTAATAAATACTTATAAGTTGTTTGTGTGAGGTCGCTATTGGCTGATTTTTTAAAGAGTACTTATAGTAACTAGTTCCATTAAATCCCTGGACTGCAGATATTTTTGAAATACTTCAGAATAAAATGCTTTTTTAGCAGCAAATTTTGATTCGAATTCTATTACTAATCCAAGCTGGCCTCCATCCCATTCATTTGAGTTTGATTCTTGTATCAAATCTCTTTTAACTATTACTCCTCCCACCGATTTAATCCAAGGCAATACTGTCCTTATGTATTCGAGAAATAAATCAGCATTTGGAATTGAAATTTTCTTTAGCCAATAGCTCTTTGTCATCAAATCAACATATTCTGGGTAGAATATAGCATATGGAGGTGGGTATTTATCCTTATCTATATACTCAGCGGTTATTAAATGGAATCTGAAAATGATTTATTAAATTTACTTCTTAAATCTCCAAATTCGGAGATTATACAGACTATTGCCGAAAAACTTGAAATTGATCATAATTTTTCCTTTAGCAAAGATAGAAATGATTTAGAGGGTGTTTGGGAGCTTAGGTGGAGTAGTTCTAATAGTCCTTTTTTAAAATATTCTCCTTTTATTGATAACCTTCAAATTCTTGACCCCTTTAATTTAAATGGTCTTAATTTACTTAAACCTAGAGGAATAAAATCAATTATCGGTACTTGTATCTTAATAAGACTTTATTACATAAATGAAAAAAAAATTGGGGTCAAATTTACACATGCTGGTGTTATCGGTCCTAAATTTGGAAGAAAAAATATAAAAGCTATGAAAGAAATAAATAATGAACAATTAGGGTGGTTAGAAATAACTTATTTAAGTAATAAGCTTAGAATCTGCAGAGGTGATAAAGGAACTTTATTTGTTTTAAGAAAAATAAACTCACCGACTTTATTCAAGAATTTTAAGGAATTTATTAAAATCCATTAAAAATATAAATTAATTCTTTATCCAAATAGACTTTAATACGAAATAAATTGGAAAATATTTAAAAGATTCTTTAGGGATTTCATAACTTAAGAATTTTAGTGCTTCTTCTAACCAGTAACCAATATCAAATCCTAAAAGAAGTTTTTCTACAACAAACCAAAATTCTTTATCAAATAAAATTCTGAAGTTTAAGTAAATATATTCCCAATGAAAGGTATTCCAATATTGGGTTAAAAATGAAGATAAAATAAGCCAAAGCGATATAAATAGAAAACTTTTAAGAAATCTATAAAATTTTTTCATATACCAGCAACTGTCTTATTGAAATTCAAATATCCCTAATTATTATTTGGATCCAATTTTATTTCCACAAAATATATCCAAAATGATATAAAAATATTGAGAAAATAGTAAATTTTCGTGCCATTAATAATCTATTCTTCTTTTTTTAGATTCTGTGCCTTTAGATTATTATTCTTAAGAAAAAATCCTAAAAACAGAAAAGCAAAATATATTAGTAAACTTATGCCAAAGATTAAAACTATTTTTGAAATATCCATAAATGATTTTTTTAATATAAATTACAGCATTTTTTGCAAAGTTTTATCCATATTAATGATTTTTTTATTTATCACGAATACGAGCCTCAATTATTAAGCTAATAATATTATTTAAATCATATGCAAGTAGCTTTTGCCTGGAGCCTTTGTCTATCAGTTGGAGTTGTTTTATTATCAATTATTCCATTAACTATAGGGAGAGTTAAAGCCGGATATTCGGTTGAAAATATGTCTGCTCCAAGGGCTTTGTTCGATGGATTACCTTCTTTTGGTAAAAGAGCAGTTTGGTGTCATCAAAATTGTTGGGAAAGTATTTCCCTACATGCACCCGCATGTCTTCTTTGTTTGATTACTTTAACTGACTCTAATATTGCAATAACTGCAGCATTGATTCATCCTATTTTTCGTTTTTTATATATAGGTGCTTATGTATTTAATATTCCAACAGCTAGAGGTTTAATGTGGGCCTCAGGAATTTTTACAACACTTTTGCTATATAAAGAGGGTTTAACAAAATTGATATAAACTATTCAAACAATAAACTTTTCTAAATCTTTTAATTGATATTCATTGATTAGTTCGACTTTATTTAATTTTGTTAGTTGATGAGCAGACTTTGTAAAGCCAGATTTTGAAACTATTATTGCATGTGTACCTTTCCAAAATAATTTACCAGCTTTAATTTCCTGAACTGCTTTATTTCCAATAGCTTTTTCATGATCTTTGCATTGAATACATATTCTTAAATCATTTATTGATGCAATTAATTCAACCCCTTGATCTCCTGCAATAGGGGTCTTTTACTTCCCAGCCATTTTTTTTGAGAATTTCTATACAATGATTTTCAAATCTAATACCTTTTTTGTAGTTTTCCTTGTTTTTATCTGAGTAGTTTTTTTCTATTAGGTTTAAGCATGAATTCTCTATTTGACTTGCTATGAATACAAATCAATCTTCAGCCTCGACCTTTCTAATACATCCAATTATCTCATCATCAATTCTAGGATTTTCATTACAATACGATCTCCACTTTTGGAAAAATAATTCCATACTTCCAGATTTTTTTAAAATTACTTTTTCCCAAAAGTATGGAATTCCCTCTTTAAATCGCTTAGATCCATTTAATATATTTTTCTCTATAGCTTTTTAATCAAGTAGTGGATTGCTAATCCATCATTTATAATCCTCGTTACCATAAGAGTCTATTTCTCCTTAATCTAATCCTTTCCTCTAATAAATTGTATTTGTTTTCTTCTATTAAATTATTAATTGTTTGAATAAAAAGATTGGAATTTAAAGCATTATTTAAAACTAACTTTTTCTTTTTAATTTGATAATTCCTTAGGAATATAAAAATTAAAAAATGATAAAAATACTTAAAGTAAAAATTTTCATTAATGATTTTTAATTTCGATCTAAAAAATTTTTGTTTTTCTAATAACAAAATTATTTTTTGTTATTACTGAAGATTCATTTACTTCAAACCCATTAATTGCTGAAATTTCTCCTTTTATACCTTCTAATTTTAATTGCTCGATAATGCCTTTTATTACTTCATCCTCGACTAATTTCCTATCAATCCTTTCAGGTGTAATATCTGAAAGCCATTTTGAGGTCTTTTTTTTTACAACCTCTGTAGGGTTAGTTATTTTTAAGTAGATAGCCATTTTTTAAATCATTCAATTTAATTATAAGCATTAAATCTTCTTAAATTTTATTATTGTCATTACTTTCCCACTCAAGAAATTGAAAAACCAAAATCGCGAAGATAGAGAAAAATACTATAAACAACCCTAACCATCCTATGAATTTGTGCTCTGTAAAAAGATTTGTAAGCATTGATTTTTCTTGATATCTTGACTCCATTTCATATTGGTAAGAGTCAATAACTTGAAAAATATTCATAATTAATAATTTAATAAATCGTTCAATTGGCGGATTATAATTTTAACCGTTTAATTTCCTAAAAGCTTCCGATAGGAAATCTGGTCTTTTTCTTATTATAGAAAAATTCAGTTTATTTATTAAGACTAAATTGACTTCAGCAATCGTTAAGATTTCATTTTTGTTGTTAAGAAATTTTGAAATTACATTAATTCTAGGACTTTTATCAATATTAAATTCGCTCTCAATTTTTATTTTTTCACCAAGAAATAAAGGAGATTTATATTTTATTGAAGTATTGATTAAAGGTAAATCTAAGCCATTTTTAGTTAGTTCGAAATAACTTATACCTACTTCTGAAAGTGCATTTATTCGGCTTTCTTCAAGCCAATTAAAATATTTACCGTGCCACATTACGCCTGCATGATCTGCATGTTGAGGTAAAACAATTTTTTCTATTTTCCAAACTGGTTTTGAGTTCATCTTTTATTTAAAAAATATTTTTACTCAATTTAAAAAAACTTATTTTGATATTGTAGATTAATTTAGTTTATTAACATAAGAATCATCAAAACTATATTTATAAAGTTATGTTTAATCGTAAAAATAGAAGTAGAAAAATGAAGAAGATTTTTCAATGGGAGGAATATTTAAATTGGAAAAATATGTCAAAGGAACAGAAATTAAATTTCAAGAGGGGGTGCTTATTCCCATTTCTCGTCTATATAGTTTATGTTTTTCTTAATCAGTACTCTTTGGCAATTCTTTTGTTACTAGGTATTTATTTTTTAATTAGATTTAAAAATAGAAATAAGTTGGGAAGATGAATATTTTTTTATTTTGATTTATTTAGATTTGTTTTAATATTATCTAGTTTTTCTAAATAACTTTATTGGCATATGACAATAGTATTAGATAAATTTTTTTTATGAAAAGAATTATTTTGTTTTTATGTTTTTTAGCTTTTTCAATATTTTCTAATACGAATAATTTATTAGCAAAAGAAATTGAAAATAACATTAAAGAGAATATTTCTAATGAAATTGAAGAAATTAAGCCTGATAATAAAAAAACTAATATTTCTAATTCTTCAGCAGAAGATATTTTTGGTGATGAACAAACTTTTCCATTCGTTGCAGGTTTAGGGAAAAATGCAGCCCATTGATTTCAAGGTTCTTGATAATTTAGAAAAAGATTATTTTTAATACTAATGAAAGGTCTTAGGGTTCTAGAGCTTTCTGAAGCACTTAATCTTGATAGCTCTGACTTATTAGCTGTATGTGCAATTCTAAAAATAAATGCCACATCTAGATTAAGTATGCTTTCATTTGAAGAATGTAAAAAGATAACTGATTACTATGAAAATAAAAATTAGATTTTTTTATATAAATATATTTATTATTTAATCTCTTTAATCATTGATACTAAAGTTGAATGAATTTCTTCTTCAGATATTTCATTTTTAAAATTGATAATTGCTGACTGGCCATCATAATTGATTTTTATATAACTGTTATTAATTTCTTCCATATAAGCATTCTCAAATTTTGATATCTTTCCATAATGAATAAGATATTTATAAACCGAATCAATGTGATCTTTGTTCATATGATCACAAACTCTTTTACTTGTTTCTTTACTAATAATTTTCATTTAAAAAATAAATTTGTTTTAAGCTAATGTACTTTTTTCATTATTCAAAGTTTTAATCATTTTAATTATTAAATTTTTAACTTCATTTTTATCAGAAGCTCTAACCAAGTTATTTCTCAAATTTGATGCTCCTTTAAAGTCTTTACATGTCCATGAGATATGTTTCCTTGCAATTAGCAAGCCGTGATCTCCTTTTTCTTTTATTAATTCATCAAGATGCTCAATAATTAAATATAGTTTTTCTTCTGTGTTTGGTTCTTTAAAATTTTTATTTTCTCTAATGGCATAATCTATTTCTCCTATTTTCCATGGGGATCCTAAAATTCCTCGTCCAATCATTACACCATCAGCATTTGTTTTTTTTAAACAATTAAGAGCGTCATCTGGATTTTTGATATCTCCATTAGCAATTACTGGAATTTCCAACAACTTTTTAAGTCTCCCGATCATTTCCCAATCTGACTTGCCTGAAAATCCCTGTTTTCTAGTTCTTCCATGAAGTGTGATCATCGTTGCTCCCGCATCTTGAAGTTTAAATAAGAAATCCTCTATATTTTCTTCTTTACTATTCCATCCGAGTCGTGTTTTTACTGTTACTGGAACCCTAACAGCTTTTACAACATTTTTGACTAATTCTATAGCAAGTTTTCGGTCTTTAATTAAGGCACTACCTCCACCTTTCTTTGCAATTTTTTTTACTGGACATCCCATATTTATATCAATTAAGAATGCTCCAGATTCCTCAGCTTGTTTAGCGGCTTCAGAAACAGCATATGGCCTGTTATCAAATATTTGTACTCCAATTGGACCTTCTTCTAAATCTATTTGATTGATTTTATGTGTTCCAAATCCTTTTTTAAGACTTGTTGCATTTATCATTTCTGTAAAAAGTAAAGAGTTTGGAGCCCATTTACGTACAAGTCGCCTAAAAATGTTATCTGTAACTCCTGCTAATGGCGATAGCATGACCTTACTCGTAATTATCCTGTTAACTCCCCTTCCTTTTAGCTTTATATTTGAAGACATATAATTTTAAATTTATTTAATTTTTCTTTATTATAAATTCAGATATGGAGCTGATTTTATGTTTTCTATTTATTTCTTAATTTATAATAAGTGCTTTTACTTAAATAGGCCTAATTGATTAATTTTTTTGCTAGTTTATGTTGAGTTAAAATTTAAAAAAGGGAATTTTTTTGTTTATATTAGTATCTATTTTTCTCCCAATAATTATTTTTATAGCACCAATAAATGTAAAAGCTATTCAAGGTAATTTAGATTTATCAAGTGCTCAAACTTCAGTGGGCAAAAGATTTGCTAAAGTTTTTTGTGATGCTAAGAGGGAAGGATTAGATTCTGATTTTGCTAGTGAATATGCTTTGAATAATACATATTTAAAATTTGTAGCATTTCCAGACGATGACGAATATTTGGATAATTTATGGAATTTCACCCACAATAATATATTAGATAATTGTGGTGAATTTGTAGATATAAGTGATCTAAAAGACCTAGAGATTTTTTTTAAAGAAGAGGGTTTAATTGCATCAAATAGAGAACTCTATTTACCAACTTTTGAGAATAATTAGATTAAATTTTTAGCATGTACTAAAATATAGATAGAATATGAAATTTTATGAAACTATTAGGTTTAAATTCACCTGAAATATTCATAATTTTAGTAATTTTACTTTCAATTTTAGGTCAAAAAAGAATTGAAAAAGGTTTCTTATTATTTAAAAAACTATTAAAATTCCTTC
>QCIV01000008.1 GCA_003216455.1 Prochlorococcus sp. AG-402-N17 | reverse complement strand
AAACAATCTTAAAGAATTTGAATTAATCAATCAAAAATTTATAAAAGTTTATGATTCTTTGAGGAAACAGTTCTTCATGAGAAAGGTCTTAGGAAATAGCTATATTAATTTAGATGAAAAAGAAATTAGTTTCTTTTCAAACTTTTTTTATGAAAATTCTTTTTTTTCTGATAAATTTTTAAGCATTAACAAAGCATTATCACAAGGCTGGGCATGCTGGGTAAAGTTAAACGATATAAATTTAGATTGGAATTTGTATTTGCAGCCAATAGATGAACTTTCTCAAATTAAGCAATTTTTTTCAAATAATAAATTTGTTTTTTTATCAGCATTGAGAAAAGATAATTTTTTCCAAATGTATTTTAAAAAGCACAGTTTAGATATTGACTTGGTTATTAATTTTAAAAGTAATTTTGAAGAAAAAAAGATTTCATTATATATACCCTCTAAACAATTACTTCCTAATAATCCTCTTTTTATTAATTCAATCTTGGATAAATGCAAAAAGTTAATACTTTTTAGAAAGGGTTTAACTTTAGTTTTGTCTGATGATATTGATTTAAAAACTAACCTTGCTACAGAATTAGCTTCTAAGTTCGGGAAGAGAGTATTGCTAGAGACAATTCCCTCTGGTAATAATGAAATCCTTTGCTCTAGTTTTGACTGGTGGATTATTAATTCTTATTTAATTCAAATTCCAGAGCAAATTATCATTCCTTTACTTCCGATTCCGAATATGTCAGAACCTATTAATGCAATTACAGTCTCTCATAAAAAGAAGCTTTCTCAAGATTGGTTTAGAGACTTTTTTCTTCCTCAAGCTAGAACAAAACTTGAAAGATCTATTTCTCCTTTAAGAAGAAATTCAGGTAAATTAATAATCTTAGATGGAAGAGCAAATAAAAGAAACTGGGGAAGATTACTTTTGCAAAACATTCAACCCTCAAAACAAATAAACTATATATTACCTTTTGATTAGGTTATGATTTTGTAAATAACTAAAGAAATATGGGAGAAGCAAAAAGACGTAAAACACTTGGTTTACCCCCAAAAAAAAATAATACTAAAACTAAAATCGATGAGTCTCCAAGATTATTTGAATGGCTACCCTTTACAATCAATCAAAGAGATAACCTAATTAAATTAAGTATTAAGGCCAGTTGGTTTGGAATCGGAGGGTTAGTAATCTTATGGATTGTAGTGAGATTTATAGGCCCTTCTGCTGGGTGGTGGACTTTAGCTGATTCTTTATAATCTAAGCTACTGTTTTTATATCATTAACAGCGATTGTATTAGCAGGATTGCTATTCAATGCTTTCATTGAATTAGAACTGACTTCAGTTCCTTCTGTTAATTTATCTTTAACCATAGATTCTACTTTATTCCTGATTTCTAAGTTTTGATCAAGCCAAATAATTGTATTATCTCTTCCTTGTCCAATATTTTCTCCTTCATAACTATACCAAGCACCTCTCCTTATTATAATATTTGTCTCTTCTGCTAAATCTAATAAACATCCTGTTGTACTAATACCTTTTCCGAAGAGAATATCAAACTCTGCAATTCTAAATGGTGGTGCAACTTTGTTTTTTGCTACTTTCACTTTTGCTCTTATGCCATACTCTTCAGTACCTCTTTTAAGAGTTTGAATTCTTCTGATATCAAGTCTCACTGAGGCGTAAAATTTTAATGCATTACCTCCTGTGGTTGTTTCTGGATTGCCGTATGTAACGCCAATTTTTAAGCGTAATTGATTCAGGAATATTACCGTGCATCCAGATTTGCCAATATTTCCTGTTATTTTCCTCATTGCTTGGCTCATTAGCCTTGCTTGGCTCCCAATTACGTGATCTCCCATCTCTCCTTCTATCTCGGCTCTTGGGGTTAGTGCTGCGACCGAGTCAACAACTACAAGATCTACTGCACTCGATCTTATAAGTTGGTCAACTATTTCCAGAGCCATTTCACCAGTATCTGGTTGTGAAACTAACAAATTTTCAACATCAACTCCCAAAGAGGCTGCATAAACTGGATCGAGTGCATGCTCAGCATCTACAAATGCAGCTACTCCTCCATTCTTTTGGACTTCCGCAATCGCGTGAAGCGTTAATGTAGTTTTTCCTGAACTTTCTGGTCCGTAAACTTCTACTACTCTGCCTTTTGGATAGCCTCCTCCTAATGCTAAGTCTAAGGTGAGCGCTCCAGTAGATATTGTTTCTACTTTCATTCTTGAGGCGTCACCAAGTCTCATTATTGATCCTCGTCCAAAATTTCTTTCTATTTGACCTAAGACAAGACTTAATGCCTTGTCTTTTTCTTTTGATTCAGTTTTTTTCTTTTCTTCAAGGCTCATTGTTTGATTTATCGGTTAAAGTTCTTGTAATTATTCTAAATTTGGAAATTTTTATTTAAACCAAACTTCATAAATACAAACTATAGTACATCTGTACTCTAGCTGATTATCATTAAATTGCAACTAATTCTTCAAGGTTGCCTAATTTTAATAATTTAATTTCATTACTTAAAGCATATCTATCTGATCTTTTTAAATATCCCCAATCAGCTAGGAAGCATGGAATGTGAGAAGTTTCTAAATTTTGTTTAATATCTATTAGAGTTTTTTTTCTATCTTCTATAAAGCCTAAAATTTCGTAAGTTTGTGTAAGCTTTTCAGCTATTTTGATTTTTGTTCCGGATTCATAACCAAAAATAAATTCTGGAAAAATATTTAATTGTTTCAGAATTTTTTCTGCAAATATTTTACCTTTAGTTGTTATAACTCCAGTTTTTATTTCTCTTTTCCTCAATTCTTTCATAAAATTTATAATTTCAAAAAAAGGATTATGTAAATTTACCCATGATTTAAAATCTTTATCAATTTGGTACTTGCGAGACTCATCTAACATTTTTTGTAAATCTTCAGCAATCCAGTAATTTTGATTTAATATCTTCTGGCAATTATGATGATAATTATTAATGAAATCATCTTTATTATCATTTTTTAATGGATTTTCTGTTTTGATAATTTCGTGAACGATTAGAATCATTTCCCAACCATATTTAACCCAGGGCCTAATTTCTTTGAATGAATTTGGTACTTTTTTATAAAGTTTTTGATTAACAGAAATGTAGGGTGAATTTAAATACCTTTCACAGGCAAGCAAGGAACTATTCCAATATTCTTGCATTCCATCGACTATTACTCCATCGAAATCAAATAGAAATATTTTTTGAGAAGACACTAATTAAATATTAGAACTGGGCCGCTAGGATTCGAACCTAGGAATGTCGAGACCAAAACCCGATGCCTTACCACTTGGCGACGGCCCATTGAATTTTTATTTTAATACATGAAAAGATTTTTTTCTATCCAAAAAATACAAAGTTTTTATAAACATAGCTCTAGTTTTGAAAAATATTATTTGAATGAGCTCGATTTCCATGGCTCTAGAAATTTCTGAGCTTTTTTGATCGCTAAAGCCATTCTTTCAGGATATTCATAGAGTTTTTTGTTATTTTTCTGAGCAAATTCAATAAGGGGCTGCATAATTTTTCTTGCAGCACTTCCAAATGCTATTCCGTCTGGGAGATTGTTTGAATTCAAAAATTCATGAGTTTTTTCATTTGTTCCTCCTGCTAATTGAACTAATCCTGGTGGAAGGTCTGAACCGATTGTTTCAAATAACTTTACAGCATCTCTACTTGTTGTAGGAGCAAGATCTCCAGACATTGGTCTTCCATCTAGCTGCCAAATAAGGGGAATATCAAGTTTTTTAAGAATTTCATATCTTTCCCAAAGAGCTTTCAAAAGATCTTCGGGCTCTTGTGATTTTTTGAAAGATTGATTTAATCCACAACTGATAGATATCTTGTCTAATTTCATTCCAGAACTTTTAATGCTACTGACTACTTTTGTAAAAGAATCTATGCGATTGATTTCTGTATGAATTTCTACTGCATTAGGCTTTATTTTTTGAATTGTTGATGCTAAATCGTTTTTCGTCAAATTATATTCATATTCACTAATTAGATTTAAGGGACAGCTATTCAAACATCTTCCACATCCATAACATTTACTCTTTTTGATCCCAGAATTATCAATGGCAAATGTGGGGCATACTTTTTCGCACGGTCTTGGACAATTAGTGGGACATTTTGATGGGTCAAATTTTGCTTTACGAAAGTGGATATCATTTCCATCACTAATGCTTATCATTAAACCAGGAGAGTTATTAAAGACTTTTTTTGCCCACTTGATTCCTTTTTTTGCTGCATGGGTTATAGATTCTTCTGCGGCAACATCTATGTAGTCGACACCAGCAGCAGTATAAATCGCACATAAATCTTCTATGGCAAGAATATCTTCATTACTGGCACCACAAATTAATTTAATCCATTTATCTTTTTTATTCTTGGTTCTAATCAAACAATTTAACTTTCAAATTCATCTAAAATATAATTACTTAATGGCTTCCATTCAAGTTTTCTTGAACCCCCCATTTCAACAACTATCGTTAGTTTATTATCGTTAGTGCAAATCTCTATTAAGCTCTCTAATTCAGATTGAGATAATACTTGACCTTCTAATAACCAAAGTAATTTATTTTTATCATTTTCATTAAATAGCTCAGAAGCTTGTGGAATAACTTGTTGAACTTCCCCGAGTGCTCCATTTCTTCCTACGCTTTGATGGCCAAGGTGCGGTGGTCTAACGCCATGCAATTTGAGCAAGAAGACTTCTGGATCTCCAAGCCCTCTTGCTGAGGTTATAAAAGTTTTAAAGCCCTTGGCCCTCATTCTCCTCAAAAGACGAGTTTCATAACCACCTTCAAGAGGAGCAAAAATTGCAAGACATTTGTTAGTTTTTAAATCGTTATGAAACTTTTTCCCTGTGAGAAGTAATGGCATAAAAATTTCCTTTAGTTCTATTTTATTTTATTTTATGGTACTTGATGATGTACAATTGTAACTCAGTGAATTTTTAAGCTCGCAAGCTAGCCGAGCCGCTGTAAAATTTCACATTTTTTAGCGTTTCGTTAAAAAACACAGGTGGGTTTATCCCAAGAGAAACTATCTAGATTTTCAGATAAGTCTCAACCTTATTAATTGTTTTTTTATTAACTTCACCTTAATAACTGAAGGTTTTAGATAATCTAAAAATCATTACGAGCTAGCCTAATTTAGTCTTATGTCTATAGGTATTTTAGGAAAGAAATTGGGCATGTCCCAACTTTTCGACGACAAAGGTAATTCGGTTCCAGTTACTCTTATTGAGGCTGGTCCTTGCCGTGTCACTCAATTGAAAACAACCGCTTTGGATGGTTATACTGCCGTTCAAATAGGTTATGGCTTGTCCAAAGATAAGCATATAAGTAAGCCTGAAAAGGGACATTTGTTGAAATCAGGTGAAGAACTCTTAAAGCATTTGAAAGAATATAGGGTTGAAGAAACTTCATCTTATGAAATCGGAAATCAAATAACTGTAAAAAACTTTGAAGTTGGTCAAAAAGTTGATATCAGTGGCAAATCTATGGGTAGAGGTTTTGCTGGTTACCAGAAAAGACATGGTTTTAGTAGAGGTCCTATGAGTCATGGTTCAAAAAATCATAGAGCACCTGGATCAACAGGTGCAGGAACAACCCCAGGCAGAATTTATCCTGGAAAAAGAATGGCAGGAAGATATGGAGGAAAACAGATTACTACTAAAGGTTTGTTAGTTCTAAAAATTGATGATCAGAAAAATTTGCTTGTAGTAAAGGGTTCTGTCCCAGGTAAGCCAGGCTCAATAATAAACATTAAGCCAAATAATGTTGTAGGCAAAAAAGGAGGTGAAAACTCATGACAACACTTGAAACTCTTAAGTGGGATGGTAAAAAATCCGGCAAAGTTTCTCTTGATTTAGCAGTTGCTAAAGAAACTTCTTCGGCAGACTTAATACATAGAGCAGTCCTTAGGCAGCTAGCAAATAAAAGACAGGGGACAGCATCAACGTTGACAAGATCTGAAGTGCGTGGGGGCGGTAGAAAGCCCTATAAACAGAAAGGTACAGGAAGAGCTCGTCAAGGATCAATAAGGACACCCTTAAGACCTGGTGGTGGAATTATTTTTGGACCGAAGCCACGTTCTTACAATCTTGATATGAATCGTAAGGAACGTAGGTTAGCTCTAAGAACAGCACTTATGTCTAGAGTATCTGATATGAAGGCCGTTGAAGATTTTGGATCTACTTTAAAGCAGCCTAAAACAAGTGATATCATCAATGGCCTTGCTCGATTAGGTATACAAAAAACTGAAAAAGTTTTGGTTATTCTTGATAGTCCGTCCGATGTTATAAAAAAATCCATCAATAATATTGAAAAAGTAAAATTAATTGCCGCCGATCAATTAAATGTATTTGATATTCTCAATGCTAATAAATTGGTCATAGGGCAATCAGCGATAGATAAAATTCAGGAGGTTTATGCATCATGAGTAAATTATTAGATTCTCGTTTAGCCGATGTAATAAGAAAGCCAGTTATTACTGAGAAAGCTACAAATGCGCTAGATCTTAACCAATATACTTTTGAAGTAGATCACAGAGCGGCAAAACCACAAATAAAGGCAGCTGTTGAAGCCTTATTCAGTGTTAAAGTCATAGGAGTTAACACTATGAATCCTCCTAGGAGAACTAGAAGAGTCGGGAAATTTTCCGGTAAACGTTCTCAGGTCAAGAAAGCAATTGTGCGCCTTGCTGAAGGAGACAAAATTCAACTATTTCCAGAATCTTAAGGAGTTTTAATCATGGCAATCCGTAAATTTAAACCTTATACACCTGGTACTAGGCAGAGAGTAGTTACTGACTTTAGTGAAATAACAAGTTCAAAACCTGAAAGATCATTAATAGTCTCAAAACATAGAGTTAAAGGTAGGAATAATCGTGGAGTTATCACTTGTCGCCATCGTGGAGGTGGTCACAAAAGGCAATATAGATTAGTTGACTTTAGAAGAGATAAAAGAAACATTAACGCTAAAGTTGCAGCTATCCACTACGATCCTCATAGAAATGCAAGGTTGGCACTTTTATTCTACGAAGATGGTGAAAAAAGATATATTATCGCTCCAGCAGGAGTAAAAGTTGGACAAAATGTCATATCTGGAGAAAGTGTTCCAATTGAAGATGGTAATGCAATGCCACTTTCTGTTATGCCATTAGGATCTAGTGTTCATTGTGTTGAGTTATATGCAGGTAGGGGTGCTCAGATGGTTAGATCCGCAGGAGCTAGTGCTCAAGTTATGGCAAAAGAGGGAGATTATGTTGCTTTAAAACTCCCATCTACCGAGGTAAGACTTGTAAGAAAAGAATGCTACGCAACTCTTGGTGAAGTTGGTAATTCTGAAATAAGAAATACTAGCTTAGGTAAAGCCGGTAGAAGAAGATGGCTTGGAAGAAGGCCTCAAGTAAGAGGTAGTGTAATGAACCCATGTGATCATCCACATGGAGGAGGAGAGGGAAAAGCACCAATTGGTAGAGCAGGACCAGTTACTCCATGGGGTAAACCAGCTCTTGGATTAAAGACTCGTAAAAAGAACAAACCAAGTAATAAATTAGTTGTTCGAAGACGCCGTCGCGTTTCTAAGAGGAGTAGAGGAGGAAGAGACTCTTGATTACTTCATTTATTATTTCAATTTCTATTACATAATTATGGGACGTTCACTAAAAAAAGGACCTTTTATAGCAGATAGCCTGCTCAAGAAGGTAGAAAAACAAAATACTGATAATGACAAGTCTGTTATCAAAACTTGGTCGAGAGCCTCTACGATTTTACCTTTAATGATTGGTCACACAATCGCCGTACATAATGGCAAGACTCACATTCCAGTATTTATTACTGAACAAATGATTGGTCATAAACTTGGTGAATTTGCTCCAACACGCACTTACCGAGGTCATATAAGAGATAAAAAAGGAGCAAAATCATGACAAAAACACCTGAAACAACAAAAACAGCTATTGCTCATGGAAATTACGTTCGCGGATCAGCCTCTAAAGTGAGAAGAGTTTTGGATCAGATAAGGGGTAGGTCTTACAGAGATGCATTGATTATGTTGGAATTTATGCCTTACAGATCTACAGACCCCATCACTAAAGTTCTAAGATCTGCTGTTGCCAATGCAGAACATAACCTTGGGATGGATCCTTCTACCTTAGTTATTTCCTCTGCATGGGCTAATAGTGGGCCTGTAATGAAAAGGTATAGGCCCAGGGCTCAAGGTCGAGCTTTTTCAATTAAAAAACAGAGTTGCCACATCAGTATTTCTGTTGAATCTGCTCCAACTCAAACTAATGCGGAGGTACAAAACTAATGGGACATAAAATACATCCTTCTGGACTAAGATTAGGAATTACACAAGAGCATCGCTCTAAGTGGTTTGCTACTTCTAAAACATATCCAATTCTTCTCCAAGAAGATTTTAAAATTCGTACTTTCATACAGAAAAAATATGGAGCAGCGGGAATTAGCGATGTTTTAATAGCTAGAAAAGCTGACCAACTGGAACTTGAATTAAAAACAGCAAGACCAGGAGTTATAGTTGGAAGGCAAGGAAGTGGTATTGAAGAATTAAGATCTGGCATTCAAAAAACTATAGGTGATAGAACAAGGCAAGTCAGAATAAACGTTGTTGAAGTTGAACGAGTAGATGCAGATGCTTTTTTACTAGCTGAATATATTGCGCAACAACTAGAAAAAAGAGTTGCATTTAGAAGAACTATAAGGATGGCCTTACAAAGGGCTCAAAGGGCTGGAGTCTTAGGTCTTAAAATTCAAGTAGGGGGAAGGTTGAATGGTGCTGAAATAGCTAGAACTGAATGGACTAGAGAAGGTAGAGTACCATTACATACTTTGAGAGCTGAAATTGACTATGCAACACGTGAAGCTAATACAACTTACGGTGTTCTAGGCATTAAAGTTTGGGTTTTCAAAGGTGAAGTTCTTCCTAAAGAAGAACAAACTATCCCTGTGGGTGCGAGCCCTAAGAGGAAAGCTAGTAGAAGACCTCAGGAATTTGAGGATCGTTCAAATGAGAATTCATAGGAGGTATAACAATGCTTAGTCCAAAACGTACTAAATTCCGTAAACAACACAGAGGCAGAATGAGAGGCGTAGCCTCAAAAGGTAATACTATTGCATTCGGTCAATTTGCTCTCCAAGCTCAAGACTGTGGCTGGGTAACTGCACGTCAGATTGAAGCAAGTAGAAGAGCTATGACAAGATATATCAAACGTGGTGGTCAAATCTGGATAAGAATATTTCCTGATAAACCTGTAACAATGAGACCTGCTGAAACCAGAATGGGTTCTGGTAAAGGTAATCCAGAGTTTTGGGTCGCAGTTGTGAAACCTGGAAGAATACTTTTTGAAATGGGTGGTGAGGATATCACTGAGGAAATTGCAAAAGAAGCTATGCGTCTTGCTCAATACAAACTTCCTGTAAAAACTAAATTTATCTCCATTGATAAAAATCTAGAAGATTCCTCCCAAGAAAATACAAAAAATAGTAAAAAATCTCAAGGGGAGGTTAAACAATGAAAAACTCAGAGTCTCTTAAAGAATTTAAAAAATTAAATTCTGATCAAATTAATGAAAAGATTGACCAATTACGAAAAGATCTTTTTGATTTGAGATTCAAGCAAGCTACTAGACAGCTCAATGAAACTCATAAATTTAAAATTATCAAGAAACAAGTTGCGCAATTACTAACTCTCAGTAAAAGTCAATCTGCTTCTAAAACTACTCCTGATTAATTATTAGTTATGGCACTTAAAGAAAGAATTGGTACTGTTGTCAGCGACAAAATGGATAAAACAGTTGTTGTTGCTGTTATTAACAGATATCCACACCCCACTTATAAAAAAATTGTAAGTAGAACTACGAGATACAAGGCTCATGACCCCGAAAATATTTGTGTCTTAGGTGATCGAGTTAAAATTAGAGAAACTAGACCGCTTAGCGCTCATAAAAGATGGGCAATAGAAGAAATTCTCAATAAAACAAGTCAGGCTAAGGAGGTTAAAAAATGATTCAACAAGAAACTTATTTAACAGTTGCTGATAATAGCGGAGCGAAAAGACTCCAATGTATTAGAGTTTTGGGCTCTAATAGAAGGTATGCACATGTTGGGGATGTAATCGTAGCAACTGTAAAAGATGCTCTACCTAATATGGGAGTTAAGAAATCTGAAGTTGTTAAAGCTGTTATCGTAAGAACTAAAGCAACATTAAGAAGAAATACTGGTAATTCAATTAGATTTGATGACAATGCGGCAGTATTGATTAATGAAGATAAAAATCCAAAAGGTACTAGAGTCTTTGGTCCTGTAGCCAGAGAACTGCGAGATAAAAATTATACAAAGATTGTTTCTCTTGCTCCGGAGGTGATTTAAATGTTGGATTCATTAAAACAAAAGAAAAATTTCCAGAGAATAAAAATGAGAATCAAAACTGGAGATTTGGTAAAAGTAATTAACGGCAAGGACAAAGGTAAAACTGGTGAGGTTATAAAAACTATCCCCCTTGAAAATAGAGTTGTAGTTAAAGGAATTAACCTAAGGACTAAACACGTAAAACCAACTCAGGAAGGAGAAACTGGAAGAATACTTACGGAAGAAGCATCTTTACATGCATCAAATGTAATGTTCTTTTCAAAGGATAAAAATCTCACAAGTAAGATTGAATACTTTATTGATAAAGAGGGGGTTAAGAAAAGAAGATTGAAGAAAACTGGTGAAGTAATTGATTAATTTTTCATCAGAAACTAGATTTCAACTTTTTCTAATTTATCAATTCTGACAAAGACCAGAATTAACAAAAAATTATGACTCTAAAAAATCGCTACAAAGAATCAATTAGACCAAAACTTTTAAAAGACCTTGGTCTAAAAAATATTCATCAAGTACCTAAAGTTGTCAAAGTCAACGTTAACAGAGGTCTTGGTGAGGCAGCTTCAAACTCGAAAGCTCTAGAAGCCTCTTTAAATGAAATGGCAACAATTACAGGACAAAAGGCCTTAGTAACTAGGGCCAAAAAAGCTATCGCGGGTTTTAAAATTCGTGAGGGCATGCCTATAGGTTGTACTGTAACTTTGAGAGGAGACAGGATGTATTCCTTTTTGGAGAGATTTATAAATCTAGCTTTACCAAGAATAAGAGACTTTAGAGGAGTTAATCCAAAAAGTTTTGACGGGAGAGGGAATTACACCGTTGGCGTGAAAGAGCAATTGATTTTTCCTGAAATCTCTTTTGATAAAATAGATTCAATAAGAGGTATGGATATAACTATTGTCACTAGTGCAAAATCAGATCAAGAAGGTAAAGCTCTTTTGCAGGAGTTAGGAATGCCTTTTAGTAAGAATTAACTTAAAACTATGTCAAATCACGATCCTATTTCAGATATGCTAACTCGAATTAGAAATGCGAGTCAAAAAAAGCATACAACCACAACTATCCCAGGTTCAAAAATGTCCTTAAGTATCGCTAAAGTGCTCCAAAAAGAGGGGTTCATTTCTGATATTAATGAGGAAGGTGAAGGTTATAAATCACAAATTATACTCGGCCTCAAATATAGTGGTAAAAACAAATTTCCTACTATTCGATCTATGCAAAGAGTTAGTAAACCTGGTTTAAGAATTTATAAAAATACTAGAGGTTTACCAAAAGTTCTTGGAGGTCTTGGAGTTGCTATAATATCAACTTCTAAAGGCGTCATGAGTGATCGCGATGCCAGGAAGCAAGGCATTGGCGGTGAAGTCCTCTGCTATGTTTACTAAGGAGAATTAATCATGTCAAGAATCGGAAAAACACCAGTACTTATTCCAGAGAAAGTTACAGTTGATTTTGATGGATTAACAGTTACAGTTAAGGGTCCAAAGGGTGAGTTAAAACGTGAGATGCCAGAGGGAGTTAGTTTTGATAAGAAAGATAATACTGTTGTCGTAAGTCCTACCACAACCAAAATACATTCAAGGCAGAGACATGGTTTATGTAGAGCTTTAATTGCAAATATGGTTGAAGGGGTTACTCAAGGTTTTTCAAAGAAACTAGAAATTGTAGGCGTTGGATCAAGAGCACAAGTAAAAGGTAAAAATCTAGTTGTAAGTGCAGGATATAGTCATCCTGTAGAAATGACCCCCCCTGATGGTATAACATACAAAGTTGAGAGTAATACAAACGTTACCGTATCTGGAATTGATAAGGAAATTGTTGGCAATGAAGCAGCAAAAATCAGATCAATTAGACCTCCAGAGCCATATAAAGGTAAAGGAATTAAATATCATGATGAGAGAATTCTCAGAAAAGCTGGTAAATCTGGCAAAAAATAATTCCAATTAAAAAAATGACCAAACTTTCCAGGAAATTACAAACCCAAAAAAGACATAAAAGATTAAGGAGATTCTTAATTGGAGATGCAACTCGTCCAAGATTGTCTGTTTTTCGCTCTAATAACCATATTTATGCTCAGGTTATAGATGATAGCGCTCAAACAACTATTTGCTCAGCTTCAACTGTTGATAAGGAATTAAGAGAAAAATCTGAGAAATTATCTTCTGATTGTAATTCTTCTTCCATTGTTGGAAAATTATTAGCAAAGAGAGCGATAAAAAAAGGTATTAAGCAAGTCATTTTTGACCGTGGAGGTAATTTATATCACGGTAGAGTAAAGGCACTTGCAGATGCTGCTCGTGAAGCCGGCCTAGAATTCTAACTTTTAATTTTTTACTATGACTGACACTCCAACAAAACAAGAAATTCAATCCAAGAACGATAATGTTCCTGCAGCTACGCCGGTAGAACAAAAAAAGAATAATCGTAATGATCGAAAAAGAAATAGAAGAGGTGATTCAAAAAATCTAGAGAGAGATTCTGATTGGCAAGAAAGAGTTGTTCAAATTCGACGCGTTTCTAAGACTGTTAAGGGTGGAAAAAAAATGAGTTTTAGAGCAATTGTTGTAGTAGGTAACGAAAAAGGTCAAGTTGGAGTTGGAGTTGGTAAAGCAGGGGATGTTATTGGTGCGGTGAGAAAGGGAGTTTCAGATGGTAAAAAGAATCTTGTAAGGGTTCCCTTAACCCCAAATAATTCAATACCGACTTTATCTTTAGGTCGAGATGGTGCTGCTAATGTTCTAATTAGACCAGCTGCCCCAGGTACAGGAGTAATTGCTGGTGGTTCAATAAGAACGGTTTTAGAATTAGCCGGCATAAAAAATGTTTTAGCAAAAAGATTGGGTAGTAAAACACCTTTGAATAACGCTAGAGCTGCTATGGTAGCTCTTTCTCAATTAAGAACACACAAATCTGCCTCTAGGGAGAGAGGCATCTCACTTGAACAGCTCTATTCTTAAAATTATGACTTCAACATTAAATTCACTTAAATCAAACTCTGGCTCGAGAAAGAAAAAACTAAGAAAGGGTAGAGGAATTGCAGCCGGTCAGGGTGCATCATGTGGTTTTGGAATGAGAGGACAAAAGTCACGTTCTGGAAGACCTACACGTCCAGGTTTTGAAGGTGGCCAAATGCCTTTATATAGAAGAGTTCCCAAATTAAAGCACTTTGAAATAATTAATCAAAAGAACTTTTCCATAATAAATTTAGAAAAATTAAATGATTTCAAAGATAACGATACAGTTAACCTTGACTCACTAGTTAAGAAAGGATTGATCTTCAAGCCCAAATTTCCTTTAAAAATCCTTGGTAATGGAAAAATTAATGTAAAGCTAAAAGTCCAAGCCCATGCATTTACAAAAGTTGCAAAACAAAAAATTGAGGACGCAGGTGGATCCTGCGAGCTTATAAATAATAAATAAATTTACTAAAAATTTAGGTAAACCTTAAAATGTTTGTCAACAAAAGTAGAAATCCTAGCGCTTCTGAAATACTTTCCCAATTATTTTTAAATAAAGAGTTAAGGAGTAGAGTTTTAACTACTTTAGGTCTGCTCCTTTTAGTAAGACTTGGTATATATATCCCTATGCCTGGTATTGATAGGGTCGCTTTTAAAAGTTTTATAGATCAAGGGGGGCAATTAATAGGTTTTTTAGATATTTTTACTGGAGGAGGAATTTCAACCTTAGGAATATTCGCATTAGGCATACTTCCCTTTATTAACGCATCAATTATTATTCAGCTTCTCACAGCTTCATTGCCTGTGCTTGAAGATTTACAAAAAAATGAAGGAGAAGCGGGGAGAAGAAAAATTGCTCAAATAACTAGATATGTTTCATTAGGATGGGGTTTTTTGCAAAGTATAATTTTTTCCTTAATTCTCAGACAATATGCTATTGAGGGGATAAGTGAAACTACATTTGTCTTGCAAACCTCCATTGCCTTGGTTACTGGCTCAATGTTAGTAATGTGGTTTAGTGAAATTATTACGGAAAAAGGGATAGGTCAAGGTGCTTCACTGGTAATTTTTTTGAATATTGTTTCGACTTTACCTAAGGCTCTAAGTTCAACCATTGAAAAAGCTCAAACCGGCGATAGAGGAGATGTTTTAGGTATAGCAGTTTTACTTGGAGTATTTTTACTGACAATTGTTGGGATCATTTTTGTCCAAGAGGGAGCAAGACGCATTCCTATTGTTAGTGCAAAAAGGCAGATAGGAAGTTCAACATTACTTCCTACAAGGCAAAGTTATTTACCTTTGAAATTAAATGCAGGAGGAGTCATGCCTATAATATTCGCATCTGCTTTAATCTTTTTACCTATAACTATTGCAAATGTTACGGGTAATCCAGTCTTAATAAAGTTAGCCAGTAGTTTAAATCCCGGATCTTCTAATCCATGGCCATATGCTCTTACATTCTTCTCCTTGATTTTGGGGTTCTCCTATTTTTATGCATCTCTTACTATCAATCCAGTTGATGTAGCTTCAAATTTAAAGAAAGGAGGAGTAGCGATTCCAGGAGTTAGACCAGGATCTAATACAACAAACTACCTATCAGGTATACAAAATAGGTTGACTTTATTGGGAGGATTATTTCTGGGTTCAGTAGCTATAATCCCAGCTGCAGTAGAAAGAGCTACTAATGTTCAGACCTTTCAAGGTTTAGGAGCAACTTCATTGCTTATTCTTGTGGGTGTTGCTATTGATACTGCTAAGCAAATTCAAACTTATGTTATTTCACAAAGGTATGAGGGACTAATTAACAATTAATGAAGAAACATATACTATTTTTAGGCGCTCCTGGAGCAGGGAAAGGGACTCAAGCGGAATTGCTTAGTCAAAGTAATTCTTATTTACACCTTTCAACTGGTGAATTATTAAGAAAAGAAATCGAAATGAATACTGCCCTAGGTATTCAGGTAAAGGATATTATGAATCGAGGGGAACTTGTTAGTGATGAACTTGTATTAAAGATAGTAAGACAAAATTTAGTCAAGGATAATAAAGGTTGGATTCTAGATGGTTACCCAAGAAATTTATCTCAAGCAAATTCATTGAATGCAGTCTTAAATGAAATAAATCAACCTTTGGAATTAGTTTTTTATTTAGATATCCCGGAAGAAGTACTAATTAAGCGTTTACTTTTAAGAGGTAGAAAAGATGATACGGAAGAGACAATTAAAACAAGAGTTGACATTTATAAAAAAACTACAGAACCATTGATTCGATATTTTAAAGATCTCTCATTGTTAGAATATATTGATGCTGATAGAGATTTAAAAACAATTTCCTCTGATATCAAACTAAAAATGGCTTGATGATGATGTAGAATATAGTATTAACGTTTTATTTGTTAAACCCCTATGAAGGTCAGATCTTCAGTCAAAAAAATTAGTCCTGACGATCAGATCGTGAGGAGAAGAGGTAAAATCTATGTTATTAACAAGAAAAGACCTCGCAATAAACAGCGTCAGGGTTAAATTTCAACCCTTAAATTCAAACTTTTACTTATTCAAAAAACGTGGCCAGGATTGCAGGAATTGACATACCTCGCGAAAAGCGAGTTGAAATTGCACTTACATACGTCTATGGAATTGGTTTAACGAGATCGAAGCTAATTCTTGCTAATACGGGTGTAAACCCAGATACTCGTGTCAAAGACCTTTCAGATTCTGATGTGCAAAAACTAAGAGGTGCCACAGAAGATTTCACTTTAGAAGGCGATTTGAGAAGAAAAGAGGGAATGGCTTTAAAACGTCTACAAGATATAGGGTGTGTAAGAGGAAGAAGACATAGAATGAGTCTTCCAGTAAGGGGTCAAAGAACTAGAACCAATGCAAGAACAAGACGGGGTTCTAGGAAAACAGTTGCTGGAAGAAAAAAATAAATAACTAAATCTATTTACAAATTGAAGTATTAACTTAAAACATCATGGCAGCTACAGTAAAAAAAACAGGTTCAAAGAAATCTAAACGTAATGTACCTAATGGTGTGGTACACATCCAAAGCACATTTAATAATACTATCGTCTCAATTACTGATACCTCTGGTCATGTAATTTCTTGGTCTTCTGCTGGCGCAAGTGGATTTAAAGGGGCTAGGAAAGGTACCCCATTTGCTGCTCAAACAGCTGCCGAAGCTGCAGCTAGAAGAGCACTTGATCAAGGAATGAGACAAATAGAAGTACTAGTTAGAGGGCCTGGCGCAGGTAGGGAAACGGCCATAAGAGCTTTACAAGTGGCCGGATTAGAAATAACTCTAATAAGAGATGTCACTCCATTACCTCATAATGGATGTAGAAGACCTAAACGAAGACGCGTTTAGGTCTTAACCATTCTCAACCCCAAAAAAAAACTCTTAACCTCATTATTTTCCGTGTTGCAATACCAGATTGACAGAATCGACCATCAAATAGCAGATGATCGCTCCCAAACAGGAACTTTTTTAATTGGCCCACTAGAAAGGGGACAAGCTACAACTTTGGGTAATTCCCTTAGAAGAGTCCTTATGGGAGGACTGGAAGGGAGCGCAGTTACTGCAGTAAGAATAGCAGGAATTAATCATGAATATGCCACTATTCCTGGAGTTAGAGAAGACGTTTTAGATATTCTTCTTAATTGCAAGCAACTATCAATAAATAGTTCAAATCCAGAGCTAGAAATTGGCAGGTTAGTAGCGAGTGGTCCAATGGAGGTGAAGGCAAATGACATCCAATTCTCTTCTCAAGTTGAAATTGTTGATGGTGAAAAACCGATTGCGACTATCCAGGAAGGTCATAACTTAGAGTTGGAAATCCATGTTGAAAGAGGTGTTGGATATAGACCCGTAGACCGTAAGAGTGAAGAGACAACTGCAATTGATTTACTTCAAATAGATGCTGTATTTATGCCAGTGAAGAGAGTTAATTTTACGATTGATGAAACTGCTGTAGCAGAAGGCGGAACGGGAAGAGAAAGATTAAAAATGGAAGTCGTAACAGATGGTTCAACAAGTCCTGACGATGCTATTGCTGAAGCTGCAAATCAGTTAATAGAACTTTTTCAACCCCTTGCTACTGTCACAATGGTTGAGGAAATTCCTGAAGAACCTGAACCATCTCCTGAAGCTCAAATTCCTCTAGAGGAACTAAACTTGTCCGTTAGAGCATATAATTGTTTGAAAAGGGCTCAAGTTAACTCAGTTTCAGATTTAATGGGCTTCAGTTATGAAGATCTTCTTGAAATTAAGAACTTTGGCTCTAAATCTGCAGATGAGGTAATTGAGGCTCTTGAGCGCATCGGCATTTCTATTCCACAGAGCAGAACATCTGTTTAACAATTTTAAAGATTATGAGACACCAACTTAGAATTCCATTATTAAGTAAACCTGCTGACCAGAGGAAAGCACTTCTAAGAGGTTTAACTACACAATTAATTAGGGAAGGTAGAGTAACGACAACAAAAGCTCGTGCAAAAGCTTTAAGAAATGAAGCTGAAAGAATGATTTCACTCGCCAAAGAGGGAAGTTTGGCTTCTAGGAGAAGGGCTATTGGATATATTTATGATAAAAAATTAGTTCACTCATTATTTGAAAAAGCAAAGGAAAGATATGGAGATAGAAATGGTGGTTATACACGCATAGTCAGAACTGTATCAAGAAAAGGTGATAACGCTCAGATGGCCATAATCGAGCTTGTATAGGTTAGTTAATAAAGGTCTTTTACTATAAAATAACTTTTGAAAAGGGTAGCTTTACTAGTCCAATATGATGGATCTCCTTATTCAGGTTGGCAAAAACAAAAAAATGCAACTACTGTTCAAGAAATTATAGATAGAGCTCTCTTTAAGATTACAAATCATAAAGTAAAGACTTTTGCAGCAGGCAGGACTGATGCTGGGGTTCATGCATCAGGCCAAGTAGTACACTTTGATGTTGATTGTGTTATTCCAGGAAATAGTTATTCTGATGTCTTAAATAGATTTTTACCTGCAACAATTAGGATCTTGGAATCAGTTGAGGTTAAAGAAAGTTGGCATGCATGCTACTCAACAATGTATAGGCATTATCGATATGTAATTAATAATAGTAAATTACCTAATTTGTTCATCAATAATTGGTCATGGCATAGATATCAAAAAGTATTAGATGAAGTTTTAATGTTAAATGCATCCAAGACAATGGAAGGAGAACATGATTTTTTTGCTTTTCAGAAAAGTGGTAGCAATAGAACAAATTCTATTACAAAAATAATAAATATAGATATTAAAAGAGTAGAGGATTTGATTTTAGTTGATATTAAAGCTACTGGTTTTCTATATGGAATGGTCCGTTTAATTATTGGACAACTAGTTTTAGTTGGAGAAAAGAAAATATCGCCAGAAATTTTTACAGATAGATGGGTAAACAAAAAGAAAAATGATGTTAAAGAATCTGCTCCAGCTAAGGGATTATGTTTTGTAAATGCTGTTTATAAAGAAAATGTTTTTAAAAAGATTAATAACAATGATTTTTTCCCTGTTTTTTTAATTAAGGGTTTTTCTTAATTAAAGTTTAACTAAGCGAATTTTTTGTATAAATCATTCAAAACTGTTGTTTAATATTCCTCCAATAAGGTAGAATTTAGAACTAACTTTAAATTTATTTGTGTAAATTTGTAAATGAATAAAACAATTACTCCATCTTTAGAAACCATTGAAAGAAATTGGTTTTTAGTTGATGCAAAAGATAAGACACTAGGGAGACTAGCTACAGAAATAGCAACTTTATTGAGAGGCAAAAATAAACCAACTTTTACACCTCATCTAGATACTGGAGATTTTGTCATCGTAGTAAATGCCGAAAAAGTTGAGGTAACAGGTAAAAAAGCATCACAAAAGTTGTATAGGAGACACTCTGGAAGACCAGGAGGAATGAAAATTGAAAAATTTGAAACTCTACAAGAAAGAATTCCTGAAAGAATCATCGAGCAAGCTGTTAAGGGTATGCTGCCACATAACTCTTTAGGAAGACAGCAATTTAAAAAACTAAAAGTTTATAAAGGTGCTGATCATCCACATGCTGCTCAGAATCCTGTATTATTAAATAGTTAATTTTTCAAAATGAATAGTCAAATAAAAAACAAAGCTGTGTACTGGGGAACTGGAAGAAGAAAAACTTCAGTAGCTAGAGTTCGGTTGATTCCAGGAAATGGAATAATAAAAATTAATGGCCGTTCTGGAGATGATTACTTAAACTTTAATCCTCTACACTTAAATTCAGTAAAAGCACCTTTGCAAACATTAGGCCTTGAAAATTCTTATGATATTCTGGTAAATGTTTTTGGTGGTGGATTGACTGGTCAAGCAGATGCTATCAAGCAAGGAGCAGCAAGAGCACTTTGCGAATTATCTCCCGACAATAGGAAACCGCTAAAAACTGAAGGCCATCTCAGCAGAGATCCTAGAGCTAAGGAAAGAAGAAAATATGGTCTTAAAAAAGCAAGAAAAGCTCCTCAATTCTCTAAACGTTAAAGGAATTTAAATCATGCCAAAATCAGAAATACACCCAAAATGGTATCCAGATGCAAAAGTTATTTGTAATGGAGAAGTTGTAATGACAACTGGCTCCACGCAGCCTGAATTACATGTTGATGTATGGAGTGGTAATCATCCTTTCTTCACTGGAACTCAAAAGATTCTTGATACAGAAGGTAGGGTTGATAGGTTTATGAAAAAATATGGAATGGGTTCAGCTAATTCAGCCACCTCAAAAAATCAAAAAGAAGAAAAAGATTCTAAAAAATAGAATTTTCAAAAATTAAGCACAATTTCAATTGGAATACTCAACATTAATTGCAAGGTTGAAAACTGCTTCAGAAAGTTTTGAAAATTTGGAAGTGCAGCTTGCAGATCCTGACATAGCAAATGATCCAAAAAAATTAGAATCAATAGCAAGAGAAAGGTCAAAATTAGAACCTTTGGTGATTGACTTAAATAAATTGCTTGATACGGCTAAAGAAATCGAAGATTCAAAAAATCTACTTAAAGAGAATAGAAATGATAAAGAAATGGAATCTTTGATAAATGAAGAGTTAATAACGCTAGAGGAATATCAGAATGAATTGATTCAAAAAACGACAATCGCTTTATTACCGAAAGATCCTAGAGATGAGAGAAGTGTAATGTTAGAAATCAGAGCGGGTGCTGGAGGAAATGAGGCTTGTATCTGGGCGGGTGATTTAGCAAGAATGTACGAACGATATGGACAAAAAATTGGATGGTCTGTAAAACCTGTTAGTGCTTCCGAGTCAGATATGGGAGGATTTAAGGAGTTAGTTATTTCCGTTAAGGGAGAATCTGTATATAGTCAACTTAAATTTGAAGCCGGTGTACATAGAGTCCAAAGAGTTCCAGCTACTGAATCTCAAGGTAGAGTTCACACCTCTACTGCTACAGTGGCCGTCATGCCTGAGGCCGATCCTGTTGAGGTTAAGATTGACCCAATTGATCTAGAGGTTGGTACAGCAAGATCAGGAGGTGCAGGGGGACAAAATGTTAATAAGGTAGAGACAGCTATTGATCTTCTCCACAAGCCCACAGGAATAAGAGTTTTTTGTACTCAAGAGAGATCACAATTGCAAAATCGTGAACGAGCAATGGAAATTTTAAGAGCTAAATTATATGAAATTCAATTAAAAGAAGCTAATGCAAAAGAGAGATCACAAAGGCTTTCCCAGGTTGGAACAGGTGATAGGAGTGAAAAAATTAGAACTTATAATTTTAAAGATAACAGGACAACTGATCATAGATTAGGTTCCAATTTTTCACTAGAGCCAATTCTTTCTGGTCAATTGGATGAAGTGATTAATGCATGCATAGCGCAAGAACAAAAAAGAATGATGGAAGATTTTAATAACGAAGTAAATTAAGATTTAATTTTATTAGATTGCAATTCCAATAACGTATTTACTCC
Source organism: Prochlorococcus sp. AG-402-N17 (assembly GCA_003216455.1). GTDB lineage: Bacteria > Cyanobacteriota > Cyanobacteriia > PCC-6307 > Cyanobiaceae > Prochlorococcus_A. The sequence goes on along the minus strand of QCIV01000008.1, from coordinate 26,941 downwards.
ATTCTTTATGTTTGCCAGAGTCAATTTGTCTTGTGGCCTCAAAATTAAGATTACTAAGTGGACGATAAGGCTTGCGTTTTAAAGGCATATTTGCCTCTTCTGGGGTTCGGTTACCTTTTTGTACATTACATCTGAGACATGCTGTAGTAACATTTTCCCAGTTATCTGTTCCACCCCTGCTTCTTGGTAAAACATGGTCTATTGATAGGTCACTACCTTTATAGTTACAGTACTGGCAAGAATTATTATCTCTCAGAAGAATATTTTTTCTTGTTAATGAAACCTCTCTAAAAGGTACCTTCACGTAGTAACGAAGTCTTATAACTGTTGGCAATTTTCTACCACAATGTATTGAGTATGATTTATCCTCCTCTAAGCTTTCTGCTTTACCTTTGATCATCAAAATGACTGCTCTTCGCCAAGAAGTGATATTTAAAGGTTCATAAGATGCATTTAAAACTAGAGTCTGGCTCATGCCAAAATACAATTTACATGTCATGCTAACTGTATATTTCAATAAGCGCATAAAATTGTGCAAAGTTAATGCAAAATCGGCAACCTAAACAGGGATTTAATTTTGATAAATATCCAATTTTTGAACAAGATATAGATCCAAAACAAAGGGCATGGATAGAAGTCAAAGGTAAAGCATTAGAGGCAAATGTAAGGCAATTAAGAACAAAACTGAGTACTAACTGTCAATTTATGGCGGTTGTAAAAGCTGATGGATATGGACATGATGCAAAAGTAGTATCTGACTATGCTATTAGAGGCGGAGCTTCAGAATTAGGTGTTGCCACTTTAAAAGAGGGGATTAAGCTACGTTCTTTTGGAGTTAAAAAACCAATTCTTATTCTCGGAAATTTATATACAAAAAGAGATTTAATAATATCCTTTAAAAACGATCTTATGCCAACTATCAGTAGTATAAGAGAGTGTTTAATTTGCAATAATATCGGGAAGCACTTTGGATTGAAATTTTCTTTACATCTTAAAATTGATACTGGAATGTCAAGATTAGGGTTTGAATCTAGTAAGTTTGTACAGCAATTTGAAAAAATAAAATCTTTTGAGAATATTTCAATAGAAGGAATATATAGTCATTTATCGTCTGCAGATGAAGATAACGCATTAAATTCTCAAAGTATTACACAATTACAAAGACTGAAGTTTAATGAATTATTGAAGCAAATTAATCTCGATCAAGATAACGAAATTAAGATTCATTTGGCTAATTCTGCGGGAATGCTTCTAAACAAAGATTTTCATTTTCAAATGGTACGTGTTGGGCTTTCTATGTACGGATACAGTCCTCTAGCCAAAATAGATAAAAATTTATTACTTAAACCAGCTTTATATTTGAAAGCTAATGTAGCTTTTATTAGGATTATTGATCAAGGTGTAAGCGTAAGTTATGGAGGAAAGTTTGTAAGTAGAAGACAAACTAAGTTAGCTGTATTAAGTATTGGATACGCAGATGGAGTTCCAAGAAATCTTTCAGGAAAAATAAACGTCATCCATAATAATAAATTTTATCCCCAAGTTGGATCCATAACTATGGATCAAATGATGGTCGACATAACAGATTCAAATGAAATTAGAATTGGTAGTACAATGGTATTACTGGGATCTGACGGAGATAAAACAATTTCTCCTCTTGAATGGGCAAGAAAATCTAATACTATCCCATGGGAAATTCTTTGTTCTTTTAAAAATAGATTACCAAGAGTTCAAGTTGATTAGACATTTCGATTAAATAAAAAATTTTGAATGTTTGCAAAAATATTGATAATGTATAAGAACTGGAGAGGTGGCTGAGTGGTTGAAAGCGGCTCCCTGCTAAGGAGTTACAGGAGGTAACTTTTGTCGAGGGTTCGAATCCCTCCCTCTCCGTGGTTTTGGTAGAGCATGGAAGTTCATAATGTTCCTGAAGCTAGTGATACTAATACTTTTGCAGAAAAAGGAAAATCAGAGACATTCACAGAGTATCAGGGAATTTCACGTTTGGGAGGTAGGAAAAAGGGTAGGAAATTTAAGTACAGAGGGCAGGAAATATCAGTCGTAGCAGGGTATGCATAATTATGGACTGAGATAATCCACCTCTATTTTTTAGAGAATTTGATCCATGCACAAGGGATTTTTTTAAAATTGTTAATCAATCATTAAAACTTTCAATTATTTCTTTTGTTGAATAAATCCCAACAAATGGTGCTGTAATTTCTCTAATAACTCCTGTACTTTTCCCTAATAGACTATTTTTTACAGATATTAAATCACCTTGTTGCACAAAAGGATTTCTTTTAGAACCTTTTTTTGCTCTAGCAGAATAAGAAATATTTTTGTTTAAAATTGTTCCATCTTTGTTATACCTTATCAAAACAATTTTTCCTGATAGAGGTTTTATCGGTCCAGTTAAATTAATTGCATCTGATAATGCAGCTTCTAAAGGTAATTTTACAGTTCCAGGATTTTCGACTCTACCAAAAATATCTACCGTTATGAATCTTGGAGAAAGACCGCTTAGGATTGATTTTGGGATGATATCAGAAGAAGCTGTTGCAAGCTTTGGTATGAATATTCTATCTCCGTCAAATAATCTAATATCGTTAGTAGGATCACTTTCATTTATAAAAGAAGTGAAATCGATTACTGCTCTTTGTTTTCCACCTCCTTTTCCAATGGGTATATCTCTTATAATTTCGATGCGAGACAAATCAGTTTTAGAAGTTACTCCTCCAGCTTTTCTAATTGCATTTGAGATAGTAGTAAAATTTTCAGATGGGCGTTTTATTTGAAAACTTTGCCTTGTATTATTGTTCTGCGAAATTTGATTTAAAGATGCATTTGATTCCCTTCTATTCAATTGCCCTTTAGTCATATTATCTCCATCAATTTCTTTTGAAATAGAGTCTTCAGTATCATTTTCCATTTCTCGTATTTGAGATGTATTATCTTTAATATTTTCTACTGCAAGAAATTCTCCAGAACTATAACCTGCGAATTTATAGATTCCAGGATTTCTTATTTCGCCAGTTATTAAGATTCTTTGAGGTTTAAATTTAGCTATTCTAATGTCTACTTCTGAAGAAATATATTTCGAATTTAAATATTTTTTACTTAATAAATTAGATATTTCATTTGTAGTTAATCCCCTAACGTAAGTTTCTTTAATTAGTGGGAGCATGAGCTCTCCTTCGTTATTTATTGAATATATTCCAGAACCAATGAATCTAAATCTTGAAATTCGGATCTCAATTTCAGGATCAACAAGGAATTCTTTATATTTTTTCTCTAATAATTTTTTTAATTGATATATGTTGAGACCCTTTATATAAGTTGATTTCAATCGAGAAAGATATATTTCTCCTTCCTGATCAATTGTTTGGTTAACATTTAGTTCGGGAGTTTCTAAAAATCGAATAGATAAAGTATCTCCCTCATCTAATTTGTAATTTCTTAAATCATTCCTAGGTTTCAGATAGGCTATATTTTCTGGATCATATTCCCATTCAATTAATCCTAATCCTCTTGGTTTATTTTTAAATTCTATTAATAGAGAATCTCCAGTATCAACTATGTAGTCCTCCAATTCATTTTTTGGATTTAAATAATCAATATCAATCTCAGTTCTATTTTTCGCATTTTCAAGAATTAGTTCAATAGTTTCCGAATCAAGATTGAGGTCTTCTAATTCACTTTTTGAATCTAAATAATCTATTACAAGCTCATTATTGCTATTCAAAGTTGCATTATTACTTTCTGTCTTGACGAGGTCAAATATAAAAAAAGATATTAAAAAATTAAAAATAAAAAGCAATTTAAAATTACTTTTAAATGAAAGTAATCCAAAAAATTTTTCAGGGATATTTTTTTGAACTCTCAAGAATCGGAAATCAATTAGTTTAAAGTTTACTAGTTTTCTAGTCTTATAGCTATCTAGTTAAAATATTAAATACTTTTGCTGAAGCTGATCAAAGAACATTTTGAATTAGGTTAATCCTTTTTGTAGCAATTACAGATATGAGTCCCATAGCGAAAGGTCTGAATCTCCAGATGATCTATGCATCCATGATAATTTCCATTGATTATTTATTTTCTTTAATATCGTAGTAACAGTAGCTAAGTCGCTATTTTGAATATCTTTGTAGACAAAACTAGATCTCAAAGTAAAAACACACATAGCAACATCATTAGATAAAAATTCTAATTTACGAATTTTTTTAATATCTGTATATCCATCGCAAGATAATTCACCAGAGGTTTTCATTTTAATAAAACCCAAAGCATCTATTGGATTACCACTTGGGCGAATAAAGAGAAAATCTTTCGTTGCATTATCAAGCAAAAACTCACCAAAATCATTCGTTGTAAAGTTATCTATTAATTGAATAATTTTTTCTTCTTCACTTAACATTATTAAATTCTTCTAAGACTTTTATTACATATTCTTCAATAGATATACCCTCTCTAACAGCATTTTTTTTTAAGATTTTTAAAACTTTTTCTTCTAAAATTAGGCTTAAGACTTTTTTATTCATTTAGATAAAAAGTTTCGAAGTAAACTAATTAAATGAAAATAATTTTCATTTATAATATATTTACTAGAAAACTAGGAATAAATCATATAAAACTTCATATAGATTAAACTTTTATTGATATTTGATTTTTTTAGATAAAGAAATAATTAAAAAAAACTGTATAGCTATTTTCCTACAACTAAGATAAAACAATGAAAAAAAGAACTCAATTAAATATAGAAATTGAAAATGACTTGCTTAAAGCTCTTAAATTATTAGCACTTTCGAGGAATATTAAATTGAATGCTTTGTGCAAAGAAATATTATATGAAAAGATAAAAACATACATTCCAGGTGAAATTAATAAAAGTCTTTCAGATGAATTAGATGAAATAAAAAAGAGAATATCTCAATTGGAGAATTCACAATGATAAAGAGTTTTTTTTGATTTCTTTCCTATTTAGTCAATGATAGCTTTCCAAATCTTTGAAATTAGAGGAACAAATTGTAGTAAAAGCAAGAGGGTAGGATTTAAGGTAGGAAATCCTCCTTTTTTCATTTTTATGCTTCCATATAGTTCCATATACTTCCATTTAGGTTCACTCTAATGAACTCCCTCTCCGTACTTAATCAAGAAATATCTTCTAATTTATATTTTTTTAAAATAGGGCAAGATTAATAGATTTAGGTCATTAATAGAATTTAAAATCAAGTCAGCACCTGCATCCTTTAGAGTTTTTTCGTATGAATTACGTTCATTTAATCGAGACTTTAAATGTAAATGAGGAGGAGCTATTCCAATACTTACAAATTTCTGAGATGGGATTTCCTTTTTAGCGTTCATAACTGTATTTATGTCTGCAATAGTATCTCCTACATATCCAATGGGAATATTTGATGAGCCAAGTTTATCTCCAAGAAGTTTTTTGGATAAGTATATAAAGCCCTTAGGATCAGGTTTGTCCGGCGCGTCTCCCATAGATATTAATGGAGGTGATTTTAGTCCAAGTCTTTTTTCTAAAACAAATTTTGCAGAGGCATACTCCGCACCACTCACAAAACCCCATATAATGCCATTGTTTTCTAATAAATCAAAAAACTTTTTATCAACTAATAATTCCTCATTTGTTATGAATCCAGACCAATATTTGCTATCTTTATTTGGATCTCCTCCAAAGTAAAATTCTTCAAAACATTTAACAATCTCATCCCTAGTTGGGATCTCAAGGTTTAAGTTCTCTTTTTTTTTAAATCTTTTTATAAATTCTAAACTTAAATCCCAGTCATTATTCCAGATCCCTTCATTTTTGGCATTATCAATATCAATATAACTTGGCTCCCATCCAGAAAATTTGTAAACTGTTTTTTTTAATGAAAGTCTGTAACTATTCTCTACGCTGCGTATTACACCATCTATGTCAAATAAAATTAAACCAATATTTTTCAATGAATTTTCTTAATCCTTTATAAAAGATTAGTATTCTTATTAAAAAAAAGCAAAAAAAAGAATTCTATGGATAATTAATTTATGATCTAAATTTAATTTTGTAAATATCCCCTGGGAGTGAGAAATATTTCATCAACTAAGGTTGTTTGAGAATTGCCAATAATAATGATTGATAACATATCAATCTCTTTTAAAGGAATGGTGTTTAAAGTAAAAAATTTTTTTGATTGATTTTCTCTCCCTACTTGCCTAGCTATTAAGACTGGAGTATCTCCAAGCCTAGATTGTAAACATATATCTATTACACTTTTTAGTTGCCAATTTCTCTCAATGGATTGAGGATTAAATAAAGCTATTACAAAGTCACCTATAAGAGCTCCTTCAATTCTTTTTTCTATTAAGGACCATGGAGTTAATTTATCGCTTAAGCTTATTGAACAAAAGTCATTCATTAGTGGTGCCCCACTAATCGCAGCCGCTAATTGAACACTACTTATACCTGGATGTACTTCAAAGTAAGGTCTATATTCTTTTTTGATTTTTTGAAGTAATTCTAAAAGTAAACCAGCCATGCCATAAAATCCAGATTCACCTGAGGAAATTAAAGCCACTTTTATTCCTTCATCGGCTAGTTTAATTGCTTTAAGGCATCTATCTTTTTCTTCAGTAAGGTTACTTTCAATTAAAACTTGGTCACCCCTTTTTAAGGGCTTAATTAATTCTAAATACATTGTGTATCCGATCCAAACAGAACATCTTGAAAGTGCTTTTTTTGCATTATTGGTTAGGAAGGAGATATCACCAGGCCCACTTCCAACAATGTGTATTTCGCCATGGGTTGGATTATATTGATTTTTTGATTCTGCTACAGCGAAAGTTACTGCCCCAGATTGATTTTTAAAAATTTTTTTTTCTTCTAATAATTTTGATTCTTCTCCTGCTGCTAGTAAGCAAGAGGCTTCTGCTACAGAAGGTGTGCCAATTTCTTTTTCTACAACTCTTGAAGGATTTGGAACAATTATTGTTGAAAGATCTTCTTTACTAAAAAACTTTATAGGCAAGTTTTTTTCTTCAGCAAGTTCTAAAATTCCTTTCTCATCTTTTTTAATATCAACCGTTGCAAGTCCCGCAATTGAATATTTGGATAAATTTCTTGACTCCAATAAATTATTTAAAGAATTTGCTATTAATTCTTTGCTGGTATTTCTTTCACATCCAATGCCAATCCATAATACGGGCGGGTGCCAAGTTGTTTCATGATTTTCGAATATACTCACATGAAATGTTGAATCTGGTTTTTCAATTTCTTTTTCATTAATTTGATTAATAATCTCTCCTGATTCTGAATTTTTCCATAATTTATTACCAGATAACTGTTTGCAAAATATTTTTTCGTTCTTAGCTTGTTTAATTACTAGTTTTGACCAATCCTTTATGTTGCCAGATCTTTCCCAACCCCATTGATTCCCAAATGCATCAAGATTTAAGAAGCTTTGATCATTGGAATTATTAGTTTCTATTATTTCGCCACCAAGTAAATTAGCAATTTGAAATGCGATATTTTGCGTATTTGACTGATGTAAGCCAATTAAGGGAACTATCTTGGAACATTTGTTATCTATAACTATTACACCAGGATCTTGATCTTTAGAAGTTAAAAAAGAATTTATTATGCGTATTGATGCAGCAATGGAGCCTATAAAAATTATTAAATCTATCTCCAGCCATTTTTTAAGTAAGATTTCTCTAGGTTTTTGTATTTGAAAAAGTTCATTTTCTTCTCCATCATTTTTTGAAGATCCTGCAATGTATATATCTTTGACAAATTCGGTTTTTTTAAGCCTTTTTAAAATTTCTTTTGAATTATTAGATAGACCTATAGCAATTCCTTTCAAATCAGAAACTATTGATAGTTACTTTGAAATTATATCCTGTCGCTTGATTTAAAAAATTTCCTTTGAAATATAAAAAAAAATTTAAGAAATTTACATAATATTTGGGTAAAAATACTCATAATTATGTCATAGACTAGAATTTAACAAAATATTCATATAGTAACAATCATTAGAACATTTGTTACGTTAATGCATAACGAAAGAATCTTTGTCTTATTATTTTTGAAACGAATATCTAAAGTTCCGAAGGTTTCGTTTTCTTGAACATTATCATTATTAATATGATCAAGATGCGATCAATCGGCTTTAATGTCAATTATTTTCGAGGTGCTAGATGACCATCAGCCCACCAGAAAGTGGAGAAAAAAACAAAAAGGTTTTGGAGGATCCTGTTAAGGCCGATCCAAGACCTATTGATTTTGCCAAATTAGATAAGCCAGGTTTCTGGTCAAGTAAATTATCTAAAGGTCCAAAAACTACAACTTGGATCTGGAATTTGCATGCTGACGCACATGATTTCGATGTGCACACAGGCGATGCTGAAGAAGCAACAAGAAAAATCTTTTCAGCTCATTTTGGACATCTTGCAGTCATTTTTATATGGATGAGTGCTGCATTTTTCCATGGAGCAAGATTTTCTAATTATTCAGGCTGGTTAGCTGACCCAACTCATGTCAAACCAGGAGCTCAGCAAGTATGGGCAATTGTTGGTCAAGAAATGCTTAACGCTGATCTTGGTGCTAACTACAACGGAATTCAAATCAGTTCAGGAATATTCCATATGTGGCGAGCATGGGGAATTACTAACGAGAGTGAATTGATGGCTTTAGCAATAGGTGCTGTTGTAATGGCTGCACTTATGCTCCATGCTGGAATTTTTCATTATCATAAAGCAGCTCCAAAAATGGAGTGGTTCCAAGATATTGAGTCTATGCTTAACCATCACATAGCTGGTTTAGTAGGACTAGGATCTTTAGCCTGGGCTGGTCATTGTATTCATATAGGAGCTCCTACTGCAGCTCTCTTAGATGCAATTGATGCTGGTTCTCCTCTAGTTATTAATGGTAAAGAAATTGCAACTATTGCAGATATGCCTATGCCCCATCAACTCTGTGATCCACAAATTATTGGTCAGATATTTCCAGGATTAGCAAGTGGTACAGGTAATTTCTTTAGTTTAAACTGGTTAGCTTTCTCAGACTTCCTTACTTTCAAAGGTGGACTTAACCCTGTGACAGGAAGCTTGTGGATGACTGATGTTTCACATCATCATTTAGCTTTTGGTGTAATAGCAATAATCGGTGGTCATATGTATAGAACCAATTACGGTATTGGTCATAGTATGAAAGAAATATTAGATTCACAACAAGGAGATCCAATATTATTCCCTGCGCCTAAAGGTCATCAAGGCCTTTTTGAGTTCATGGCAGAAAGTAGACATGCTCAGCTTTCAGTTAACCTAGCGATGCTTGGATCGATAAGTATACTTGTATCTCATCACATGTATGCTATGCCTCCATATCCTTATATAGCTACTGACTACATGACAGTTCTTGGACTATTTACCCATCACATGTGGATAGGTGGATTATTTATTGTAGGAGCAGGGGCGCATGCTGGTATTGCAATGGTTAGAGATTACGATCCAGCAAAACATATTGATAATGTATTAGACAGAATTCTTAAGGCAAGAGATGCTCTAATCAGCCACTTGAATTGGGTATGTATGTGGTTAGGATTCCATAGTTTTGGACTCTATATTCACAACGATACTATGAGAGCTTTGGGTAGACCCCAAGATATGTTTAGTGATTCTGCTATCCAACTTCAGCCAATCTTTGCTCAATGGGTTCAAAGCATTCAAGCTTCAGCCGTTGGTACTTCAATATTGGCTGGTACAGCAGAAGCTTTACCTCATAAAGCTATAAGTGAAGTATTTAATGGAAGTTTAGTTGAAGTAGGTGGAAAGGTTGCTATCGCTCCAATCCCCTTAGGAACTGCTGACTTGATGATTCATCATATCCATGCATTCCAAATACACGTAACAGTTTTAATTCTTCTTAAAGGTGTTCTTTATGCAAGAAGCTCAAGATTGATACCTGATAAAGCATCATTAGGATTTAGATTTCCATGTGATGGACCTGGTAGAGGAGGCACATGTCAAGTTTCTTCTTGGGATCATGTTTTCTTAGCACTCTTCTGGATGTATAACTGCTTATCAATTGTTATTTTCCATTTTTCTTGGAAGATGCAAAGTGATGTTTGGGGACTAACTGGAGGTAACTTCGCTCAAAGTGCCATTACTATTAATGGTTGGCTTAGAGACTATTTATGGGCGCAAGCTTCTCAGGTTTTGACCAGTTATGGTTCAGCTATAAGTATGTATGGTTTGATGTTCTTAGGAGCACACTTTATCTGGGCATTTAGCTTAATGTTCTTATTCAGCGGAAGAGGTTACTGGCAAGAGCTGTTTGAGTCAATTGTTTGGGCTCATAACAAACTTAAAGTTGCTCCAACAATTCAACCAAGAGCACTATCAATTACCCAAGGTCGTGCGGTTGGCGTTACTCACTTCTTAGTAGGCGGTATCGCGACTACTTGGGCCTTCTTCCACGCTCGCCTTTTCGGCCTGGGCTAATTACCTGAACTTCACCTTTTTAATACAATGGCAACAAAATTTCCATCATTTAACCAGGGTCTAGCTCAGGACCCTACAACCCGACGAATATGGTACGGAATAGCTACTGCCCACGACTTTGAAAGTCATGATGGTATGACCGAAGAAAAGCTTTATCAGAAGCTTTTCTCTACACATTTTGGTCATCTAGCAATAATCGCCCTCTGGGTAGCTGGTAATTTATTTCATATTGCTTGGCAAGGTAACTTCGAGCAATTTGTACTTGATCCAACCCACGTTCGTCCTATTGCTCATGCTATTTGGGATCCTCATTTCGGATCTGGTATCACAGAAGCAATGACACAAGCTGGAGCTAGTGGTCCAGTAAACATAGCTTACTCAGGTCTCTATCATTGGTGGTACACAATTGGAATGAGAACTAATGAGCAACTCTTCCAAGCTTCAATATTCATGAGTATTTTGGCTTGTTGGACTCTATTTGCAGGTTGGTTACATTTACAGCCAAAATTCAGACCCTCTTTAGCTTGGTTTAAAAATGCAGAGTCAAGATTAAATCATCATTTAGCAGTCTTATTTGGTTTTAGTAGTATTGCTTGGACAGGTCATTTAGTTCATGTTGCTATACCTGAATCTAGAGGACAGCATGTAGGTTGGGATAACTGGTTAACAGTGCTTCCACACCCAGCAGGATTAGCTCCTTTCTTTACTTTAAACTGGGGAGCATATGCTCAAAATCCTGATTCTCTAGACCAAGTATTTGGAACAGCTGAGGGAGCTGGCACAGCAATCTTTACTTTCTTAGGTGGTCTACATCCTCAAAGTGAAGCATTATGGCTTACTGATATTGCGCATCATCACATTGCGATTGGAACAGTTTTTGTAATTGCTGGCCATATGTATAGAAATACTTTTGGTATTGGTCATAGCCTCAAAGAAATTACAGAAGCTCATAATACAAGACACCCTAATGATCCTCATAAAGGTAGTTTCGGAATTAATCATGATGGAATTTACGAAACTGTAAATAATTCACTACATTTCCAACTTGGACTAGCATTAGCATCACTTGGTGTAGCAACTTCTCTTGTAGCGCAACATATGGGTGCACTTCCTTCTTACGCTTTTATTGCCAGGGACTACACTACACAATCTGCTTTATATAGTCATCATCAGTACATAGCAATGTTCTTGATGGTTGGTGCATTTGCACACGGAGCTATTTTCTTTGTAAGAGATTATGATCCTGAATTAAATAAAGATAATGTATTAGCAAGAGTTCTTGGAACAAAGGAAGCTTTGATAAGTCACCTTAGCTGGGTAACGATGTTGCTAGGATTCCATACTCTAGGAATTTATGTTCATAACGACGTTGTTGTAGCTTTTGGTAACCCTGAAAAACAAATTTTAATTGAGCCAGTATTTGCTCAATTCGTTCAAGCCGCTCAAGGTAAGATGATGTACGGCTTTAACGCTTTATTATCTGATCCTACTAGTTCAGCAAGTCTTGCTGCTAATTCATTACCAGGTAATCATTACTGGATGGATCTTATTAATAGACAAGATGCATTAAGTGCTTTCTTGCCTATCGGTCCTGCAGATTTCTTAGTCCACCATGCTATTGCTTTAGGTCTTCATACAACTGCTTTAATCCTTATTAAAGGTGCACTTGATGCTAGAGGAACAAAATTAATTCCTGATAAGAAAGATTTAGGATATGCATTCCCTTGCGATGGTCCCGGACGTGGAGGTACTTGTGATAGTTCATCTTGGGACGCCATGTACTTAGCTATGTTCTGGGCATTAAATTTAATAGCATGGGTAACTTTCTACTGGCATTGGAAACACCTAGCAATATGGCAGGGCAATGTTGCGCAATTTAATGAATCAGGAACTTATCTAATGGGTTGGTTCAGAGATTATCTCTGGTTAAACTCTGCTCAACTTATTAACGGATATAATCCATTCGGAGTTAACTCTTTATCTCCTTGGGCCTGGATGTTCCTATTCGGTCACTTAGTTTGGGCTACTGGTTTTATGTTCTTAATATCATGGCGTGGTTACTGGCAAGAATTAATTGAAACATTAGTTTGGGCACATCAGCGTACTCCAATAGCTAATCTTGTTGGCTGGAGAGATAAGCCAGTTGCACTTTCAATTGTTCAAGCTAGATTAGTTGGACTGGCACATTTCACGATTGGAAACATACTTACATTCGGTGCATTTCTTATTGCATCAACTTCAGGTAAGTTTGGTTAAATTTTTCTTAAATAATTTAAATCACCACATTTGTGGTGATTTTTTTTGTTTAATTTTAATGTTCTAAATTAAGTTAAAATTATATAAATATTATCAAATATAAATGTCAGATATAAAACAATTAATTTCTATTATTATTCCTGTTTTCAATGAAAGTGAGAGTATTGGTTTTTTATTGGATGAAGTTATAAATGTAATGTCATTACATAAATTTTGTTTTGAATTGATTGTTGTAAATGATGGTTCTAAAGACAATACTCAACAAGTATTAAAACAATTAACTCTCAAAATTAAAGAATTGTCAGTGATTTCCCTTCGCAAAAATTATGGGCAGACTGCAGCAATGTCAGCTGGCTTTGATAACTCTAAAGGCGATATTGTCATTACTTTGGATGGTGATTTACAGAATGATCCAAATGATATTCCGATATTAATTTCAGAAATTAATAATGGCTACGATTTGATTTGTGGATGGAGGTTTGATAGAAAAGATAAATTAATTAATAGAAAGATTCCATCAAAAATAGCGAATAAATTAATTGGTCGCGTAACAGGTTTGAAGTTGCATGACTATGGATGTTCATTAAAAGCTTTTAAGAAAGAAATAATTGATGATATTAAATTGTATGGAGAACTTCACAGGTTTTTGCCTGTCTTAGCAAATATTGAAGGTGCAAAAATCAAAGAAATTAAAGTCAATCATAGAAGCAGGCAATATGGATCTAGTAAATATGGAATCGATAGAACTTTTAGAGTTTTAATGGATTTACTAACTGTTTGGTTTATGACTAAATTTTTAACAAGACCAATGTATGGATTTGGTTTTGTTGGAATTATAAGTATTTTCATTAGCCTTGCAATGAGTTCTTATTTAATAGTTTTAAAAATAATGGGTGAGGATATTGGAAATCGTCCGTTGCTAATGTTTGCATTAATATTAGGAATTGCCGGGGTTCAATTATTTAGCTTTGGATTATTGAGTGAACTTTTAATTAGGACTTATCATGAAAGTCAAAGTCGTCCAATTTATAGAATTAGGTCAATAAGTAGTGGTGCCGAACGAAATTGAATTTTTACTTGAATTTTCTGATTAATAAAGCTGAAATTTCAACCACTTCAGGCGAAATATCTCTCAATCCTATTCTTAAAATTGATAATGTTGATTTATCAGCCAATTCTTCCGCAATTTTTAAGGCTTTTAATTTGTCTTCTGTATTTCCTTGAAAAAGACTAAACATTTTATTTCTTTGAGAATTCTTATAAAATACTGAGTGCTTTTTTTCTTCGTGTTTGTATAAAACACTTTTTTTATTAGAAACAAATTGATTATTATTTTTTCTATGTTTTTTTAATTTAATAGAATATAATTTGCCCTTATTTATTAAATTTTTAAAGCTTCTTTTTTTTAAAATTAGAAGTAATATTCCTATAAAAATAATAAGTACAATTGCGAAAAAATTTAACATGTAAAAAGTTAATAATTTTTATATCATCCAGTTGTAAAATTAACACTATTTAGCAGATAAATACTAAAGTGTTTAAAGATGTTTAAAGAACTATGCCAACTGATTTACCAAGTCTTTTACCTTCAATTTTTGTTCCATTAATTGGTATAGCAACGCCTGCTGTTTTTATCGTATTGATTGGAAGATTAATTACAGCAACTGAATAAATTATCAAACACTAAACTATTAAAAAAATGAGCGACTTTCAAAAATCATTCTCAGAATCAACAAGTTCTATTAAGTTTGATGAGAAATATATAGATACTTCTGTACAACCAAATGATATTGGCGTAGCAGAACAATGGGCAGTAAAAACAGTTGCTGATCCTTGTGTTGGTAATTTAGCTACCCCAGTTAATAGTGGTTATTTTACAAAAGCCTTCATAAATAATTTACCTTTTTACAGAGAAGGTATTTCCCCTAATTTTAGAGGTTTAGAAACTGGAGCTGCTTTTGGATATCTTCTATACGGACCTTTCACTATGACTGGGCCATTAAGAAATTCTGAATTTGCTCTAACAGCTGGACTTCTCGCTACTATTGGAGCTGTTCATATTTTGACAGCACTTTTTGTTCTATACAATGCACCTGGTAAAGCACCTAATGTTCAACCTCCCGATGCGACGGTTAATAATCCGCCAAAGGACTTATTTACAAGAGCTGGTTGGGCTGATTTTACAAGTGGATTTTGGTTAGGTGGCTGTGGAGGAGCTGTTTTTGCTTGGTTACTTGTTGGGACATTACACTTAGATACCATAATGCCAATTATTAAAAATATTTGGACTGCTGGCTAATTCCTAAATAAAAGAATAAGTAATATTTAAATTTAATTTAAAATTAAAAGATGAGCTCTATTAATTAACGTATAGTTCTGTCCCATCTATAATTTCTAACTACTCGTCCTGCGGAAATTAGTTTAGATTTATAATGTAATGAGATTTTGTCATTAGACTTTTGTAGGGTATCTAATCCTATTCCATTTCTTCCAAAATCCTTTCCAGAGCTATGGTAATATAATCCATCTCCCTTGTAGATTCCAATATGATCACATTTTTCTTCATTCCCAAAAAATAAAAGATCGCCAGGTCGTAGAGCCGTATATGATTCTTTGTAATAAAAAAGGTGTTTACAAAAACTTTTTATTTGAAAAGAGTCTCGAGGTATATGAATTTCATGCTTTAAAAAAGCAGTCTGAATTAATCCAGAACAATCAAAATTGGGTCCTAATGTTCCTCCCCAAAGGTATTCATTATTTAACTTAGATTGATCCTTGATCCATTTTAAAATTGAGTTAACTTTATCTTTTATAAAGAAGTGTTCTTCTTTTGAATTATCAGGTTTTCCTAATTCGTATTTCTCAATAATTAATCCATCTAAATTTATCCAACAGACGTAACCATCTTCATATAGTTGAACAAGTATTCTTGATAATTTATGGTTGTTTAGAGAAATATTTGAATGAATAAGCCTAAAAATTCTATTCTCAAATATTTCAGTAACTAAATCATCTTCTGTTTCATTTTGATATCCAGAAATATTAACTTTTAATTTCCACCAAATAGTTTTTGAAAAATTAGTTTGTTTAAATAGTGAGATAGCATTTTTATAACTTTCCATACAATGTCCTTTTACTATTTAAGTAAAGAGATGGGTCTAGCCTTAAATGATATTTTAGGGAGAGCATGCTCTTATAATAAAGATTTTTCAAGAGAAGAAATTTCGATAACTTGGATTAATTATAAAAGTGAAAATAAAAGTGTATTTAAAGGTTTTGGAACTGGTATTAATAATAAAAAAATGGTTTACCCTGCTAGCATAGTCAAGTTAGTTTATGGCCTTGCTGCATTTTATTGGATTAAAAAAGGAAGTTTATTATTATCAGATGAAATTATTGATGCTGTAAGGAAAATGTTGTCTTTCTCCAGTAATAATGCAACAAGCTTTTTAATTGATTTACTTACTGGAACAACAAGTGGACCTTGTATTGAAGGAGAATTATGGGAAAATTGGAAATATCAAAGAACAATAATAAACGATTGGCTACATGATTTAAATTGGGAGGAATTGAGCGGTATAAATTGCTGTCAGAAGACCTGGGATGATGGACCATTTGGTCGTGAAAAAGAATTTTATGGACATAATAATAAAAATAGAAATGCGATGAATTCTGATTCGGCTGCACGGGTTTTGGAGGAAATTATGATTCATATTGATTATCAAAAAAATGATTTAAATTTACGAAGTTTTTTAAAAAGAAATTTAAATAAATTTGTTCTTAAAAACGATTCTCTCAATCAAATAGATGGTTTTTTGGGTGCAGGATTACCAGAAAGCATTAATTTTTGGAGTAAAGCAGGTTTAATGTCTGAAGTTAGACATGATTCTGCTTGGTGGACTAATAGTCAATCTCTACATACTTTATTAGTTGTTTTTTGTGATGGAGAAAAATATTCCAAAGATACTTCCTTCTTACCATCAATATCAAAAGAAGTATATGAATTTAATAAAAGATATACTATACAGCACTAAATTAAATCGTCTAAGTAATTAGGATCTAATTTGTCAGTATATGCTTCATAAGGTAACATCATTACTTCTTCAAAATCTAAATCATTCATAATCCATTCTCTATATTCAGCTAACAAACTTTTTCTATCTTCATTATCTAATTCATAAATACGCAACGCTGTATCTTTGAAATTTTCTTTAATTAAATTTTCAATTTCTTTCCTCTTCATTTTATGTTAATTCTCCTTCCAAAATCACTCTTCTTATTGTTGATAATGCAATTCCTGTTTGTGATCTGATTGATCGATATGAATATCCTTCATTGCGCAATCTTATTACTAAAGATTCTTTTAAAGGACTTATTTTGGGCCTTCCTCCCAGATTATTTCCAGATAATTTTCTGCGTAATAGTTGTTCTTTTTTTCTTTCACTTAAACTTTTGTCTTCTAAATAATCTAATTCATATAAAATTTTAAAAATTGAAGAACTTTCACTAGAGGATTCATTAGCAGCAAAAAAACCAGTCAAAGTTCGTAATTTAATATCCTTATTAATAAGTTTATTTATTGTCCTCAAACATTCTTTTTTATTTTTAAAGGCTCGGTCAAGCTGAGTTATTATTAATTGATCGCCTCTAGATAAGCAATTCATAGCTTTATTAAGTTGAGGTTTGATTTCTTCATCTAAACTTATAAATTCAGAGAAAACTAAACTGCAACCCTCTTCCTTTAAAATTTTTATTTGTTCATCTAAATATTCATATTCATCATTAGTAGCTCTAGCATAACCTATTGCTTTAGAGTTTTTATTTTTTTCAGATAGTAAAATACGCTTTCTTTTAAATTTAAAAGTCAATGTTTTATTACATATATTTTTTACTGTATCAATAAATAAATAAAAAAACACTTTTTAGTACAAAAAATTATTTTATAGTCCTAAAATAGCTATACACGAGTTTAATTAAAATGTTCTTATATCTGTATTAAAAATAACGTTCTAAATACTGTTTTTTTTTAGTTGATGAAACAAAATTATTGTCTAATTATTAACTTGGATTAGGATTTCTTAAATTATCGATGGACTAATTAAATTCATTTATTTTTTGACTTCCATTGAATAGGCATCATTTTTGAAATCATTAATAGTTAATTTAAATTGTTTTTAGTAAAATAAGATTACAGGCTAAAAAAAATTAATTTGACTAATAATTCCAATAGTTTAATTTCAAAACCTGATTGGTTAAGAGTAAAAGCTCCGCAAGTTGAGAGAATTGGAAATACTGCAAATTTGTTAAATGATTTAAATCTCAATACTGTATGTCAAGAGGCAAGTTGTCCAAATATTGGTGAATGTTTTGCTAGTGGAACTGCCACTTTCCTCATAATGGGACCTGGCTGTACTAGGGCATGTCCATATTGTGATATTGATTTTGATAGATCTAAAAGAGAATTAGATTCGACAGAACCATATCGTTTGGCCGAAGCAGTTTATAGAATGAAGCTTAAACATGTTGTAATCACATCAGTTAATAGAGACGATCTAGAGGATGGTGGCGCATCTCAATTTTTTAAATGTGTTTATCAAGTAAGAAAAAAATCTCCTGAAACTACTATTGAGCTTTTAATTCCTGATTTTTGTGGTAACTGGAAAGCTCTTGAAAAAGTTCTTGATTCAAATCCAAACGTTTTAAACCACAATATTGAGACTGTGCCTTCTCTATATAAAAAAGTAAGACCTCAGGGTAAATATGAGAGAACTCTTGAGCTACTTAAAAGAACTAGAGACTATTCTCCCAAAGTTTATACAAAGTCAGGCTTTATGCTTGGTTTGGGAGAAAAAGATGAGGAGGTCTTAAGTCTTCTTGAGGATTTAAAAAGTAATTTCGTTGATATTGTTACTATTGGCCAATATTTATCTCCTGGCCCTAATCATTTACCTGTTCAAAGATTTGTGAGTCCCTCAAAATTTAATTATTTTAAAGTTTTCGGGGAAAAAAATTTGGATTTTATGCAAGTAGTTAGTTCTCCTTTAACTCGAAGCAGTTATCATGCTGAAGAAATTCAAAAACTTATGAAAAAGTATCCAAGATAGTATTTTCATTTATTTGAATCTACCCACTCATTTAATTTCCATTCAACAAGATCATTCTTAATCATTGGATCATTCTTAATTATTTTTAGTGCATTTTCATAATTATTTATTTCAAGAATTAGTAATCCGCCGGCGCCTGGCCTTTTTAACTCATCTACTAAAAAACCACTTTTTATATTAATACCCTCTTTTTTTAATTGATTGATCCAATCATAATGTTCGTTAATTACTTTTCGTTTTAAATCATTATTAATTAAGTATTCTTTTTTTATAATTTCAGTTTTTACAAAGAAAGGCATTTACATTTTCTTTATGCCTAGCATCTCTTCTTCACTTGGGGGAACAATTAATTTGAAAGTACTCTTAAAATGAGACCAATTTTCAATTATTTTGGCGGCCTTTAAGCTATTTGTTTTTGCTCGATATTCCCTAATAATTTCCAATAAAATATCCTCTTGCATTGATGAAGTTATTTTATGAATGCTTACTATTTCCTTATTAACTTTATTATTTAAATCATTATTCTCATCGATTATGAAAGCTATTCCACCAGTCATGCCCGCACCAATATTCCTTCCTATGGAACCTAGAATAACTACTTTCCCACCAGTCATGTATTCACAACAATGATCTCCTGCTCCCTCTGTTACTGCTGTAGCACCACTATTTCTTACTGCAAATCTTTCTCCCGATTTTCCTAAAGCAAATAATTTCCCACCTGTTGCTCCATAAAGGCAAGTATTTCCTAGGATAACTTGTTCGGAGGAGATTTTATCTATTTTGGGTGGAATTATTGTGAGTATTCCTCCATTCATTCCTTTACAAACATAATCATTAGCTTCTCCGATTAATTGAACATTCATTCCCTTTAGTAAAAAGGCACCAAAGCTTTGTCCTGCATATCCTTTGAAATTTAAGTTAAGTTCGCCATTGAAGCCGGTGTTTCCATGAAGTTCTGCGATTTCGCCTGATATTTTCGCACAAACACTTCTATCTGTATTTTTTATCTCAATTTCTTTAGTCAACTTTTCGTGACTTTTAATTAAATCTATAAATTCAGTATCAGACAAAAACTCGTCCTCTAATACAGAACCATTACTATGAGCATTTTTTGAATGTTTTAACCATGATCTATCAGTGGTTATGTTTTGATTATTTACTAAAGAAGAGAGATCGATATTAGAAGTTTTTGGAAGACCGATATTTCTTGCAGAAAGAAATTCTTGATTGCCAATCAGTTCTTCCATATTAGAAACTCCAATACTACTCATTATCTGTCTTACTTCTTCTGCAATATATAAGAAAAAATTGACAACATTTTCTGGAATACCTTTAAATCTTTTTCTTAACTCTTCTTTTTGAGTAGCAACTCCAACTGGACACTTGTTTGTATGACAAACCCGAGCCATTATGCATCCTTCAGCAATCATCGCTACAGAACCGAAACCGTATTCTTCAGCACCTAGTAAAGCTGCAATAACTACATCCCAGCCTGTTTTAAGACCTCCATCAGTTCTCAAAATTACTCTTTCGCGTAAGTTATTCTCTAAGAGAGATTTATGAACCTCAGCAACACCTAATTCCCATGGTAAACCTGCATGTTTAATAGAACTTAGGGGCGAAGCACCTGTACCTCCGTCATGGCCTGAAATTTGAATTACATCTGCATTAGCTTTGCTTACTCCAGCAGCAATAGTGCCTATACCAATTTCAGAAACAAGTTTAACGCTTACTTTCGCTTTTGGATGAACTTGGTGTAAGTCATGGATAAGTTGAGCTAAATCTTCAATTGAATAAATATCATGATGCGGGGGAGGAGATATTAAAGCTACACCAGGTTTACTATTTCTTAGTTTTGCGATGTAAGAATCAACTTTTGGACCAGGCAATTGCCCCCCTTCTCCTGGTTTTGCACCTTGAGCCATTTTAATTTCGAGTTGTTTACCACTTCTTAGATATTCAGGTGTAACTCCAAATCTTCCTGATGCTATTTGTTTAATAGCTGAGCATGCGGTGTCTCCATTCTCTAGACCTTTAATAAATGGCAACGTCGCTGATTGAGTATTTTCATCGATATCATTTAAAACATTAAAACGAGCTGGATCTTCTCCCCCTTCTCCACTATTACTTTTCCCCCCAATTCTATTCATTGCAACTGCTAAAACTTCATGTGCTTCTCTGGATAAAGCGCCTAAACTCATTCCTCCAGTACAGAACCTCTTGCAAATTGATTCAATACTTTCAACTTCCTCTAATGGAATACTTTTTCTTTGTGAATTAATGGTTAGCAAATCTCTTAGAGATGTTGTTGGTCTATTACTAATAAGTTTTTTGTAAGTTTCAAAATGATCGTATCCTGGTCCATGTTTTACCGCTGAATGTAAAACTTTGGACATCTCTGGGTTATTTGAATGATATTCTCCATTATTTCTAAATTGTACAAATCCTAAAAATTCTAATTTCTTTAAATCGATCTCTGGATAGGCTTTTGTATGTATTGAAAGTGTTTCATTAGTTAATTCTCTTAATGTTATGCCAGCGATACGGCTTGTTGTACCATCAAAAGCAATTTTTATTAAGTCAGATCCAAGGCCTACAGCTTCAAAAATTTGTGCACCATGATAACTAGACAAAAGTGAGATACCTATTTTCGAGAGAATTTTTCTTAGACCGTCTTCTAGAGCTTTTTTAATATTTTCTTGAACATCAATTTTTGAAAGTGGATTTATTTTTTTGCTATCAATGAGTTTTTGGGTTTTTGGATGTTTTAACCAGTGTCTACCTGCTTCGAAGGTCAACCAAGGGCAAACCGCGCTTGCACCATAACCAATCAAGCAAGCCAGATGATGTGTGCTCCAACATTGACCTGTTTCAATAATTAGAGAAGCTTTTAGCCTGATTTCTTTTTTTAGAAGGTAATGATGAATTGCTCCAACAGCAAGTAAAGGAGGAATAAAAGTTTTTTTAGGCGTAATACCCTTATCAGAAATAATAATTAAAGAGCAACCTTCTTTTATAGAGATCTCACTCTGTTTGCAAATTGCTTTTAATTGGTTCTCTAAGCCTTGAACACCTTCTTCAATATGAAACAAACTTGAAATTGTTTGATATTTAATTTTTGATTTTTTAATGGAAATGAGTTCTTCCTCATTGAGAACTGGACTTTGTAAATGAACAAAAGGTTTAGGATCTTTAATCTCAAATGGTGTACATCTTTCTCCAAGATGCATTTCTAAACTCATTACCAGTTTTTCTCTTAAAGGATCAATAGGAGGATTTGTAACTTGTGCAAATCTTTGCTTGAAATAGTCATATAAGATGTGGGGCTTTGAAGAAAGCACTGCTAATGGGATATCGTCGCCCATGCAATAGGTAGGCTCTTTAGCTAATGAAGCCATTGAATCCAAAATAAGATCATTATCTTCTGCTGAAAAACCGTACGCAGTTTGTTGTTGTAATAGCTCAAGGTCTTTTAGTTTGCAGTCTTTAAACCATTCACTATTATCAATTTTGATAGTTCTATTACTTAGGAGATTTTTGTAATCATGCCTTTGCGCGGCTTCAGATTTTACCTCCCAATTTCTGAGGATTCTATTTTGATGAAAATCAACCGCCAACATTTGTCCAGGTCCTAATCTACCTTTTTCAATTACTCTTTCATCTTCTAGATCTACGACTCCTGTTTCGGAACCCATTATTACAAAACCATCATTTGTTATTGAATATCTTGCTGGTCTTAGGCCATTTCTATCAAGTGTTGCTCCTACAAAATTTCCATCTGCAAATACAAGTAGAGCAGGACCATCCCAAGCTTCTTGTATGCTCGCAGAATACTCATAAAATGATTTTATGTCTTCTCGTTGTTCAAGTTCTGGTTGATCTCTAAATGCTTCAGGGACAAGTTTTAATAATGAGTCAGTAATGGGCTGACCTGAACGAATATTGATTTCAAGAGTTGCATCAAGATTTGATGAATCACTTTTGTTTATGTCTACGATTGGCTTAATTTCGTTTGATAACTCTCCCCAAAAATCATCTATGTGTGTTTCTGAAGCTTTAGCCCAGTTGATATTACCTAAGAGAGTATTTATTTCTCCGTTATGACCTAAGAATCTCATCGGCTGAGCTAGTGGCCATTTTGGTAGTGTATTAGTACTAAACCTCCTATGGTAAACAGAAAATGACACTTTAAAACTCTCTTCTCTTAAGTCTTGATAAAACTCAGATAATATTTCAGAACGAACCATACCTTTATAAACAACTGTTTTAGAACTTAGTGAGGCAAAATAAAATTCACAATTCCCAACATGGTTTTTAAAATTTTCTCTTATTTTTTTCTCAATTCTTTTCCTTAATTGAAATAGAAGCCTCTCAATGTCATTGTTATCTTTTTTATCTATGAATAAAATCCATTGACTTATAAATGGAGCATTTGCTTTAGCCAAAGGACCTAAGATTTCATTATTAACAGGTACTGTTCTCCATGATGTTTTATTGATTCTTAACTTTTCTGCTTCCTCCTCACATATTGATTTACATTCATCAATTTTCTCTTTTTTGTTAGGCATAAAAATCATGCCTAAACCTTTATCATATTTATTTTTATTTTTAAGATTCACTTCTTTTTCTAAATAATTCCATGGAATTGAACATAAAATGCCCGCTCCATCTCCTGAGTCACTATCCCCTCCACAACCTCCTCTATGCTCCATGCAGTTAAGACCTTTTAGAGATTGTTTTAGGACCCAGTTGCTTTCTAATCCTTCAATATTTGCTATGAAACCAACTCCACACGCATCTTTCTCTCCAATTATTCCATTTGGGGAATAACTATCTTGATATGGCCCAAAGATTCTTTTGATACTTTCTCCCATAGATTATTTAATTCTGTTTAGTTATTTATGTATTTCTATTATAAAAATAAATATGAAAATAAATCTAAAGATAATGAATATTTACCAAAGAATTTGAATTTGATAAATTTTAAAAAAAATATAATAAAAAAACTTTTAGTTGGTGCTCGCAAGAGGTTATGATAGTTAAATATTTAATTTATCTAAGTTTAATAGATGCCCACCATCTCGCAATTAGTAGGTTCAGAAAGAAAACGTCTGACAAAGAAAACAAAATCTCCTGCATTAAAGGCTTGCCCTGAGAGAAGAGGTGTATGTACAAGAGTCTATACATCAACTCCAAAGAAGCCTAATTCAGCTTTGAGAAAAGTTGCTAGGGTTAGATTAACTTCTGGTTTCGAAGTAACGGCTTATATTCCTGGTATTGGACATAATTTGCAAGAACATTCTGTAGTTCTACTTAGGGGTGGAAGAGTCAAGGATTTGCCTGGAGTTAGATATCATATAATTAGAGGAACTTTAGATACAGCTGGAGTCAAAGATAGACGTCAATCCAGATCTAAGTATGGAGCAAAAGCTCCAAAAGATTAATTTGTAAACATCATTTTTTAAAAACATGTCACGTCGTAATGCAGCAGTAAAAAGACCAGTTCTTCCTGATCCTCAATTTAATAGTCGTCTTGCTTCCATGATGATTTCTCGATTGATGAAACATGGAAAAAAATCTACAGCCCAACGAATATTGTCTGATGCGTTTTCTTTAATAAGCGAGAGAACAGGTGGGAATGCAGTCGAATTATTTGAAACAGCTGTAAAAAATGCTACTCCCCTTGTCGAGGTACGAGCTAGAAGAGTTGGTGGTGCAACTTACCAAGTACCTATGGAAGTTCGCCAAGAGAGGGGTACGGCTATGGCATTAAGATGGCTTGTTACATTCTCACGGGCAAGAAATGGAAAAAGCATGTCCCAAAAACTTGCTGGCGAGTTGATGGATGCAGCAAATGAAACAGGCAGTGCCGTTAAAAAAAGAGAAGATACTCATAAAATGGCAGAAGCTAATAAAGCTTTTGCACATTACAGATATTAATTTCATCAAAAGGTACTTAAGTAGTTTATTATTATTAAAGTTTGCTTTTAGGGTGAACTACACTTATCAAAAATTATTTTATTTGGAGCTTTAAAATTGGCACGCGACTTTCCCCTAGAACGAGTAAGGAACATAGGTATAGCCGCTCATATTGATGCAGGTAAGACAACAACAACAGAAAGGATTTTGTTTTATTCAGGTGTAGTTCATAAGATTGGAGAAGTTCATGATGGTGCTGCCGTAACAGATTGGATGGCTCAAGAAAGAGAAAGGGGAATAACTATTACTGCTGCTGCAATATCTACTAGTTGGCAAGATCATAGGATTAATATTATTGATACTCCTGGACACGTTGACTTTACTATTGAAGTTGAAAGATCAATGCGAGTCTTGGATGGAGTCATTGCAGTATTTTGCGCAGTTGGTGGAGTTCAGCCTCAATCCGAAACGGTTTGGCGTCAAGCAGATAGATACTCTGTTCCAAGAATGGTTTTTGTTAACAAAATGGACAGAACAGGTGCGGATTTTTTAAAGGTTAATAAGCAAATTAAAGATCGACTAAAGGCAAATGCCCTTCCAATCCAGTTACCTATAGGGGCTGAAGGTGATCTCACAGGTATTATTGATTTAGTAGCCAACAAAGCATATCTCTACAAAAACGATTTAGGTACTGATATTGAAGAAGCCTCAATTCCATCTGATATGGAGGAGGAAGCTGCTGAGTGGAGACTTAAGTTAATGGAGAGTGTTGCAGAAAATGATGAAGAGTTAATAGAAATATTTCTCGAAACAGGAGAATTATCTGAAGATCAACTTAAAAAAGGTATTAGAGAAGGTGTTTTAAAACATGGATTGGTTCCAGTATTATGCGGTTCAGCTTTTAAAAATAAAGGTGTCCAACTTGTATTAGACGCTGTAGTTGATTACTTGCCAGCTCCAGTTGATGTGAAACCAATACAAGGAGTTTTACCAAGTGGCAAAGAAGATGTTAGACCTTCAGATGATAATGCTCCTTTCAGTGCATTAGCTTTCAAAGTGATGTCAGATCCTTATGGGAAATTAACTTTTGTAAGAATGTATTCAGGTGTTCTTTCAAAGGGAAGTTATGTAATGAATTCTACTAAGGATGCTAAAGAGAGAATTTCTAGATTAGTGATTCTTAAGGCTGATGAAAGAGAGGAGGTTGATGAATTGAGGGCTGGGGACTTAGGAGCTGTATTAGGTCTTAAGAACACAACTACTGGTGACACTCTCTGTAATACAGAAGATCCAATAGTTTTGGAGACTTTGTTTATCCCTGAACCAGTTATCTCAGTGGCTGTTGAGCCAAAAACCAAAGGTGATATGGAAAAATTATCAAAAGCTTTAACTGCTTTGTCTGAAGAAGATCCAACCTTTAGGGTAAGCACAGATCCTGAGACAAATCAAACTGTTATTGCAGGTATGGGTGAGTTGCACTTAGAAATCCTTGTTGACAGAATGCTAAGGGAATTTAAAGTTGAAGCAAATATAGGAGCTCCTCAGGTTTCATATAGAGAGACTATTAGGTCTAGTTCTAAAGGTGAAGGCAAATATGCAAGGCAAACTGGAGGAAAAGGCCAATATGGTCATGTAATTATTGAAATGGAACCTGCTGAAGTTGGCAAAGGTTTTGAATTTGTAAACAAAATTGTTGGAGGATCAGTACCAAAAGAGTATATTGGCCCTGCATCTAATGGTATGAAAGAAACCTGTGAATCTGGAGTTCTTGCCGGTTATCCACTCATTGATGTAAAAGTAACACTAGTCGATGGTTCATTCCACGATGTAGACTCATCTGAAATGGCCTTCAAAATTGCAGGTTCCATGGCTTTTAAAGACGGGGTTAAAAAATGCAACCCTGTCCTTTTAGAGCCTATGATGAAAGTTGAGGTCGAAAGTCCTGACGACTTTCTTGGATCTGTAATTGGTGATCTCTCTTCTAGAAGAGGTCAAGTAGAAGGACAATCTGTTGATGATGGATTGTCTAAGGTACAGGCCAAAGTGCCCTTAGCCGAAATGTTCGGTTATGCCACTCAACTCCGATCAATGACTCAAGGTCGG
Source organism: Prochlorococcus sp. AG-402-N17 (assembly GCA_003216455.1). Classification (GTDB taxonomy): domain Bacteria; phylum Cyanobacteriota; class Cyanobacteriia; order PCC-6307; family Cyanobiaceae; genus Prochlorococcus_A. Next base: position 62 of record QCIV01000008.1, on the reverse strand, counting down.
GGTATATTTTCAATGGAGTTCGCAAATTACGAGGAAGTTCCTCGTAATGTTGCTGAAGCTAT
>QCIV01000007.1 GCA_003216455.1 Prochlorococcus sp. AG-402-N17 | reverse complement strand
AAGAAGAATCATATTTGCTATGTACGAATTAGGTTTAACCCCTGATAAACCATTCAGGAAATGTGCAAGAGTTGTTGGAGATGTACTTGGGAAATACCATCCTCATGGAGATCAAGCAGTATATGATGCATTAGTAAAGCTAGTACAAAATTTCTCAACTAAATATCCTATTCTTGACGGCCATGGAAATTTTGGATCTGTGGATAATGATCCACCGGCAGCAATGAGATATACTGAAACCAGATTAGCTCCAATAGCTCATAAAGGATTTCTTGAAGAAATTGCATCAGAAACAGTAAACTTTTCAAATAACTTTGACGGCTCTCAAATAGAACCAGATGTTCTTCCAGCCCAACTTCCATTTTTATTGTTGAACGGCTCATCAGGTATTGCTGTTGGCATGGCAACAAATATTCCGCCTCACAACCTAGGAGAAATTGTTGATGGTTTAGTTGCTTTGGTAAAAAATAAAGATATAAGCGAAAAAAAACTTTCTAACATAATCAAAGGACCTGATTTTCCAACAGGCGGAGAATTAATTTATAGTCGTGCAGTAGAAGAGCTTTATGAAACTGGAAAAGGATCTATAACTATAAGAGGAGTTATAAATACAGAAGAGATAAATTTAGGCAAGGGGAAACATAAAAAGAATGCACTAGTTATTACGGAACTTCCTTATCAAATAAATAAAGCAAGTTGGATTGAAAAGCTCGCAGAACTTGTTAATTCAGGCAAAATTATTGGGATTTCTGATATTAGAGATGAGAGCGACAGAGATGGAATGAGAATTGTAATAGAACTAAAAAAAGATTCTAATTCTGAACTTGTTATTTCTAATTTATATAAAAAAACAACACTCCAAACAAACTTTGGCGCAATATTCTTAGCTTTAATTAAAGGAAAGCCTGTACAACTAAACCTAAAAAAATATCTAAACTATTTTCTTGAATTTAGGGAAGAAACAATTAGAAAAAGAACTTTTTATTTTTTAAAAAACACTCTTGAAAAGCTTGAAATATCAGAAGGTTTGAGTAAAGCGACAAAAAACATAAAAAAGGTAATAGAAATAATTGAAGGATCAGAAAATTCTGTGAAAGCTAAATCAAAATTAATTGAAAATTTTTTCTTAAGTGATAAACAAGCAAATTCAGTTTTGGATATGCCATTAAGAAAATTAACAAATCTAGAAAAGAATCAAATTAATGATGAAATAAAAAAATTGAAAGAAAAAAAGCATTATTTTCAAAAATTATTGAACGAAAGAGAATTATTACTTAAATTACTTATTGAAGAATTTTTAGTATTAAAGAAAAAATATAATGTTATAAGAAAAACAAAAGTAATAAAAAATATAAATCAAAATGAAGAATTAGAAACGCTTAATAATCAGATATTAGAGGAATTTATAAATAAAAAAACTAAGTTATATATAGACAATAGACTTTATTTAAAAAAGATGATTTCAAGTAATTACAAGAAATCATTTGAAGTTATAAATAAAATTATAGATAATAAAAATATTCAAAAATTCATATGTAATATTGAAAAAAATATAAAGTTAATTGGAATCACAAATACAGGAAAAGTATTTAATATTGATTGGGAATCAAGTATTAATAAAGACTATAAATTAGATAATAAAATTCTTGGAAATATTCATCCTAGTGAAATAATAAATTTTCATTCAATTAAAAAAGAAATTAAAAATTATTTATGCATATTAAATTCAGATGGAAGATTTAAAAAAGTTTTATTTGATGAAGATATGATAAAAAGTAATAGAACTTTCACGATTACAAAATTAAAGAACAATCTAAAAACAATCGATTCATTTATTTCTAATGAAAACAAAAATTTAATAATATTAACCTCAATAGGAAGAATTTTTAACTTTAATTTATCCAATAAATTTTTAACACCAACATCTAAACAATCCCAAGGATTAATACTTGCAAAACTTTTACCAACAGAAAAAATCGTTTCTTGTTGTACGTATAATAATGGGGAAAACATTTTTTTAATATCTAAAAAAGGGAAAATCTTTTGTATAAATAGTAATGACATTTATTACTCAAATGAATACAGTTTGGGCTATTTAAATGACAAAACCCAACTTAAAAACGATTACTTCCTAAAAATAATAAGAAGTAATCATTACCTTGATATTGAAACTAATAAAAATAAATCTGCAAGATTGGATCTAAATAAAATAAATTTCAAATCAAATAAATCAAATTTTTTAATTGATTTTTTAAAGTTAGATAAAGATGAATACCTTGAAAATTGTTTCCGACTTGAAAAATTTCTCAACTAAGATTTATATTCATTTTCAACCCAATTTAAGTACTCTTGATTTACCGTTCCTGTTACATAAGAACCAGTAAAGCAACTCATCTCCAAATCTTTAATAGGGGAATCACCTATTATAGATTTTCGCAAACTTTCAACACTTTGGTAAACAAGGTTATCAATTTCAAGATGATCTGCAATTTCACTTATTGTTCTATCGTGGGCTATTAATTCATCTCTATTAGGCATATTAATTCCATAAACATGAGGATAACGAACAGGAGGTGCTGCTGATGTAAAAAAAACTTTATTTGCTCCTGCATCTTTTGCCATCTGAACAATTTCTTTTGAAGTAGTACCTCTTACTATCGAGTCATCAACAATTAATACATTTTTATTTTTAAACTCTGCGCTCATAGCATTTAATTTTTGTCTTACGGATTTTTTGCGTTTCTGTTGACCAGGCATTATAAAAGTACGGCCAACATATCTGTTTTTAAAAAACCCTTCCCTATATTCTATCCCTAACTGTCTTGCAACCTGCATTGCCGCAGGTCGAGAAGAATCAGGAATAGGCATAACTACATCAACATCTCCAGAATTAATTGTCGATTTAATTGTTTCTGCCAGATAATCTCCCATCTTTAAACGAGCTTTGTATACAGAAATTCCATTCATAATTGAATCTGGTCTTGCTAAATAAACATATTCAAAAGCACAAGGAAATAACATTGGATTTTCGGAACATTGTTTAGAAAAAAACTCCCCATTAAGATTTATAAAAATGGCTTCTCCAGGATCTACATCTCTCACTACTTGATAATCGTTATTTTCAAGCACTAGAGATTCACTAGCAACCATCCACTCTTCTTTTTTTGTAGTTATTGAAATTCTTTTTCCTATTACTAGAGGCCTAATGCCGAAAGGATCTCTAAATGCTAATAAACCATGTCCTGAAATTAATGCAATTGAAGCATATGATCCTTGAATTCTTTTATGTAAAGATTTGACAGCATTAAAAATAATTTCAGGTTCTAGTTCTTGACTATTAATTTGTTCTTGTAATTCTGTCGCAAATACATTTAACAACATTTCAGTATCACTTGAGGAATTTGTATGCCGCTTGTCAATATTAAATAATTGTTTTTCTAAATCTCTGGTATTTGTCAAATTTCCATTATGTATCAAAACAATTCCATAAGGAGCATTAACGTAAAAAGGCTGTGCTTCTTCCACACTTTCTGCTGATCCCTTTGTTGCATACCTAACATGACCCAATCCAATTTTGCCTATTAAATTCCTCATATCTCTCGTTCTATAAGCAGTATTAACCTGACCTTTGGCCTTATGAATATGAAAAACAGTATTTTCCATTGTGGCTATACCTGTTGAGTCTTGTCCTCTATGCTGCAAAAGCAAAAGACTATCGTAAATTTGTTGATTTACATCATCTGAAGAAACGATTCCAACTATTCCGCACATAACTTAAAATCTTAAAAAGATTAATAGTTGAGAAATGGTTTTCATATTTAAAAGTAACCTGAAATACTATTATTAAATTTTTCGGATAATTCCTCAACCCTAATGTTGCAGATATTTTTATCTTGAATTTTTATCTTAAGCGTTTCAGTAGATACATATCCTATTTTTTTTAGATAAACACTTGATGGCCAATTTTTTTGATTTTGTTCTAAATAATTAAGCCATTCATTTTGTTTCATTTTGCTAGTTGAAAAAATTATTCTAGAACCTCCTTCTCCAAACAATAAATTATCATCTCTATTTAAATCATTAATTAATTCTATCGTTGCACCTTTTCCTGACAAAATACTAGACTCTGCTAAAGCTATAGCTAAACCGCCATCACTGATATCATGAGAAGAAACGACATAACTTTTTGAAATAGCATTTCTTAAAAAGCTCTGACAAAACTTTTCATCAAGCAAATCTATTTTTGGAGGCCGACCTGTGATTTCTCCATGAAAATATTCCAAATAAGAACTAGCTGCTATTGTTATTTCTGATTTATAAGAACCAATTAACCAGATTTGATCATCAATATTTTTCCATTCACTACTTATAGCTTTTTCTACATTATCAATCTTTCCAACCATTCCAATAACTGGTGTAGGATTGATAGGAGTTATTATATTATCTTTGTTTTTAGATTCATTATATAAAGAAACATTACCTCCTGTAACAGGAGTTCCCAAGGCTTTACACGCTTCAGCAATTGCATTACATGAAGATGAGAGTTGCCAATATCCAATTTTATTCTCCGGAGAAGAAAAATTTAAATTATTTGTAATTGCTAATGGTTCAGCCCCAACACAACTAACATTTCTGGCGGATTCTGCGACAGCAGCGATAGTTCCTCTAAAAGGATCAAGAGCAACCCATCTACTATTACAATCAACTGAAGCCGCGACACCAGAAAAAATATTACTTTTATTTTTATTATTTTGTTCCCTTAGTCTTATTACAGCAGCATCTGATTTTCCAGGTTTAAAAACTGTATTTGCCTGCACTTGAGAGTCATATTGTCTATAAATCCATTTTTTGGAAGCTATTGAGGCATTAGAGAGTAATTTTAAAATGATTTCTGAATATGAAAAATTCTTATTTTCCTTCAATGAAAATATTTTTTGCTCATAAATTCCTGGCAAATCATTTTCTTTCCATTCCCATTTCTTTAAAAGATAATCAGGTGGCTTATTAATTACATTGTGAAAATTGACGGGGGTATCATCAGACAAGGCAGAAGTAGGTATTTGGGCAACAATTTTTCCTTTATGAGAAATAATTACCTCATTAGTTCTTATCACTTGACCAATTACATTGGCATATAATCCCCAGTTGTTAAATTTTTCAATAAGATCATCAATTTTTTCTTTTTTAACGACAAACAACATTCTCTCTTGCGATTCTGATAATAAATATTGGTATGGAGACATATCATCTTCTCTAGAAGGAACCAAATCTAAATCAATAGATATACCTAATTTTCCATTTGCAGCCATTTCTGCACTACTGCATGTTAAACCTGCAGCACCCATATCTTGAGCTGCAATTACATCTCCTGTTTTGAAAGCATCCAAACAGGCTTCAATAAGACTTTTCTCAATAAATGGATCACCTACCTGAACTGCTGGTCTATCATCTAAAGAAGTTGTAGTTAATTCTGAGCTAGCAAAACTTGCACCACCAACTCCATCTCTACCAGTAGTATTACCAACATATAATACTGGTGATCCTATATTTTTAGCTCCAGAACAAACGATTTCATTAGTCTCTAAAAGTCCTAAAGCCATAACATTCACTAAAGGATTTCCGGAATAACTATCATCAAAGTCAATTTCACCTCCAACAGTAGGCACACCAACACAATTCCCATAATGAGCAATACCGGACACAACACCTCGCAGTAAATCAACATTTGATGATCTATCAAGGTTTCCGAATCTCAATGAATTTAATACTGCAATTGGCCTTGCACCCATGGTAAATATATCTCTTAAAATCCCTCCTACACCTGTTGCAGCACCTTGAAAGGGTTCAATAGCAGACGGATGATTATGACTTTCTATTTTAAAAACAAGTTTTTGATTATTTCCAACATCAATAACGCCAGCATTCTCTCCAGGTCCAACTAAAACATTTTTACCTTTAGTAGGAAATTTAGATAGTAAAGGTTTTGAATTTCTATAACAACAATGTTCAGACCACATAACGCCGAACATACCTAATTCTGTTCTATTAGGTTTTCTATTTAATCTTTTGCAAATTTCTTCATAATCATTAAGTGTTAAATTTTCAACTTTGAGGGCTTCATTAAGATCATAAAGATCATAATTTTCTTGATTTATCATTCTTTATATCCAAGGGTCATCTTCTTTTTTTTCACTAAACGGTATGGATGTTCTATCATCATTATAAAAACTTTTTTGTTTATAATCTAAGTCTTGGCTAATTTCTTCATCTTCTTCAAGCCATTCCTCTAACCTATTAGAAGCAATATTTTTCATATCATCAAATCTATCGAAAATTTTTTTCCCTTTTTGCATAAATTCATTTTTAATACTTGATTTGATTAAAGATAAATCATCTAAAGAATTACTTTTACAAAATACCAATCCAGGTTGTTGATCATTAATATTTTCAATATTTAATTTCCATCTACTAGAACCTGGAATCTTAGGATTAGATCTAGAAGCTAAGTAATATTTAATTTTACCGGTTGTAATTTCAAATAGAAAATCTGCAATAACTCCTATTTTTGATCCATTTACATTTATCAAATTAGCTTCTATTAAAGTTGGAAACCTATTTAAAGTTACTAAATCGGAAATTGCCGGATCACCTTTGACATAAATTTCATTGTCTATTATTTGAGAAATTTGATTTAATCGCCAAACATTTCTCTTCAAATCAAAATTTGAAGGACGAGAGTACCATCCTAAAATTCTATGAACAGGAGGATGCATCCAAACATTTTCTCCATTTCCATAATTAAGGGCCATATTACCCTTAACACTATAATTTAGTAATTCACTTAATAAAATTTCTTTAGGTAATTTCAAGTTAAGAACGAACCTGCACTGGCATAACTAGATAAGTAAAAGAATTGAGATTATCTTCTGGCACAAAAACAGCTGGAGTAGTGGCAATATTACACTTTAAAAGTACGTTTTCAGAAGAAATAACTTTTAAACCTTCTAACAGATATCTAACATTAAATGCAATATCAAAATTTTCTCCTGAATAAGAAACAGGTATTGATTCATTTGCATTTCCAATATCTTGGGCATCTGCACTAATAGAAGCTAAATCTGTATTATCTAATTTGATCTTTACAACACTACTTTGTTGATCAGCCAAGACAGCAATTCTTTCTAATGCATCAATTAATTTTTTTGTATTAAAAATCAGAATTTTAGAAAAAGAATCAGGAATTAATTGTGAATAATTAGGATAAGTACCCTCTAGGGTTCTTGTAGTAATTATTTGATCAGAAGAAATAAATACTACTTGACCTTTGTCATAAAAAAGCTTTATTGAATTTTCTGAGCTTCTCAAAGATACGAGTTTTTCAATTTCTCTTAATGATCTTGTTGGAATAGTAACTGACAAATCACCATCATTTGCAGATAAGTTTTCTTTATTTTTGATATATTCCTCATTGCCAATTAAAGCAACAGCTAATCTATGACCATCTGTTGAAGCGGACTCTAAATAATTTGGTTTGAATGTGAAATTGACACCTGTGAGTAATTGTTTTGAATCATCATTACTACTAGCAAAAATAGTAGATTTTAAAGCCTTTAAAAAAGAACTAGGATCAATATTTAAAGAAGTACCACTTTCAACAAATGGCAAATTAGGATATTCATCAGAGGGGATTCCTTTAAGGTTAAAAGAACCTCTGTCACTTTTTATTAAAATGTTATCTAAATTCTCTTCAACTTTTAAAGAGACAGGAGTTTCATTAGGTAGTTTGTTTACTATTTCGGATAAAAGTTTTGAAGGTATAGTAATAGCTCCACTATTTTTAACAGTTCCATCAAAAGAAGTTTGAATTCCTAAATTAAGGTCAAATCCTGTCATACTAATTTTATTAGTTCCTTCATCAGCTGTTAAAAGTATATTTGCGAGAATTGGATGCGTTGGTCTTGAAGCAACTGCTTTATTCACTAGTTGTATAGCATTATTTAATTCATTTTGATTACAAATAATTTCCATCGGAATTTGGAACTTTTTACAAATACAATATACTTTTTTCGTAAATTAAATTCAATAAATTCATTTTTTACTTTTTTCTAATATAAAAATAAATAATAAAATTAAAAGTTTAGTAGTAGTAGTTTTTGTGGAAACTGTGGAATTTTGAAATTAAATACCTTGTTAACACAGTTTACGTATAAAAAAACATGTGAAAAAAATTTTGCATTTGTTGAATAGTTTTTTCTTTATTCGAAAAATTTAATTTTATTCAACAAATAGGATTAATTATTATTTATTTTTCAACAAATGACGTTCGTTTTTATTTGATTTCCACAGACACTATTTTTTTTGGATTTTAATATCCTAAGATTTTAGTTATATTTTTTAAAGAAGGTTCAATATTTTTTCTGAAAACAGCATCATTGTTTTTTATGGCGCAATCAGGATCTTTCAATCCATTTCCAGTAAGAACACAAACAATAGTAGACTCTTTTTGAATTCTATTTTTATTTTTAATAAGTCCAGCAACTGATGCTGCACTTGCAGGTTCGCAAAATACTCCCTCTTTGGCAAGAATTTTATAAGCATTGATTATTTCTTCATCTGTAACTGACTGAAAGTCTCCTTTACTTTCCTTTCTCACTTTTTTTGCTTTTTCTCTGTTTACAGGATTTCCAATTCTTATCGCAGTTGCAATTGTTTCTGGATCCTTAACTATTATATTTTTTACTAATGGAGCAGAGCCTTCGGATTGAAAACCCATCATAATTGGTAATTTCAAATTTCTTTTTATTTTTGAGTATTCTTTAAACCCCATCCAATAAGCCGTTATATTTCCTGCATTGCCCATTGGAATACAAAGCCAATCAGGAGCGATACCTAAGTCATCAATTATTTCAAAAGCTGCCGTTTTTTGTCCTTGTATTCGATACGGGTTAACAGAATTAACAAGTTCTATAGGATGTTCCGACGATAAATCTCTAACAATTTCAAGAGCTTTATCAAAGTTTCCATTAATAGATATTATCTCGGCGCCATACATTAAAGCTTGCGCAAGCTTTCCTTGTGCAACAAATCCTTCTGGGATTAAAACATAAGGTTTTAATCCTCCTCTAGAAGCATATGCGGCAGCAGCAGCAGAGGTGTTTCCAGTACTTGCACAAATTACTGCTTCACGGCCTTCTTCTTTTGCTTTGCTAATCGCCATAGTCATACCACGATCTTTAAAAGATCCAGTTGGATTAAGGCCATCATATTTTAAAAAAACTTTTGTTCCATTTCCAATTAAACTGCTAATTGACTCGCTTAGAATTAGTGGCGTATTACCTTCATTTAACGAAATAACAGGAGTTTTCTTTGTAACTGGGAGATATTGTTTATAAGCTTCTATTAGACCTGGCCATCTTTTTTTACTGTAATTAATACGCAGTTTATTTTTGATTTTATTTAATAACACCATAGTTGTTTAATTTGTTTTGATTTTTTCTAGAGGAGAATTGGTGAAAAAGGTTAATAATTCTGAAATTGATTCTACTTTATTCATAACTTTGCTCAAAGCACTGACATCCAAAATTACAGTTTTAGTTGGATATCCTTCAAAAAAATTTATCAGATTTATTTTTCCATTTCCTAGGATAATTCCTTGAATCACGCTTGCTCTAAGGGCTAACATACCTGTTCTTTCATCATTTGCTCTGGGCGTGTGGATAATAGATGAAAGTCTTGTTAAAAATACATTTCCTATCTCAGAGTAGATTAGTTTGCTTGCAATGGTAATAGGGACTTCAAAATCTTTATTTAAAACTCTTCTAATTTCTTTATCGGAAGACCCGGTTGCTCTCAAAATTTTTTTTAATTTTTTTGTGGATTTACCTTCTTTAGCAAAAGTCTTTAAAGAATTTACTTTAATTGTTCTAGAGAATATGCCGTATGTTATTTTAATTTCTTCAGCAGCTGTAGTTTTTTGAGCATTAAAAAATAAAGGGGAAATCACTAAAATAAAAAATATTTTAAATATTAAAAATTTATTAAACTTCATTTAGATATTTGCACCAGCAGCAATCTTAACAAGTCTTACTACTCCTTTTTGAGTTACCTTTTTAGCGATTTTTATACCCATTTCTTTTGTATAGGGCTCATTTATAAGTCTCGGGACCCTTTTTAGAAAAATGTCAGTTGAATAGCCTGGTACTTTTTGTAAAATATCTAAAAAGTTTCTTAATGGCTCTACATACATTATAAGGTCACTCAAATTGTTATTTTCGTTAATAGTATTTAATTTAATTGATTGTGGAAGATAGTTATTCAAACTTTTCAATATTTTTAGACTAAGTAAATCTATCTGATTCGTTAAACCTTCAACTATTTCATTTCTAAGAAATCCTCCATTTGGAGAAAAGAGAAGATTTATAACTTCGTCTAAAAGTTTTTCTAAATCGAGATTTGTTTGTTTTGCAGCATTAGAAAGAAGATCTTCTAAACGGTCCCATTTAAATTTTTTATTATCAAAAAGCATTTCTTTTAGGCTTTCCCTTAATTGTGGATCAGGGTCTTCCATTAATCTTCTTGCAAAATATGGATAAGCTGCGCCTAATATTTTAAATTTTGGATCTACGCTTAAAGCTATACCTTCTAATGTAAGTAATGACCTAATTATCAGTGCGTAATATGGGGGCAGTCTAAAAGGGAATTTATACATAACACCAGACATATCGTCTGTAACGCTTTTGAAATCCATTTTTGAAACTCCTTGATCTACGGCGTTAATGAAAACATCTTGAAATGCTGGAACAATTGGTTCTAGATCAACTTCCTCTGATAAAAATCCTAATTTCACAAAATCTTGAGATAATTTGTCGAAGTTTTTATTTACTAAATGTACTACTGCTTGAATTAATCCTGATCTAGATTCTCTGGAAACCTCGCTCATCATTCCAAAGTCTAGATAACATAATCTTCCATCTTTTAGAGCTAATAAATTACCTGGATGTGGGTCTGCATGAAAAAAACCATGTTCTAATAGCTGTTCCAAGCTGCATTGAACTCCTATATCAATCATCTCATCAGGATTAATTCCTAATTTTTTTACGTCTTCTAAATTCGTTAATTTTGTACCATCTATCCATTCCATTGCTAAAACTCTTCTTGAAGTTATTTCTTTATAAATTTTTGGTACAGCAATCATTTTGTTATGTTTATGCATATCTCTAAATTTTTCTGCATTTGCAGCTTCGTTTAGATAATCCATCTCTTCAAAAACTCTCTTGCCTAATTCATCAATCAAAGCAACTAGATCACTTCTTATTAATCCGATATTGTTTTTTAGCCAATAAGCAATATTTCTAACTATGTAAAGATCTAAGGTTATTTGTTCTCTTAAACCTGGCCGTTGAACTTTTATTGCAACGATCTCTTCATTTTTTAATTTAGCTTTATGCACTTGTCCTAAAGAAGCAGCGGAAATTGGCTCTTTATCAATTTCTAAAAAAATATCATTTATTTTGTAACCTAAATCTTCTTCTATTAATTCCATAGCTTTATCGCCATCAAACCCAGGGAGTTGATCTTGCAATTCAGATAATTCTTCTAGAAGAATTCCTGGGATTATATCTGGTCTTGTTGATAAAGCTTGGCCTGCTTTAACAAATGCAGGTCCAAGTTCTACTAACAAATTTGTTAATTCTCTTGCTCTAAATCTTGCTTGCGATTCATTTTTTAATCTTCCAGTTAATTTATCCCATCCAACGGAGAAGATGTAAGCAAAAATAGGTATGAGTGTTTGCCAAATTCTTTTTAAAAGTCTTTTAGGATTTTTTTTGTAAATTTTAGAAATTGTATCTGGATCATAATTTAAGAGCCCAGACACCTCAATAAAATCAGTAAAATCTTCTTTCATAACTTTATGTATTTAAAACCTTTATTTCTTTAAAAAAGAAGTTAATTTTTTTATATGGAAGATTTATCATGTTAATACGACTAAAAATAGAAAATATTGCCCTAATAGAAATTATAGAAATTAATTTCGAAAAAGGTTTAAATATCATAACTGGAGATTCAGGTTCAGGAAAATCATTAATTTTGGATTCCCTAAATGCCTTATTTGGTGGAACTAATATACCTCTAAAACATTTAATACGTCCAGGAAAAAATTTTTGCGTTATTGAGGCGATATTTACTTCTTCTTCTCAAATTAATAATTGGTTAATTAGTAATGGTTTTGAAATAACTTCTTCAGAACTACAAATTAAAAGAAAAACTTATAAAAAAAATAATAAAATTTTATCCAAATATAGCCTTAATAATTTTTCAATTAATAGACAATCATTAGAAAAACTTGGAAGATTTCTAATAGATTTTGCAGGTCAATCTGAAACTTTTATCTTTGATTCTTTAGATAAGAGAAGATTAATTATTGATGACTTGTGTTCCCAAAAATTAAGAGATACTAGCGAAAGGATTAAAAGTATATGGGGAGAAACTTTAGTTTTAAAAGGATTAATGGACGAAAAAATAGAGTTTTCAAGAAATCAAGAAGAAAAAAACTTGGCAATTAAACATATGTTGAAGAGTTTAGAAGAAGCTGATTTAAATTCCGGTGAGGAAATTTTAGAATTGGAGTTATTAGAAAGTAAACTAGTAAATAATCTCGAAATTAATAATTCAATTAAATCATCATTAGAAAATTTAAATAATTTTAGTCATGATGAACCTTCAGTAACTTTTTTGATAAATCAATCAATAAAGATTTTAAATAAAACATCAGATTTCGATTTAAAGATTCAAAAATTTAGAGAGAAGTTATTAAATATTCATGCTGATGTTGAAGATTTAATTTTTGATTTGAACTCATATTTGCAAGATATAGAAAATTTTGAATCCAATCTTCCAGAAATACAAAAAAGATTATTTTTTTTAAAGAATTTAGAGAGAACTTTTTCCTTTGATTTACCTCAATTAATTGAAAAGCGTAATCAATTAAGAGCTTATTTTAAACAAAATGATCAAGGTAATGAGATTTGCAAGATTAAAGCTCAAATTGATAATTTACAAATTAATTTAAAATCTTTATTTGTTATTCAATCTACTGAAAGAAAAAAAATTGCTAAACATTTGCAAAATTCAGTAATGTCGATTTTAAGCAATCTAGGTTTAGAAAATGCAAATTTTTCAATTCAATTTTCTGAATGTAAGCCTTCTGGTGATGGAATTGACGATATAAATTTTTTGTTTTCGGCTAATCCTGATCAAAAGCTTGCTCCATTATCAAATGTTATTTCTGGCGGAGAAATGTCAAGATTCTTGTTAGCTATTAAATCTAGTATTTCCAAAAAACCCAATACTTTCTTTTTAGATGAAATTGATAGTGGTTTAAGTGGTAAATCTCTATTTTCTTTGGTTGAGCTGATAAAAGAAATTTCAAAAAATCAACAAGTTTTATGTATTACGCATCAACCTTTCTTAGCTGCTAGTGGATTAGCTCATTTCAAAGTTAATAAAAACGTAATTAATGGAATAACTTATACTTCAATTGCAAAACTAACTACAAAAAATCAAAGAAAAAATGAATTAATAGAACTTATAGGTGGAGGTTTTTGCGAAGTAAACGAATATGCTTCTGCACTTCTTGATCGTCCAGCTGCGTAAAATAGAAAAAAAACTATTATAATAACCTTTTTAAATCATAAATTAGATTTAAACATGGTTAAAGAAAACAATAATAGTTTTGAAGAACATAATTCAATTAATATTAGAGGAGCTCGTCAGCATAATTTAAAAAATATTGACCTTTCTCTTCCTAGGAATAAATTTATAGTTTTTACGGGTGTGAGTGGCAGTGGTAAAAGTTCTTTAGCTTTTGATACTATTTTTGCTGAAGGTCAAAGAAGATATGTTGAGAGTCTTTCGGCATACGCAAGGCAATTTTTGGGTCAAGTAGATAAACCAGATGTTGACAATATTGAAGGTTTATCACCTGCTATTTCAATTGATCAAAAATCTACAAGTCATAATCCTCGATCAACAGTTGGAACAGTAACAGAGATACAAGATTATTTAAGATTATTGTTTGGTCGTGCTGGTGAGCCGCATTGTCACCACTGCGGGATTCCAATTGCGCCTCAAACAATTGATGAAATGGTTGATCAAATTCTTCTTTTACCAGAAGGAACAAGGTACCAATTATTGGCTCCTGTTGTAAGAGGTAAGAAAGGAACACATACAAAATTAATAAGTGGACTAGCTGCTGAAGGATTCGCTAGGGTAAGAATCAACGGAGAGGTAAGAGAACTTGCTGATAGTATTGAATTAGATAAAAATCAAATTCATAATATTGAGGTAGTAGTTGATAGATTAATTGCAAGAGAAGGGATACAAGAAAGATTAAACGATTCTCTACAAACTTGTCTCAAAAGAGGCGATGGCTTAGCAATAGTAGAAGTTGTTCCAAAAAAAGGAGAAAACTTACCTTCTAACTTAGAGAGAGAAAAACTTTACTCAGAAAATTACGCATGTCCTGTACATGGCTCTATTGTTGAAGAACTTTCTCCTAGATTATTTTCTTTTAATAGCCCATATGGGGCATGTCCAGATTGTCATGGGATTGGTTACTTAAAAAAATTTACTGCAGATAGAGTTATCCCCGATAAAACTTTGCCTGTTTATGCTGCAATAGCTCCTTGGAGTGAAAAAGATAATACTTATTACTTCTCTTTACTTTATTCTGTAGGACAAGCTTATGGTTTTGAATTAAAAACTCCTTGGAAAGATTTAACTGATTTGCAAAAAAAAGTTCTACTTTTTGGCTCAGATAAACCAATATTGATTCAAGCTGATAGTCGTTTTAAAACTTCTAGTGGTTTTGAAAGACCTTTTGAGGGTATTTTGCCAATATTAGAAAGGCAATTGAATGAAGCTAATGGAGAATCAGTTAAACAAAAATTAGAAAAGTATTTAGAATTAGTCCCTTGTAAGACATGTTTTGGAAAAAGATTAAGACCTGAGGCTTTGGCCGTTAAACTTGGTCCATACAATATTACTGACTTAACTTCTATAAGTGTTACTGAAACCCTAAATCAGGTAGAGCGTATAATGGGTTTAAGTAAGACAAAGAAGGAAAATATATCTTTATCAGAAAAACAAAAGCAGATAGGTGAATTGGTTTTAAAAGAGATTCGTTTACGTTTGAAGTTTTTAATTAATGTAGGTTTAGATTATTTGACTTTAGATAGACCAGCTATGACTTTGTCTGGGGGAGAGGCTCAGCGTATTAGATTGGCTACACAAATAGGTGCAGGTCTTACTGGTGTTTTATATGTATTAGATGAACCAAGTATTGGTTTGCATCAGAGAGACAATGACAGATTATTAGAAACCTTAAAAAGCTTAAGAGACTTGGGAAATACTTTGGTTGTGGTTGAACATGATGAAGATACTATGAAATCCGCAGATTATTTAGTAGATATAGGTCCAGGGGCAGGTGTTTATGGTGGGGAAATTATTGCTAAAGGATCTTATCAAGATGTCTTAAATTCTGAAAGGTCATTAACTGGAGCTTATCTTAGTGGTAGGAAGTCGATTCCTACTCCAAAAGAACGCAGATCATCTGTAAAAAAAAGTTTAATTTTAAATAATTGCTCTAAAAATAATTTAAAAAATATTTCTGTAGAATTTCCCTTAGGTAGATTAGTTTCTGTAACTGGTGTGAGTGGAAGTGGGAAGAGCACTTTGATAAATGAATTACTTCATCCTGCATTGTGTCATTCTCTAGGATTAAAAGTCCCTTTTCCTCAAGGTGTAAAAGAGTTAAAGGGTATTAAGGCAATTGATAAAGTTATCGTTATCGATCAATCTCCAATAGGAAGAACTCCAAGATCAAATCCTGCTACATATACCGGTGCTTTTGACCCTATAAGGCAGATATTTACAGCCACAGTAGAAGCAAAAGCAAGAGGTTATCAGGCTGGTCAATTTAGCTTTAACGTGAAAGGAGGAAGATGCGAAGCTTGTAAAGGTCAGGGAGTTAATGTTATCGAAATGAATTTTTTACCTGATGTGTATGTTCAATGTGAAGTGTGTAAAGGAGCTCGTTTTAATAGGGAAACTCTTCAAGTTAAATATAAAGGTTTCAATATATCTGATGTTTTAGAGATGACTGTTGAGCAAGCTGCAGAAACTTTCTCCGCTATACCTCAAGCTGCTGATAGATTATCTACATTGGTAGATGTCGGCTTAGGATATGTCAAATTAGGCCAACCAGCTCCTACATTATCTGGTGGAGAGGCTCAAAGGGTTAAGTTAGCTACGGAATTGTCAAAAAGGGCTACTGGAAAAACTTTATATTTGATTGATGAACCAACAACAGGTTTAAGTTTTTATGATGTTCATAAATTAATGGATGTGATACAACGTTTGGTAGATAAAGGGAATTCAGTAATTGTTATTGAACATAATTTAGATGTCATTAGATGTTCGGATTGGATCATCGATTTAGGACCTGATGGAGGGGACAAAGGTGGAGAAATTATTGTAGAAGGTATTCCTGAGGAAGTAGCTAAAAATCCTACTAGTCATACTGCAAAATACCTTAAAAAGGTTTTAAAATAAGAAATTCTTTGTTGTATTTCTTTGTATTTTCATTATCTCAGTAAAATGAAAGTTTTATTTCGAGGGGCATAAAATTAGTCTATAACTGCTTTTTTTAAAACTTTTGTATTGGAAAATTAAAAATCATAATGCTTTCTTTATATTTCCCTTAGAAATTCAGCTTATTTGTATTAAAGGCCTTTGATCGGAGGATTTGCTGAATGAGATTGAAATTTTTACATTTACATTTACATGGTCTTATACGCTCTAAAAATCTTGAATTAGGCAGGGATGCAGATACAGGAGGGCAAACACAATACGTTTTAGAGTTAGTTAAAAGTTTGGCTAATACTTCAGAAGTTGATCAAATAGATTTAGTTACTCGTTTAATCAACGACCCTAAAGTAGACAAGGAATATTCTCAAAAAGAAGAATTTGTAGAACCTGGAGTTAGAATTTTAAGATTTAAATTTGGACCTAATAAATATTTAAGAAAAGAATTGCTTTGGCCTTATTTAGATCACTTCACTGAAAGTCTTATTTCTTACTACAAGAAAAATAAAAAGCCTAATTTTATTCATGCGCATTATGCAGATGCTGGATATGTAGGGGTTAAACTTAGTAAATCTTTAAAAGTTCCACTTATTTTTACGGGTCATTCTTTGGGAAGAGAAAAAAAGAGGAAATTGATTGATACTGGTTTAACATCTAATCAAATAGAAAAGCTTTATTCCATAAGAAAAAGAATTGAGGCAGAAGAAAAAGTGTTAAAGTCCGCAGATATTGTTGTTACAAGTACCAAACAAGAGTCAGTTATTCAATATTCCCAATATTCTTCTTTTTCACCTCATAAAGCTAAAGTTATTCCTCCTGGTGTTGATCATAAGAAATTTCACCATTTTCATTCCACAACCGAGACAGTCGAAATTGATAATATGATGAAACCTTTTTTAAAGGATTCTACAAAACCTCCATTTTTGACTATTTCTAGAGCTGTACGAAGAAAAAATATTCCCTCGTTGATTGAGGCTTATGGAAGATCTGAAAAATTAAAAAGAAAAACTAATTTGATTTTAGTTTTGGGTTGTCGAGATAGTACTTCAAAACTTGATCCTCAACAAAAAGATGTGTTTCATAATATTTTTGAAATGATTGATAAATATAATTTGTATGGGAAGGTAGCTTATCCAAAAAAGCATCTTCCAAGTCATATTCCTGCTTTGTATAGGTGGGCTGCTAGCAGAGGGGGTGTATTTGTAAATCCAGCTTTGACTGAGCCTTTTGGTTTAACTCTGCTTGAAGCTTCTTCATGTGGATTGCCAATAATATCAACAAATGATGGAGGTCCAAAAGAAATCCGCTCAAAATGTGAAAATGGGCTTCTCGTAGATGTTACTGATATTAATGAGTTGAAAGTTATTCTTGAAAAAGGAATTTCTGATACTAATAAGTGGAAATTATGGAGTAGAAACGGAATTGAAGGTGTTAACAGGCACTTTAGCTGGAACACTCATGTACGCAATTATTTATCAATACTTACAGAAGAGTTTTCAAGGCCTAAAAATTATTCTTCTTCTGATATTAAACATAGTTGTTTAAAAGGGAGTTCTTCACTTACAAAACCCCATTGATCGAATACTTTAGGATCAGGGTGAAGAATTAGTTGATTTTTATGAGTTTTCTTTAGTTTGAAACCCTTTTGAGATAGTTTTTTCATTAAGTTAGCAGTTTCTTCAAATCTCGATGCCATTGCATCAAGACTTGAGCAGTCACTTGTTAATTCATTATCTTTCCATGTAAAAAAACTCATAACAAATTTTTTAAAGGTTGATTTTTAAAACTATACCTAAAATTATTAGAAAAATGTTGATTTTCCAAAAATTTTCAACTATTTTTTGTTCTTTAACTCCTTTAAGTTCAAAATGATGGTGCAGTGGAGCCATTAAAAATATGCGTTTACCTCTGTGAAATAATTGTTTTGTAATTTTAAAAAACACTACTTGAATTATTACTGATAATGATTCAATGATAAATATTCCTGAGAAAATAAATAAGGTAAAAATGCTATTAGTTAATAACGCCACAGAACCAAGAATTGCACCAATGGTCAAAGAACCTGTGTCACCCATAAATATTTTTGCAGGATAACTATTGTATTTCAGAAATCCTAAGCATATGCCGGACATTGAGTAACATAAAACACTAAAAACAAAAAGCTCTTTTTGTCCCTTCATTAATATCTCTGTTCCTAATCCATAAAAGACAACCCCACTGCAACCAGCTGCTAATCCATCTAGTCCATCAGTCAAATTAACGGAATTACTTATGCCAACAAGTACTAAAAATGAAATTGGTAATATGAAAATATTAATATTTATTCCCCAAGAGTCAGATACTGAAATATATGGATCAATTAAATTTTTTTTATAGGCTAAAAATGTAAAAATTATTGAGATGATACTTTGAAGGGCAAATTTTTCTTTTGTTCTCAAACCTGTGTTATTTTTTTTTTTAATGCTTAAATAATCATCTAAAAATCCTGTAATAAAGAAACCAAAAATAGTAAGTAAAAAAAGAAATAATTTTAGGGAACCTAAATTTATGGTTATTATCAAAAGAAAAATTAAAAAAGGGATTATCATAAAAATCCCACCCATTGTTGGTGTATCACTTTTTTTAAAGTGATTAGCTGGGCCTTCATTTCTAATATTTTGAAGTAAATTAAATTTTTTGATAATCTTCAAACCATTTTTCGTTGTGAAAATAGAAATAAAGAAAAATAATATGTAAACTCCCGTAAAAATAAAATTATTAAAAAAATAGGAAGTAACTATTAAAGCAAAAGTATTTAATATAAATAAAGATTCAAAGTTAAACTTTTTAATCTTCCCAATCATCTTCTGCCGAGGGATCTTCTTCAGTTTTATAATCTTCTTTTTCTCCCATAAGCGCTGAAAGTTCTTCTTCTTCTATTGTACTAATCTCTTGTGAATCTCCATCTTTTTCTGCAACAAGTCTACCTGTATTTTCGAGCCAAGATAGTAGATCAGGTTCTTCTCTTAATGGCAACACAGGAGCTGGATCATCTCTGTGGTAGCAAGTTAAAGCAGGATTGACTTCAGATATCTCGTCTAGCCTAAGTTTTAATTTATTTGAATCCATTAAAGGTTATGCTCTATATATAAGATAATACATAATGATGCATACGAAAAACTTTGTTTGATAAAGCAAATTTAAAATACTTTTTTATCTGGCTAATTTCATTGTTGCTGGCAGGATCATTTAAACTTATTGGATACTCATATCCTAATGTTTTAATAATTAATAACTTTCTTCTGGTGTTATTAGTTTTTGGTCCAGCTCTTTTAGTTACAATAATAATAGTTTTTAATAAGTTTTCAAATTCTTAATTATTTCAAAAATTTAAATTTATGGAGCAAATTTAAATGCAGCAGATAAAAAAAGTTGTGCTAGCGTATTCTGGCGGAGTAGATACGAGCGTCTGTATTCCATATTTAAAGAATGAATATGGAATTTCAGAAGTGGTTACTTTTGTAGCAGATCTTGGACAAGGCGAGGATTTAGAACTTATTAGGCAAAAAGCTTTAAATTCTGGTGCATCTAAATCAATCGTAGGCAATTTAGTGAATAGTTTTGTTGAGAGATATGCTTTTCCAGCCATTAGAGCAAACGCATTATATTTAGAAAAATATCCTTTATCTACTGCTCTTGCTAGGCCTTTAATTGCTGAAAATCTCGTCAATATTGCTAAAGAGATTAATGCCGATGCAGTAGCTCATGGATGCACTGGTAAAGGGAACGATCAAGTTCGGTTTGATTTGGCAATTAATGCTTTAGGTCCTGATTTAAAAATAATTACTCCTGCAAGGGAATGGAATATGAGTAGAGAAGAGGCAATAGTGTATGGAGAAAAATTTGGTATACCTGCACCAGTATCAAAAAAATCACCATATTCAATAGATGTCAACTTACTTGGTAGGAGTATTGAAGCAGGTATATTAGAAGACCCAATGCAAGAAGCACCTGAGGATATATTTTCGATGACATCATCAATTGATAATTCACCTGATTCTCATCAAGATATAGAAATTGTTTTTAAAAATGGGTTTCCAGTTGGAATTAATGATGAAATTTTAACTCCAGTAGAGATTATTCAAAAAGCTAATGATTTTGCAGGTAACCACGGTTTTGGGAGAATAGATATGATTGAAGATCGAGTAGTAGGAATTAAAAGTAGAGAAATTTACGAAACACCTGGCCTCTCACTTTTAATCAAAGCTCACAAAGAATTAGAGAGTATAACATTAAACCCCGATGTTGTTGATTTTAAAGGAATAGTGGAAAAAAAATGGGGTCAATTAGTCTATCAAGGTTTTTGGTTTGGACCTCTTAAAGAAAGTTTAGATGCATTCATATCATCGACTCAAACTTCAGTTAATGGAAGAGTTAAGATTAGACTTTATAAGGGGAACGCAATAGTCATTGGAAGAATGTCGGAAAATAATTCACTTTACAGGGAAGATTTGGCAACTTATAGCAAAGATGATGTATTTAATCATTCTTTAGCAGAGGGTTTTATTTATATGTGGGGTATGTCTAATAAAATATGGGCCGAGTTAAATTCAAAAACAAAAGATTAACATTTAAGATTTTGTTTTTTCTTTAGTTTCAGCATTATCTTTTCTTGAAGTTGAAGTATCTATACTGTCTACTGGTTGTTTTTCTTTAGATTCAATTTTGGCATCGGGATTGCCTTTGTTCTCTGATTGAGATGTACTCTTGTTTGAAGGTCTTGGGGTTGGTAAAGGACCTTCTTGTTTAACTGTCATGTATCTAATAACATCTTCACTTAGTCTCATTGCTTTTTCAATTTTGAAAATATGTTGCCCATCACCTTGATGACTTAGTTGCACGTAAATACCTTCTCTATGTTTTGCTATTTGGTAGGCTAATCTTCTTTTACCTCTCATTTGACTATCAAGAATCGTACCGCCAAATTCTTCTAAAAGCTTATTGTATTTATCAATGTGATTAGTTACTTCATCTTCCGCAATGTCTGGGCGGAGGATGTACATGGTTTCGTAATAAGATTGTTGATCATTCATAGTTTCAGACAAGGTCTTTGGCTCATAAATTAATGTGATGAGCGTCTGTTCATTATTTACGATACATTACTACAGGCAATTTCTTGATAAATAGGATCATTTTTTAAAGATATTTTTTTAGTGCGTCATTCATCACATGAAAGGGCACTTCTAAACCATCTGTCCAAAATGATAAAGATTTTATTCCTTGAGCAACAAGCATTTCCAGTCCATCTATAGTAATACATCCTTTTTTGGCGCTAAATTTTAATAAGGGAGTTGGAGCAGGATTATATATTAAATCATAAACAATTGTTTGCGAGTTAAGAGATTTCCAAAAAACTTCGCCATATGGCATTACATTATTTTCATTTTTAGTTGTTTTCATCCCTGCTGGTGTTGTATTTACAATCAAATCTGCTTCCCGAATTAAAATTTTGGTTCGCTCATCACTATTTAATAAACCCTGCAATTGAATTTGATTATCAAAGTTTTTTATTAATTCATCTAGTGATGATTTATTACGTGATATTACTGATATTGTTGAAAGATTTAAATTTATTAAACCTTGAATAACAGATCTTGCTGCACCCCCAGAGCCTAGAACCATTGATTTTTTCTTTGCTAAGTTTAAATTTTTTAATGGATAAATAAATCCTTCTACATCGGTATTAGTTGCGCTCCATTCTTTTTCAGAATTTAATTTCAAGGTATTAATTGCTTTAAGTTTGTTAGCAATAGGGGAGATTTCACTACAAAGGTTAAATACTTTTTCTTTGTGTGGAATTGTAATGTTTAACCCTTTGCAATTAATCTTTTTAAGAGAATCAAGGACTAATACTAGATCTTCATCTTTACAAGGTAAAGCAATATAGATTAAATCTAAGCCTAAATATTGAAGCGCAGCATTTTGCATAATTGGTGATAAAGAATGGCTTACTGGATTGCCAATTAATGCTATGAAAGATGTTTTACTTGAAATCATATTTGGAATTTTTAGAATTTTAGCCTTAAAAGTAATGATCTGTTCGGGAACCACACCCCGTCTTTGAGTAACATTAATGACGTCAATGACCGATTATGGAGAATAGCAAATATTGAGAATTTACCCATGGGTAAGGTAGTAGGAATTGATTTAGGAACAACTAATAGTTGTGTCGCTGTGATGGAAGGTGGTAAGCCTACTGTAATAGCAAATGCTGAGGGTTTCAGAACTACTCCATCAGTTGTTGCATATACAAAAAATCAAGATCAGCTTGTTGGACAAATAGCAAAAAGACAAGCTGTAATGAACCCTGAAAATACTTTTTATTCTGCAAAACGTTTTGTTGGTAGAAGAGTTGATGAAGTTAATGAAGAATCCAAAGAAGTTAGTTATTCTGTCGAAAAATCTGGTTCTAGTGTCAAATTAAAATGTCCTGTTTTGGATAAGCAGTTTTCTCCTGAAGAGGTAAGCTCTCAAGTCTTAAGAAAGTTAGCCGATGATGCGGGTAAATATCTTGGTGACAAAGTTACACAGGCTGTAATTACAGTTCCAGCTTATTTTAATGATTCACAAAGACAGGCTACGAAAGATGCTGGTAAGATTGCAGGTCTAGAAGTTCTCAGAATTGTTAATGAACCAACTGCAGCAGCTTTAGCATATGGTTTGGATAAAGAAAATGAAAAAATCCTTGTTTTTGATTTAGGAGGAGGAACATTTGATGTTTCAGTTATTGAAGCTGGTGATGGAGTAACTGAAGTTCTATCTACATCTGGAGATACACATTTAGGTGGTGATGATTTTGATAGATGCATCGTAGATCACTTAGCTAATACTTTTAAATCAAATGAGGGAATTGATCTTAGACAAGATAAGCAAGCTTTGCAAAGATTGACTGAAGCTGCAGAAAAAGCAAAAATAGAGCTCTCAAATGCTACGCAAAGTGAAATAAATTTACCTTTCATTACAGCGACGCCCGAAGGACCAAAACATTTGGATTTGAACCTTACTAGAGCAAAGTTTGAGGAATTAGCAGCTTCTTTGATTGATAGATGTAAGACCCCAGTTGAGCGAGCTATAAGTGATGCTAAAATTTCTACTAGCGAAATTGATGAAGTTGTTATGGTGGGAGGTTCATCTAGAATTCCTGCTGTTTTAGATTTAGTTAAAAAAATAATCGGCAAAGAACCAAATCAAACTGTTAATCCTGATGAGGTAGTAGCAGTTGGAGCCGCAATTCAGGGAGGAGTTTTAGCAGGAGAGGTTAAAGATATATTGTTGCTTGACGTGACTCCACTTTCTTTAGGTGTGGAGACTTTAGGGGGAGTAATGACAAAAATGATAAATCGAAATACTACAGTACCTACGAAGAAATCTGAAACATATTCAACTGCTGTAGATGGCCAAACAAATGTTGAAATACACGTTTTACAGGGCGAAAGAGAAATGGCTTCTGATAACAAAAGTTTAGGAACTTTTAGATTGGATGGTATACCTTCAGCACCAAGAGGTGTTCCGCAAATTGAAGTTACATTTGATATCGATGCAAATGGAATTCTTAGTGTTACTGCTAAAGATAAAGGAAGTGGTAAAGAGCAAAGTATTTCTATCACTGGTGCTTCTACTTTATCTGATAATGAAGTAGAAAAAATGGTAAAAGATGCCGAATCAAATGCATCTGCAGATAAAGAAAAAAGAGAAAAAATTGATTTAAAAAATCAAGCTGAAACACTTGTCTACCAGACAGAAAAGCAACTTGGTGAGTTAGGAGACAAAATTGATGCTTCAGCAAAGTCCAAAGTAGAAGAAAAAAGTAATGCTTTAAAAGAGGCAACTGCAAAAGAAGATTATGAATCAATGAAAAAACTTCTTGAAGAACTTCAGCAAGAACTTTACGCAGTTGGTTCATCTGTTTACCAGCAACCAGGTAATCAGCCACCTTCCCCTGGAACACCAGGCGGTTCTGATCAGAGTGATTCAAACGAAAAAGGTGGAGATGATGTAATTGATGCCGACTTTACTGAAACTAAAGATTAAAAAAGGTAATTTTTAATCTCATTAGCAACCCATTTAGAACAAGCCGGAGCAAGTAAAATCCCATTCTTATAAAAACCTGTACATATAATTAGTCCACCTTCAAGATTTTTCAATATTGGTGAAGGCTCACCATCTGGTCTTGACCTTATCCCATACCATTTTTTAGAAATCTTCCCTTTTATCAACCAATTTGGTTTTTTATCGAGAAAATTTGTGAGTTTTTCGAATGTATTTTCTTCTGGTTTAGTACTATATTCGTCAGTTGATCCAATAATTAGCTTATTTTTTGATTTTGGAATTATATTTTTCCCATTTATACTGAATTGTTTGGGCAGTGATAATAAATCAACTTCTGCATCATTTATATCAATTTCAATAGCTTGACCCAATACAGGTTTTAATGTGATGTTGTGAGATATGCTATCTATTAAATCAACTGCTTTTAGTGAATTGCACAAAATAACCATATCAGATTTGATGTTTTCATTATTCTTTGTTGTAGAAATCCATTGATTATTTGTTTTTCTGATTTTTATAATTTCTCCTTCTGAAAAATTGATTTTTTTATGTTTTAGATATTTATCTAATGTTTGAAGTAAAGAAAAAGGATTTATTCTTCCATCTTTTAAGGAGATCATTCCTTTTATATTTTTTGTTTGGAAGGCTTTATTTATATTCTTGATAACTATTGAGTCTTTTTCTAAAATTCGTAAGTTTTGATCATTATTTCCATAAATAAATTTCTCTAATTTTTTAAACTTTTCTTCATTAGTAGTTAGTTTTATTAATGGTTTTTCGATATTTAATTCACAATTAAATTTTTGTAGGAATTTAATCCATTGTGGCCATAATTCAATGCTTTGTTTCCTGAGATCCCAGCTTCTACCTCTTCTTTTTTGATACATATTCCCCATTAATAAGCCTAAAGCTGCATTGCTACTATTTTGGAGTTGAGTTGGATCTATTATCGTTACCTGGAAACCTAATTCTGATAATTCTAAGGCGTTAAATTTTCCAATAATCCCTGATCCAATAATAACTATGTGTGCTTTTTGAAAATTTTCTTTTAAGCTTTTCATTGATATATTAGATATACTTGTCTATTTGACTTAATAGTTAAAGATTTTTTGGAACATCCTTCAATTATATTCAAAATTGTTTGTCCTGATCGTCCTGGCCTTGTAAGTTTACTTACAAGTTGGATTTCAAATTACGGTGGCAACATAAAACATTCTGATCATCATACAGATCAAGATGCGGGTTTGTTTCTTAGTCGAATTGAATGGAATAGTAATAATAGATCTTTTAATAGAGATGAAATTTATAAAGAATTTGAAAAAATTGCAGATGAAGTAAATGGAAAATTTAACGTAAATTATTCTGATGAAATTCCAAATGTTGCTATTTTCGTGAGTAAACAAAATCATTGTTTGATTGATTTACTTTGGCGAGTCAGAAATGGAGAACTTAAAATGAAAGTCCCGTTAATAATTTCAAATCATTCTGATCTTGAAAATATTGCAAATGACTTTAATGCAAAATTTGTCCATATTGATACTTTTAAAACTGATAAATCTCTTGTTGAAGATAAATTTTTAAATTTACTAAAAGAATACGAAATTGATCTTGTTGTATTAGCTAAATATATGCAAATTTTGAGTGACTCTTTTTTAAAAAAGTTTTCTTCAATAATAAATATTCATCATTCTTTCTTACCTGCGTTTAAGGGCGGGCAACCATATCATCGAGCATGGAAGAGAGGTGTTAAATTAATCGGTGCTACTGCTCATTATGTTACTGAAGATCTTGATGAAGGCCCGATAATAGAGCAATGTACAGTTAATGTAAGTCATAGGGATGAAGTTGATGATTTGATTAGAAAAGGAAGAGATATTGAAAGAATAGCTTTAGCAAGAGCAGTTAGATTACATCTGAATCATCAAGTATTTGTTTATAACAGCAAAACTGCTGTTTTTGATTGAAGATATTTCTTAGTCTTCTAATTCTATTTGTATTTGTCTTTCATAAATTGATTCTTCATTAAAAGCTCTCGCCATCAAGAAACTAGCAATGCAGCTGATTAACACAGGTTTCATTATTAATAAATTTTTTGTTAAAGCAAAAGCTAAAAACATTGCTGTTATGGGTGTTCGCGAACATCCCGCTACGAAAGCTCCCATTCCCGCAAAAATGTATGTACTGGGTGCATGCCCTGTGGCAATTTCTACCCAGCTACCAATTATTAGTCCGATTGCTCCCCCTAAAGTAAGCATAGGATAGAACAATCCTCCAGGAGCTCCAGATGCTGCAGCTAAACCTGTAGTGATAAATAAAACTAAAACTGCTAATAAAGCAATTCCAATACTTGTATTTTGTTCAGCTATTATTTTCTGTAATTCATCTAAATTATGAAATGTACTGGGTAAAAAAGAATAGATACTTCCTAAAATAAGTCCACAAATACTCATTTTTAAAACAAATTTATTTTTATACCACTTTTTCCCAAGATTTTGCATTAACAAAACATATCTGCTATACAATTCTGCAAAGATCCCAATAATTATTCCTAGTAAAACTAGGTAAATAAAATCTATAGGTAAGAAAAAAACTGATGGGTTATATTCTTTCTGAATTAAAAATCCCAGGTTAAAGTCAAACCCTCCTGCTTTAGGATCCAAACCCAAAGCTTGAATAATATCAGCAGATGAATCTGCAATGAAAGTTGTAATTACTACTAAAAGCAAAATTACTGGTCTAGCAGAGTTTAATAGCTCTTCTATTGCATAAACAAACCCTCCTAATGGAGCGCTAAATACTGCAGCAATTCCAGCACCACCACCTGCTGCTACTATTACTCTTCTGAAAGCTGTAGGAGCTTTGAGCCATTTGGCCATTTGCCAAGCAACTGATCCTCCCATTTGAACTGATGGACCTTCTGGACCCAAAGGGAATCCACTACCAATAGCAATAATTCCTGATATGAGCTTTACTAATCCTACTTTTAAATTCATTGGAACTTTTTTATGTCTTAAGAAACCCATGATTTGACTCACACCTGAACCTTTTGCAGCAGGTGCTATATTCTTGATCAAATATCCTGCAATAGCTCCTCCTAGAGCTCCAAAAATAGGTAAGACTGCAATAGATGGGAATTGGTCTAACAATGCTAATCTCCAATTATTAATAAAATAGATTCCAGTTTTAAAAGATATGCTTGTAATAGAGGCCCCTAAACCTGTTAATAAGAGAGAAAATGCAACGACTAGAGATTTTTGTTTTAATAATTTTTTGATGCTACGAGAAGAATTTTTACTTGTTTTTTGAATATTATCTTTTATAAAGTTTGGCATAATCCATGATTACTTTGTTAAGCTGAAATCGTGTATTTCATCAAATTGAAGATAGCGATAAAGATCATCTGAATATGGATTAATTTTATTTTTAGTAATATCCTGATATTCTTCAATTTCAGGTATTTTTCCAAGCAGTGCGCAAACTGCTGCTAATTCAGCGCTGCCTAAAAAGACTTGTGCATTCTTGCCAAGTCTATTATCAAAATTTCTTGTACTTGTAGAAAATACTACGGAACCTTCATCTACTCTTGCTTGATTTCCCATACATAAAGAACAGCCCGGTAACTCTAACCTTGCACCACAATCTTCGAATATTTTATAGTAGCCTTCAGCTTTTAGAGTTTCTTCATCCATTTTTGTTGGTGGACAAATCCATAATTTAGATTTTAAATTTTGTACACCTTCTAGAACTTTCGCAGCTGCCCTGTAATGACCAATATTTGTCATGCAAGAACCTATAAAAACCTCGTCAATATTTGTATTTACTACATCGGTGATTTCTTTTACATTATCTGGATCATTAGGGCAAGCAACTATAGGTTGTGTTACTTTTGCTAAATCAATTTCAATGATTTCTTCATACATAGCGTTTAAATCTGGTTGAATTAATAACGGTTTTTTTAACCAATTTTTCATATCATTGATTCTTCTTGAAATTGATTTTGAATCTTCATAATTGCTCTCGATCATTTTTTCTAGTAGACAAATATTACTTCTCAGGTACTCTTGAACAGTTTCTTGGGATAAAAGTATGGTGCTACCAGCGCATGAGCGTTCTGCAGTAGCATCAGTCAGTTCAAAAGCTTGTTCAAGTTTTAGGTTTGGTAATCCCTCAATTTCCATAATTTTCCCATTAAATATGTTTTTCTTATTCTCTTTCTCAACAGTTAAGAGTCCTTTTTTAATTGCGAATAGAGGGATTGCATTTACTAAATCTCTCAGAGTAATTCCCGGTAATAATTCTCCTTTAAATTTAACTAGTACAGATTCGGGCATATTTAATGGCATTGATCCTATTGCAGCGGCAAAGGCAACAATGCCCGAGCCTCCAGGAAATGAAATGCCAAGAGGAAATCTTGTATGACTATCCCCACCTGTGCCAACAGTATCGGGGAGAAGCATTCTATTAAGCCAGCTATGAATTATGCCGTCTCCAGGCTTAAGAGCTACCCCACCTCTTTGGGATATAAAATCAGGTAATTCTTTATGGGTAACGAGATCTACTGGTTTAGGATATGCAGCTGTATGACAAAAACTTTGCATTACTAAATCTGCAGTAAATCCTAAACAAGCTAGTTCTTTTAGTTCATCTCTAGTCATTGGTCCAGTAGTATCTTGACTGCCAACTGTAGTCATAATTGGCTCACAGGTCATTCCTGGCCTAACTCCATCTAAACCGCATGCTTTGCCTACTATTTTTTGAGCTTGAGTAAAGCCGGCAGTACTTTCGGTTGGATTTTGTGGTCTGGTAAATATCTCACTTGGTTGATAATTTAATTTGTTTCTAATTTTGTCCGTAAGAGATCTTCCAATCATAAGATTAATTCTTCCGCCAGCTTGAATTTCATCCGTAAGAGTTGATGGATATAAGTCAAATTTGCTTATTAGTTCTTCAGTATTTGAATCTTTTTCAATTTTTTTAATAATGCCTTTATAAGGATATATTTTAATAACATCGCCTGTTTTCATATTAGATACGTCAGCCTCTATAGGTAAAGCTCCTGAATCTTGTGCTGTATTAAAGAAAATTGGGGCTATTTTGCCGCCAATTATTATTCCGCCTGTTTTTTTGTTTGGAACAAAAGCGATATCTTCTCCTATATGCCAAATGAGTGAATTAATAGCAGATTTTCTAGAACTCCCTGTTCCAACAACATCTCCAACATAAGCTATCGGTAAATTTTGTTTTTTTAAATTATCAAGAATCTTTAGTCCATCAGGTATTTTAAATTCCAACATAGTTAATGCATGCATCGGAATATCCGGGCGTGATGTTGCATGTACAGCTGGAGATAGGTCGTCTGTATTTGTCTCCCCGTCAACTTTAAATACTAAACAAGTAATCTCTTTCTCCAGAACTTTTTTATTTTTGAACCATTCTGCATCTGCCCAACTATCTACAACCTCTTTTGCATAAATATTATTTTGAGATAATTCATAAATTTCATTAGCTGAGTCGTAAACAAGAATAATATTTTTTAAAACTTCTGCTGCTTTTTTAGCCAGTAAACTATTTTCTCTTTTAAGTATTTCAACTAAAGAATTTACATTGTATCCACCTATCATTGTTCCTAGTATTTCGATTGCTTTTTCGGGATTTATTGATTTGCAATATTTTTCGGAATTTACAATAGCAGTTAGCCAGCTTGCTTTAACATAAGCAGCCTCATCAACTCCTGGTGGTACTCTATTTATTAGTAAATCAAGTAAATAAGATGAATCGTAAGTACTATCTTGTTCCAATAATTTTGTAATACAATTTGTTTGCTCAGCATTCAAAGGTAAAGGAGGTATACCTTTAGTAGCTCTTTCAGCTACGTGATCTGCATAATCTTTTATCAATGTTTCCAAATTCTTCATTAGTAAGGTTTAATGCCTAATCTATTGTTATTTTTAATATTGAAAAGGAGAGTATTCATAAATGCTTTTTTAAATATTCAAACTTCTTAATTAATCAATGACGACATCATCAAATAATTCTGCTTTAGAAAAGACATCAGATTTACATGTTCTTGAAACTCGTCCATTAATACCTCCCAGTAGACTACATAATGATATACCTTTAGATCACGCCTCTGCTAATACAGTATCTAAAACAAGAAGATCGATACAAAATATTTTGCATCATAATGATCAGAAGCTTTTAGTCATTGTGGGTCCATGTTCAATTCATGATCTAGAGGCGGCAAAAGAATATTCAAAATATATTCAAAACTTTCGAGAAATTTATAAAGATAAATTAGAAATAATCATGAGAGTATATTTTGAGAAACCAAGAACAACTATTGGTTGGAAGGGATTGATAAATGATCCTCATCTAGATAATTCTTATGATATTAATACTGGTTTAAGAAGGGCAAGAAGTTTGCTTTCATATTTAGCAACTCGTGGAATTCCTTCTGCTACAGAATTACTAGATCCAATTGTTCCTCAATATATTGCCGATTTAATAAGTTGGACAGCCATAGGCGCGCGGACTACTGAAAGTCAGACTCATAGGGAAATGGCATCAGGATTATCAATGCCTATAGGTTTTAAAAATGGTACAGATGGTTCTTTTAATACTGCACTAAACGCAATGCAGTCAGCTTCAAAATCGCATCATTTCTTAGGTGTAAATGCTAATGGAATGGCTTCTATTGTTAATACAACAGGCAATCCAGATGGACACATAGTGTTAAGAGGCGGTTCAAAAGGCCCAAATTTTGAAAGTGAACATGTTAAAAGAATTTCCTTTGAATTGAAGCAATCTAATCTTCCCCATAAAGTGATGATTGATTGTAGTCATGGTAATTCCAATAAAGATTTCCGAAAACAGTCAGAAGTACTAAAAAACATAGCTTCTCAAATTAGCAATGGTGAAAAAAATATTTTAGGAGTTATGCTTGAAAGTCATTTGAAGGAGGGAAATCAAAAACTTTTAAAAAAAGAGGATCTTCAGTTTGGCAGAAGCATTACAGATGCATGCATAGATATAGAAACAACAAAAGAATTACTCGCTACTTTATACAATTCACTTAGCTAGTTATAAAAAAATTAAAAAATAATGCTGAAGAAATTGGAACAATGAAATTATCTATTCCTAAAACACTAAATTGTTCGAGCAAAGTCGCAAAAAAAGCTATTGTAAGATAATTAAAATTTAAACTATTTTTTTGGGCGTATCCTATTGAGCAAACCACTATCAAACTTGTCAAAAACATTGTCATAGTACCGAATAAAGATTTTTTTTGTTTAAAAAAAAACCAACTCTTTGAGTTGAAGCTTTTTCCTATTAACCCAGCTAATCCATCACCAAAAGTCATTATGAAAAATCCACTGATTAATGCATATGGATCTTTATCCCAGAAAAGATAAATCAAAATAAATAAACTTAGACAATAAAATAATGTTCCATAACTCTTTCTCTCAACATCCTCAATTGTTGGAAATAATTTATAGGTGTAATTGATGAAAACCATTAATGAAACAATTCCTGTAAAAATTAGAGCGGATTTTTGATTAATTTTTAAAAATTGAGCAATTGGTATTAAAGGTCCTATTCCAATATGTATTATTTTTCTGACGATTTCTCTACTATCTTCATTATATTTTTTAAAAACTATTGATATTAAAAAAATTGAAAATAAATATAATAAAATTACAGTAAATTTTATCAATTTAGTTAAGCTGCTTTTTGATGAGTTGTCATTACTCTAAGTTTTAATATTGCTTTAGCTTCTAGTTGCCTTACTCTTTCTCGTGAAACATTAATTTGTCTTCCTATTTCTGCAAGTGTTAATGGTTCTTCACCATCTAGGCCAAATCTTAGCTTCATTATTTTTTGTTCTCTTTCATTTAATTGAGAAAGCCAAGTTCCTAAATGCTCTTTTTGAATACTTCTATCCATACCTGCCATAGGCTCTTCACAGTTTGGATCAGGTATGAGTTCACCAAGTGTACTTCTATCTTCTTCGCCTCTTGCGTGAGCATCTAGGGAAGCGCAAGGAGCACTTTGAGAAATTAAATCTTCTAAATCTTTTTGATCAATTCCCATTTCAGTTGCCATTTCCAATCTGGTAGGTTGTCTACCAAATTTATGTGATAATTCTCTAGAGACTCTTCTCATTTTAGATAGTTTTTCACTTATATGAATGGGCAAACGGATTGTTCTTGCACTGTTATCAATAGCTCTTGTCATTCCTTGTCTAATCCACCAGTAAGCATAAGTTGAAAATTTATATCCCATAGCAGGATCAAATTTATCTACAGCTCTTTCAAGGCCTATAGCCCCTTCCTGGACAAGGTCTAATAATTCAAGCCCTTGGTTTTGGTATTTTTTTGCAACAGAGACAACAAGCCTTAGATTAGCTGCCATCATTCTATCTCTTGCTCTTTTGCCAATCTTAATTTGATAAAGATTTGGTTTTGTTCTATCAGTTTCAGGAATTTGTAGCAACTTTTTCATGTTCTGAACATGATGAGCCAACTCTATTTCCTCTGCTGGAGTCAAAAGAGGTACTCTACCAATGCTACTTAAGTAATAGCCAATAGAATCTGATGCGAGTCTGCCAGATTTTTTTTGGCTCTGTTTTGCCGTAAGACTGGATTTCGTTTTGCGAGACTTGCCCGCAGTGTTTGGTAATCTTGGCTCATCAAAATTATTATCTGAAGAGCTTTTTGCAGATTCCAGAGGGATCCCCATCACCCTGGCCTCCTAAATAATGGATTTTTTAAAAAGCTAGCACTGAAATTGAAATAAAAACTACTTTTGCGTTGAAATTTTAAAGACAAAAATTCTTTTTTAAATGCTTATTTCTTGAAATCCATTGAAATGATTGGATTTTATAAAAAATAAAAAAAATTTAAAATATTAAGTATTTTTTTTAAATGTTGTAAAAATCAATATTAATTTTATTTTTCTATGAGGTCAATTTGCGAACGATTATCCGATGAATCTAATTTATATTTCGAATAAGAACCATCTTCCTTCATTATCCAAGAAAAGTAATTATCTTTAATGTAGGTTTGCAAAAGCGAGTATATTTTAGATTTCAATTCATAATCCTCTATCGGAGTAACAGCTTCTATTCTTCTATCAAGATTTCTTCTCATCCAATCTGCACTCCCAATAAAAACTTCATTATCATCATTATTACAAAACCAAAAAATTCTTGAGTGTTCAAGAAAATGGCCAATAATGCTTATGACTTTAATATTTTCACTTAAATTTTTTCTTTGGGGATACAAGCAACAAATACCTCTTATGATAAGGCTAATTTTTACACCTGAGTCTGAAGCTAAATAAAGAAGTTTAATTATTTCTGGGTCTACTAAAGAATTCATTTTTGCAATTATTTCGGCTTTTTTGCCTTCCTTTGCATTTTTAATTTCTCTCTTTATCAGAAATATAAATTTCTCTCTCATCGATGAGGGGGAAACTAATAACTTTTGATAACTTTTTTGTTTAGAAAAACCTGATAAGTAGTTAAATAACTCAAGTAAATCTGATGCAATATCTGGATCAGTTGAAAGTAATCCTAAATCTGTATAAAACTTTGAAGTATTAGAGTTATAATTACCTGTTCCAATATGGAAATAATTCCTTAATCGTCCTTTTTCTTTTCTTACTATTAAAGCTATTTTTGTATGTGTTTTAAATCCTATGATTCCATATACAACATGAATTCCAGCTTGTTCAAGTTGTTTCGCCCACTGAATATTATTGTCTTCATCAAATCTTGCTTTTAGTTCAACAAGAGTCATTACTTCTTTCCCATTCTCTGCAGCTCTCATTAAAGCTGCAATGATAGGCGAATCCTTGGAAACTCGATATAAGGTAATTTTTATAGCCATTACAAGCGGATCATCAGCCGCTTTGTTTATAAACTCTTCAACTGAAGTTCTAAATAAGTCGTATGGATGATGAAGCAGAATATCTTTTTTTCTAAGTAAATTAAAAATAGAATTGAAGTTTTTGTTTGAAGGTAAATCTAAATTTTTTAATTTTGGGTGAGTTTTCCCAATTAGTAGATTTTCTTTTAAATCATCTCTATTAATTTTTGTAAGCTGACTTAAATCGTCAAGGCCTAAAAAACTTTTGCAAAAGTAAATATATTCTTTTTGTATTGAGATACTTTCAATGAGTAATTTCAGAATATTTTCTGGCATATCCGATTCAACTTCTAATCTAACTACGTCTCCACCTAATCTTCTCTTTTGCAAACTTTGTTCAACTGCTAAAAGAAGATCATCAGCTTCAAGTTCTTTTAATTCTAAATCTGCATCCCTTGTTACTCTAAAAAAAGAGTAATTTATACATTCCATTCCGTTAAATAAAGTATTTATATTATTCCCAATTAAATCTTCAACACTTATAAAAAAATATGCACTTTCATCATTATTTTGAATAATTTCATTGGGAATTTGTATAAATCTATTTATATTTTTTGTTGGTATTTTTACTCTTACAAACTGATTTTTAGAATATTCCCCATCCCTTATTAGAGCTGCCAAATTTAGACTTAAATTACTTATAAAAGGAAATGGATGTGCTGGATCAACAACTAATGGAGTTAATAAAGGGAAAATAGATGAAGTAAAGTAGTTATTGCACCAATTTCTTTGATTTTCACTTAGATCCTTATATTTTTTTATAATTACACCTTTTTCCTGTAATTCATTATTCAATTCATTATTTATATAGTTTTCTTGTAGGTTAATTAAATTCTTTACTTCTCTATTTATTTTTGTTAATTGCTCTTTAGGGGTAAGTCCATCAATACTTTTTTTTGTAATATCTGCCTCAACTTGAGCTTTTAATGAAGCTACTCTTACCATAAAAAATTCATCTAGATTATTACTAAAAATTGAACAAAATTTTACTTTATCTAGGATTTTGTACTCTTTTTCCATACCAGTTAGGAGTACCCTTTTATTGAATTCAATCCAACTTAATTCTCTATTAATAAAAACATCAGCCTGGCTTTTCATTAAAGTATGTTTGATTTTTGATTGTTGAAAGAATTATTACTTTTACCCTCTGCAATAAGATATATCATGAAAAGTAAGATAACGGAACCTGCTATAAAAGGTGATTTAGGACCAAAACTATCGTAAACCCTTCCTGCCATTGCAATTCCTAAAACTCCTCCAAGACTCTGTAGACCTTGAAGATTACTTAAAATTGATCCTTGTTTATCAACGTCTAATTTCTTTGATATTAGTGCTCTTAAGGTGGGAGTAATTAACCCTGCCCCAACGGCTAAAAATGAAACAGCTGAATAAATATTAAATATCGCATTTTCTTTTGGAGCAGTGATTAAAAGAGCACATGCCACAAGAATGAAGCCTGATCCGATAAGTGTTAATCTCATTTCGCCAAATTGCTTTACCAAAGGCCCAATTAACCCTCCTTGAACGATAATTGCAATGATTCCTACTACAACAAGAGTTCCACTTGATGCTTTGGTCGTCCAGTTTAAAGATTCTTGAAGGAAAAATATAAGGATATTGGTCAATCCAGTAAAAGCAATAAAGTAAATAAAAAAAGCTAATGATAATTTTTTAATCTTTTCTTCTTTGAAAACTCTAAATAACTCTTTTAAAGGGTTTTTTAAAATAGTTTTTGATTTATTTGAGTTACTATTAGGCTTAGTTTCTGGTAAGTAAAAAAATACAAGGAGGAAATTTATTATTGGAATTATTGAGGCTATCAAAACTGGAATAATAAAATTATTATTTGTATTTTTTGCAAAAATTACTACAAAAATATTACCTAAGAAAAAACTTAAACCAAAAGCTACACCAATAAGACCAAATGTTTTTGCTCTTTTTTCAGGGCTTGAAATATCTGCAAGAATTGTAGTCGCAGTAGCTGCAGTCCCCCCACTTAAACCGTCAATTAATCTCGCTAAAAATAATAAAAATAACGGGATAGAGGCTATTGAATTTGACCAATTAAAAAGAACCGTAAAAGATAATATTGATATTCCTATTACTGAACCAGTAATACAAAAAAGAGTGACAGGTCTTCTTCCATATCTATCACTCATTAGTCCTATAAAAGGAGAAGCTGTAAATTGAGCTAATTGATAAGTGCATGATAATAAACCATATGTACTTGCTTTAGAGTCAAAAAGTAAAACAAAAGAGGGTAATATAGGTAACAGTATACTTTCACTTAAACGATCATTTAAAAGAGTGATAAACGCACTAAGGAGAGTAAATTTTTTATTTGGTTTTAATAAACTTTCTTTCATAATATTTACCTTCATTGCGATTAACTTTTACTACCATACTTGTTAATGGATATTATTGTGCCCGGCATTGTTTATTTAGTTGGAGCAGGTCCTGGTGACCCTGAGCTTTTAACTCTTAAAGCTTTACGCCTAATAAAAAATTGTGATGCATTAGTTCATGATGCTTTAATTCCTGATGAAATAACAAAAGAGGCGGGAAAAAATACAGAAATTTTCCATGTAGGCAAAAGAGCTGGGAAGTGTTCTGTGCCTCAGGCTGAAACAAATGCTCTTATTTTGAAATTGGCAAAAGAAGGCAAAAATGTTGTAAGGCTTAAAGGAGGGGATCCATTTGTCTTTTCTAGGGGTGGTGAAGAGGTATCGATTTTAGAAAAAAATGGAATTTCAGTTGAAATCGTACCTGGGATTACTTCTGGGATAGCTGCCCCCTCATATTTTGGTATTCCACTAACTCATAGAGATGCTGCAAGTTCCGTAACTTTCGTCACTGGACATGAGCGTGTAGATAAGGAAAAAAAGACAGTGAAATGGAGAGATTTAGCTAAATCATCAGATAGCTTAGTAATTTTTATGGGTATAAAAAATATTGAATTTATTGTGAAAGAATTAATTCTAGGTGGTTTAGATAAGAATACTAAATGCGCTGTGATTCAAGAAGCTACTTTAAAAAATCAAAAATGTTTAATAGAGAAATTAGATAATCTTCCAGATAAAATCAAAGATAAAGAATTTTCAGCTCCATCAATTATCATTATTGGAAAAATTGTTGAATTTAAGGTTAATAACAATTTAACTAAAGTATCTGATGTCTATTTACCAGATATTAATAGAGTTCAACTATATAATAAATCCCAAAAATAAATTGGATCGAATTTTGGTTTAAGCTTTAAATCATTAACTTGATTAATTTGTCTGCAAGATAAGCTATTAATTGCAACTATTATGTCATCATTTTGAAATTCTGGAGGAATGAATTCTTCTTTTACAATTTTCAATTTTAAAGCTTTAGAAATCATAATCCCCTCTAAACAGCCGCTCTCTTTTCTAGGAGTTATCCATTGATTATTTCTTTTAATTAGAAGATTAAATGTACTCCCACAACAAAGTTCACCTGACGTATTCAAAAGGATAGAATCATCAAAAGATTTTTCATTAGCTTCTGTCAAAACTTGTATTGCCTGATTATATGAAAATGTTTTGCACTTACTTGTAAGACTGAATTCATTTATTTTTTCCGTTCGACTAATGCAAACGCTTATCGGATTAAAATTTGGTTTGATTATATAGAACTCAAGCCATAAATTATCTAAATCTTTTGTCTCTGAAGTGTTATCAATTGTTAGTGTTCGGCCTTTATTAGTTCCTCGACTATAGTTTATTCTTACTGAAGCAAATTGATCATTTTTAAGCGATAACTTTCTAATTCCATCGTGAATAAGTTGTCTCAAAGTTAATTTATTTATTTTGAGATTAATATTTAAAATCTTGCTACTTTTTTCCAACCTTTTCAGATGTTCATCAAAAAGAATAGGTTTGTTTTCTTTTATCAAAATGGTTTCAAATATACCATCAGCAAATTTTAATCCTCTATTATTAGCAGCAATAAATATTCTATCAATATCCAGCCATTGATCCTTATGCCAGCCCAATGTTTCAATCATTTGAGTGAATCAATTAACGGTAAAAGTTTCCACTTTAGTTCATTAGTTTCCTCTTCAGGGTTTGAGTCAATAACTATTCCGCAACCAGCATATATATTGATTTTTTTGTCTTTAATTAAAAATGATCTTATTAGTATATTGCTGTCAAACTCTCCATTCCAGTCAAGCTTCAAAAATGAGCCACAGTATGGTCCGCGTTCACATTCTTCTAATTCAAAAAGTCTCTGGCATGATCTTAATTTAGGTGCTCCAGTTATAGATCCCCCAGGCCAACAAGCTTTTAGTAAATCAATCCAGTCCTTGTCTTTTTTTAATTTGCCTCTGATTACTGAAGTTAGATGATGAACTTTTAAGAAACTTTCAAGTTTTAATATTTCTGGCACCATAATACTTCCTGTTTCGCAAACTTTACTTAAATCATTTCTTATTAGGTCAACAATCATAATATTTTCGGCTCTATCTTTTTCGTTCGTTATTAAATCGATAGCATTAAGTGCGTCTTGATTTAAATCCTTATCTCTGGATCTAGTTCCTTTGATAGGTCTTGATTCTACAAAATTTTTATTATCTATTTTTATAAATCTTTCTGGCGAGGTAGATAATACAGCCTCCTTATAATTATCATTATTTATTATTATTCCTCCAAAGGGAGCTCTTAATTTCTTTCTTATTTTCAAATAAATATCTAAAGGATTATAGTTTTTGGAAGATTCAATTTCGCATTTAGTTGTTAGGTTTGCTTGAAATATATCCCCTATGGAAATAAATTTTTTCAATTTTAGAATATTTTTCTGAAATTTTTCAGCCATTTCGTCCAAATTTATTTTTGAAAAATCAAAATCCAAATTTGTTTCAATACTATTTTCTTCTTCAATATTTTTTATATTGTTGATTATATTTTTATAATTCATCACTTCATATGAGTTTGTGCCTTCGATAATTATTTCTTTTTTTATTAGATTACATTTAATGATTGGATCATATGATGCAATCCATAAGGTTGCCATATTAGATTTGCGCCATGGGTTTTTGGGTTCTATGAAAACTCCTGCTTCATAACTTAACCATCCTATCCAGAATCCTTTTTCAATATTTCTTAAATTGTTAAATGGATTATTAGTTTTGTCTAAGTCATTGATATCTCTTGATTGGATTATTTTTTTAGGTTTAATTCCTATTATTGACCATTCTCCATTTTCTTTGCCATCACTGTCTAGCCAAGCCAATCCTTTATCTCCGAATTTTTCCGTTAAATGATGCGTAATCAGTGCTGGATCTATCCATTTTTCTAGAATTATTTTTTTTATTTTCATTTTTTTTTATCATTGTTACAAAGCCATTTTTCATAAGCGGCATTTCTAATTCTGCAGCTATCACACTTACCGCATGGTTTTGAATTACCCGAATAACAACTCCATGTTTTATCTAAAGGGACATGATTATCAAAAGCTAATTTAATAATTTCCTCTTTATTTAAATCTAATAGTGGTGTCCAAAGTTTTATTGGATTATTTTCTCTTCCTCTTTTATTAGCTAAATCTGCTAATTCTTGAAATTTTTTAATGTAGTCAGGTCTGCAATCTGGATAACCAGAATAATCTAGTGCATTAACTCCTAATCCAATAAAATCAGCATCTATTGCTTCGGCATAACTTAGTGCAACGGAAATAAATATAGTATTTCTTCCAGGAACATAAGTATTAGGAATTTTATTAGTTTGTACGCCTTCTATTGGAATATTTTTTTGAGTATCAGTTAATGACGAGCCTCCCCATAAAGATAAGTCAAGCTTAATGATTTTAAATTCTTCGATATCAAAGTGTTTTGCAATTATTGATGCAGAATTTAATTCTTTTTTATGACGTTGACCGTAGTCAAATGAAAGGCCAAAAATTTTAGCTTCGGATTTTTTGGCGATACCAGTAACTGTAGAAGAATCTAAACCTCCAGATAATAAAACTACTATCGATTTATTTTTAAGAGTCATATGATTTCAATTAATTTTTAAGTATTTGTGAGTTTGAAGGCTCAATTTCCAATCGGGGTTATTTTTTACGAAATCAATAGCAAGAGAAAAACCAATAGCATTATTCCATGCTGGCTGTAAATAAAAAATTTTATCTTCTTTTTTTAAGCCATCTTCGCTTTTAGAGAGTTGAAATTGTTTTAAAGTTTCTTTTTTTATTTGAATTGCAAATTCAATATCTTCAATTTCATTTATGATTATTTTGATTTCATTACAGTTTTTTAAAAAATAATTTTTTGGAGGTGAGTGTCTTTTAGGAGATAAAGTAATCCAGTCATAGCTTCCTGATATCGAATTAACTCCACTTGTCTCAATATGAATCTTCATTGGCTTTTGTTCTTCTCCCATCGTCATTTTTTTTATGGCTTTGCAAAAATTATCCAAATTATGTTGTAAAGGTTCTCCACCTGTAATAACGCAAAAAGATGCACCTTTTTTTCTGGCAATTTTTATGCGATCTATTATTTTTTCAATTGATATAGAAGGGTGTTTTTTCTCGTCCCATGAATTCTTGGTATCGCACCACGAACATCCAACTTTACATCCAGCTAATCTTACAAAAAAAGCACTTTTGCCAGCGTGATAACCTTCACCTTGTAATGAATGAAATTGTTCGACTAAGGGTAAAGAATTTGTCATTTTCATTCAAAAAAATAAAGAATATTAATTTGATTGAGTTAACTTATCTTGAGAGGCTTTTATTAAACCTTTAAATAAAGGATGAGGCTTGCCAGGTCGTGATAAAAACTCAGGATGATATTGACAGGCTAAGAAGTATGGATGATTTTCTAACTCAATTAACTCAACTAATCTTCCATCTGGTGATGTACCACTAATTTTGTATCCAGAATTTAAAAAACTTTGTTTGTAGTAATTATTAAATTCGTATCTATGTCGATGTCTCTCATAAATAACATCCTCATCATATAAGTTTTTTCCAGTTGTATTTTTTGTCAATCTACATGGATAAACTCCAAGTCTCATTGTCCCACCTAAATCAACTACATCCTCCTGTTCTGGTAATAAATGTATCACTGGATTTGGAGTGTTTGGGTCTAGTTCTGAACTAGATGCATCTGGAAGATCAGCTACATTCCTGGCCCATTCTATAACTGCACATTGCATACCAAGGCACAAACCTAAAAAGGGAATTTTATTTTCTCTTGCGAATTTTATAGCCGAAATTTTTCCATTGACTCCTCTATTGCCAAATCCTCCGGGTACGACAATTGCATCAACTTCATTTAAGTAAGTTTCTGCTGAATTTTTTTCTATCATTTCAGCACTTACCCAACGTAAATCTAATAAAGCTTTTTGTTCAATGCATGCATGTCTTAAAGCTTCAACAACGGATAAATATGCATCTCCAAGTTCAATGTATTTACCTACTAAAGCAACTTTGATTGGAGCTCCAGGATTTCTTAGGTTGTGTATTAGTTGTTCCCAATTTTTCAAATCACATTTTTTATCTTCAAGGTCTAGATACTTCAGGGTTTCTTTGCATAACCCTTCTTTTTTTAAAGAAAGAGGTACAGAATAAATACTGTCTGCGTCTAATGCTTCAATTACAGAGTTCATACTGACACCGCAAAAACCACTAAGCTTTTTTTTAAGAGCTTCATTAATAGATTTATCACTGCGACATACAAGTAAATCTGGCTGAATTCCAATTGATCTTAATTCTTTCACTGAATGTTGTGTTGGTTTAGTTTTTATTTCGCCAGAGGTTTTGATGTAAGGAAGTAATGTTACGTGTATGTATGCAACGTCGTTTCTATTGACATCATTTTTGAATTCTCTTATTGCCTCTAAAAAAGGTAGAGATTCAATATCACCAACTGTTCCACCAATTTCAGTAATAATAATATCTGCATTACTGTTGGCGGCTACTCTATGAATTCTTTCTCTTATTTCTCCTGTTATGTGAGGTATTACTTGCACAGTTCCACCGTCATAACTACCTCTTCTTTCTTTATTGATAACTGCTTGATAGATAGATCCCGTAGTCACACTATTTAACCTAGTCATTGCAGTATCAGTAAATCTTTCATAGTGACCTAAATCTAGATCGGTTTCAGCCCCATCTTCGGTTACAAATACTTCTCCATGTTGGAAAGGGCTCATTGTTCCTGGATCAACATTTAGATATGGATCTAGTTTTAATATTGAAACACTATATCCTCTAGACTTTAATAATCTTCCTAAGCTTGCAGCTACAATTCCTTTACCAATGCTAGAAACTACTCCTCCGGTGACAAATACAAATTTTGACATTAAATATTTTTAATTAAGCACAGCCTCCTTATACTTTATTTAAACAAAAAACTTTTAGAACATCCATATATATTCTTATTCATCAATTGTTATTTCAATATCTAATTCTTTTAATTGTGATTCAGAGACATTTGAAGGTGCATTTGTGAGAAGACATTTTGCTTGTTGATTTTTTGGAAAAGCAATGGT
Organism: Prochlorococcus sp. AG-402-N17; assembly: GCA_003216455.1. Taxonomy (GTDB): domain Bacteria; phylum Cyanobacteriota; class Cyanobacteriia; order PCC-6307; family Cyanobiaceae; genus Prochlorococcus_A. The sequence continues at coordinate 12,039 of QCIV01000007.1, read as the reverse complement.
TTCTCTGATTGAATCTGTACCAATGATTAGCATAGTAATACGATCCAATCCAAACGCTATTCCACCATGAGGAGGAGCACCCATTTCTAAGGCTTCTATTAAAAATCCAAATTTTTCATCAATCTCTTTATTAGTAAGTCCTACCGTTTTTAGAACCTCTCTTTGTAAGCTCGCTTCATGAATACGTAAAGAGCCACCTCCTAACTCCAATCCATTGAGAACTAAGTCATAAGCATTTGCTGTAGAGCTCTCAATTTCTTTTTTCAAGTTTTCAGAATCTTTAGATTTTATATTTTTTGGAGAACAGAAAGGATGATGTAAAGCTTCATATCTATTTTCCTCTTGATTTCTCTCAAACATCGGGAAGTCAGTTACCCATAAGAAATTCCATTTACTTTTATCAATGAGATTTAAGTCTTTTGCGATATATTGTCTAACCCTATCTAATGACTGATTGACAATTTGTTTATCTCCAGCTCCTAAGAGGATTAAATCTCCATCTTTTGCTTCTGTGATTTTTAAAATATCAGCTATATGCTCTTCACTTAAATTATTTTTAATTGCCCCAATAGTCTCAAGCTCATCTCCTTTGACCCTTATAAAGGCCAAACCACCAGCTCCTGCATCTTGAGCTACTTTGAAGATGTCTCCTCCTGGTTTAATTCTTACGTTGCTAATACTTGAATTACCTCCTTTGACTGTTATAGATTTTATATAACCTCCAGACTTAATTGCCTTGGTGAAAATATTAAATCCAATATCACCTAATACTTCTCCTAAATCTTTTAATAACATTTGATATCTTGTATCTGGTCTATCAGTGCCGTAATTATCCATTGCTGCCTGCCATGACATTCTTGGAAAAGCATTATTAAGATTAATATTTAATACTTCTTTCCATATTTTTTTTATGAGACTTTCATTAAAAGAAATTATTTCTTCTTCACTAATAAAGCTCATCTCAATATCTAATTGAGTAAATTCTGGCTGTCTATCTGCCCTTAAGTCTTCATCACGGAAACATTTTGCGATTTGATAATACTTGTCTAGGCCTCCAACCATTAAAAGTTGTTTAAATAGTTGTGGGGATTGAGGTAAAGCAAAAAAATCTCCATTTGAAAGACGTGCAGGAACAAGAAAATCTCGAGCGCCTTCTGGGGTTGACTTTGTAAGTAATGGGGTCTCTACTTCTGTAAATCCAAAATTATCAAGAAATTCTCTTGCAACTTTAATAATCTTATGTCTAGTTTTTAAATTGTCTAATAATTTTCCCCTTCTCAAATCTAGATATCTATACTTTAATCTGAGTTCTTCTTTTGTATTTTCATAATCATGTATGGATACTGGAAAAGGTAAGTTTTTTTTAATTTGGTTGAGAATTTGCAAATCTTTAACCTTAAGCTCTAACTCTCCAGTACTTAAATTTGTATTTATGGAATCTTTGGGCCTTTCATTAATGATTCCTCTAACCATTATTACTGTCTCATTTCTTAGAGTTTCTGCCTGTTTAAATAGATCTGCACCATCATCGGGGTTAATTGTTATTTGCAGGAATCCACTATGGTCTCTTAAATCAATAAAAATTACACCACCATGATCTCTTCTTCTATCTACCCATCCGCATAAATTAACTAATTTACCAATATCTGTATTATTGAGTTCTTTGCAAATTTTGTTTCTCATCTATGTATGATTTATTTAGCAATAACTTATAATAATTCTTTGAGGGTAAATTTAGTTAATAATTTTTTTATAAAACGCTCTTTTTTTTATGACCCCTTTGAATCTTTTGCCTCTTATTAATATTTGAACTTCATTATTTATTAAGGCATGCGAAGTATTGATGTATGCAAAAGCTATAGCTTGATGTTTAGTTGGAGACCAACTGCCGCTTGTGATAGTCCCAATATTTTCTTCACCTTTAAAAACTGCGCAACCTTTTCTTGCTATTGCTTTACCTTCTATAGAGAGACCAACTAACTTTTTTTGAATACCTAATCTTGACTGCTCTTCAAGAAATCTTCTTCCAAAGAATTCGTGATTATTTTCTAGATGTACTAGCCAGCCTAACCCTGCTTCATATGGAGAAGTTTCTTCATTTATGTCTTGACCATAAAGATGCATGCCTGCTTCAAGTCTAAGAGTATCTCTAGCTCCTAAACCACAAGGTGTAACATTTTTGGAAATTGAGAAATCCCATAAATTAATTGCTGCTTTTTTAGATAAAAGTATTTCTAGACCATTTTCCCCTGTATATCCTGTCTTAGAAAAGAAAATTTTTTCTTTAGGCGAAATATGTTCAAAAATTTTATATTCGCATCCAAAGTTAGGGATATGTGAGATTGAAGATTCAATCCATTCTTCAAATAAATCGAATGAGTTTTTTCCCTGTAGTGCTAAAAGTACTTTGTCTTTTTTAAAGTTTGTTATCGAAATTTCATATTTATTTAAATTATTTTTTATCCACTGAAAATCTTCTTCATATCTACTTGCATTAACTATTAACAATAATTCTGAAATGTCATTTTCTTGTATACCAAGGTCATAAATTATTAAGTCATCTATTATGCCTCCTTTATCATTGAGCATTACTGTATAAAGCCCCTGACCTTCAGAAAAGGAGTATAAATTAGTAGGAAAAAGTTTTTGAATATAATCCTTTGGATTGATTCCCTTAACAGATATCACACCCATGTGAGAAATATCAAATAATCCTGCTGAAGATCTAACTGATTCATGCTCTTTAATTAATCCTGAAAATGATATGGGCATTTCCCAACCTGCAAAATCCACTAATTTTGCATTGGATTCAACATATTTTGAATAAAGAGGACTTTTTAGCAAATCCATGAAATATTTAGTTTGTATTTAATATTTTTACACTGTAGTTTAGAAATTTTTTATTGCATATTTTCTAATGACAAAATTAAGCTTCTAAGTACTTTGGCTGCAACTATGCTACTTACTCCGCTTTTATCAATTTCTGGAGATAATTCCACAATATCTGAAGCTACAATTTTAAAGTCTTTTAAAGTTTTCAGTATTTCTTCAAAATCATTCCAAAAAAATCCTCCCGGTTCTGGAGTACCCGTCCCTGCTAATAAACTGGGATCAAACCAATCTAAATCTATTGTTAAATAGATTGGAAACTTAACGTATGGTAGAAGAGCTTGTTTTAATTCATGTGCATTTCCGCCTGGACAAAAATTAACTAATTGGTTGTTGTTATGCATATTTTCAAATTCTTCCTTAGTCCCACTTCTAATTCCTACTTGCAAAATTTTCTTTTTAGGTAGCACTTCTAAGCATCTTTTCATTGTACAAGCATGACTATGTTTATTTCCTATATATGATTCTCTTAAATCTGCATGAGCATCTAGTTGAACCAGTATCAAATCTGGATATTTTTTTACTAATGCTTTAATAGCACCTGTAGTAATAGAATGTTCACCTCCAAGCATAATAGGACTAAGGCTTTTGTTAATTAAAAAATTTGTTGCTGATTTGACTGATTCAATAACAGACTTTGAGTCATTTTTATCAATTATTATTGACCCAAAATCAGCATACATAATATCTTCTAAGTCTTTATTTAGTTTTGGACAGTATGTTTCTAAACATGAGCTGACTTGTCTTATCGCTTCTGGACCAAATCTAGCTCCAGGTTTGAACGAACAAGTCCCATCATAATTGACTCCAAATATACCAATTGTGCAATCATCAGGGCTTCTTTGTGCTCCCATAAAAATCGCATTTTCGTTATCAAATAAATTTTTTATCATTCTATGAATTGAGTTCTTTTACAATTTTATTTGGCATCATTTTGAATGCAGCATTCTGAAAATTCAAATTCCAAATTTCACATTCTTTTTCAATTCTCAGGGTTTCAATATGATTTTGCTTTGATAAATTGAGAACTTCTTCAGAAGCGAATGTCCAACTCCAAATACCGCTTGGATATATAGGCACAAATGAATACATAGTTTCAGAGACTTTAAAGATTTTTTTTAGGGTTTTCAAAATACTTATGTGAATATTTTTGAAGGATTCAGGTGATTCGCTTTGCGTTGCTAAGATACCATTCTTTTTAAGAATTCTTTTGCATTCTCTATAAAACGAATCTGAAAATAATAAATTTGAAAATTCTGAGGGATCTGAACAATCTATAAATATAACGTCGTAAAAATTATCTCTTATTTTTTTTACCCATTGAACACCATCATCAATATGAATTTTTAATCTTTTGTCATTCCACGCTTTGCCACCAATTTCTTTTAAAAATTTTTTAGATATTTTGATTACTTCCTCATCAATCTCTACCAGATCAATTCTTGATATTTGAGAGTATTTAACGCATTCTCTTGCAGTACCACCGTCTCCTCCACCAATAATTAGTACATTAGATTTTTCGTCAATGCTACTTAATGCTGGATGTACAAGACACTCATGATAATATTTATCGTCTTTAAATGATGTCATCCAACAACCATCTAGCATTAAAGCTCTGCCATAATATTCATTTTCAATAACAATAATTTCTTGATACTTTGAGTTTTGTTTAATTAAGATTTCTCCATTTAGGCCGAATCTTGAGCCTTTATGATATTCATCTATCCATGTTGACATATGAGTCATTTGCTTTTTAAGAATTTTTTCTTTTAAGTTTTTGCTTGGCTATTTGCCAAAGCCTTTGAAAATCTTTAGGGGTTTGTTTTTTAATATTATCTCCTGCATGATGTTCAATGATTGAAAATCTGTCTAAAAATTTTTTATTAGTTTTTTGAAGAGCTGATTCAGGATTTATTTTTAAAAAGTTTGAGAGGTTCAGAAGGGTAAAGTAAATATCCCCAAATTCATTTTTTATGTCTGAATCATTTTTACTTTTTATTGCCTCCTTGAATTCATTAATCTCTTCTTCTAATTTTTCAAAAATTTGGTCGGTACTCTCCCATTTAAAACCATATTTTTTAACAACATTTGTGATTTGATCGGTTCCAACCGTTGGTGGTAAATTTTTGATTTTCAAATTTAAATTTTTACTAATCGATGATTCAATATGATTCGCTTCTTTTTCTGAATTTTTAATATTTTCCCAAATCTTTTGCGATTTTTCTAGAGATACTTTTTCTTTTTTGTGAAAAATATATGGATGTCTATTAATAATTTTTTTGTTTAGATTTTTTATAACATCATTTAGTTCAAATTCTTTGTTTTCGTAACCGATTTCAGAATGAAGCATTACTTGTAATAAAAGATCTCCCAACTCTTCACAGATGTTATCCGCATTTTTTTCATATATCGCATCTATAAATTCACTACTTTCTTCATTTAAAAATGGAATTAATGATTTATGAGACTGTATTTTCTGCCATGGGCATCCCCAAGTTTTATCTTTCAATGATTTGACATTAGATATCAAAATTTTAAAGCTCTCTAAAGTCTCTAAATCAGAATTTTTTTGCAAGTTATATCTATCGTTTGAGGACATAGGATTTATTTTATTAATTCAATTTTGCCTTAATCATGAAATATTTAAATACTTAATATAAATATTTCAACTTCATCTATTAGAATGGTTTAATATAGGGCGATTAGCTCAGCGGTAGAGCGCCTGCCTTACAAGCAGGATGTCCCTGGTTCGAACCCTGGATCGCCCATTTATTATTTTTCTAATGACTGAGATCGTCAATCTTTCAATCAGTCAAAGTGCTGCTTCAGAACTATCTAGGCAAGCTTCTTTTGGGGGTTCTCCTGGAGAAATGTCAATTGATTTGGTTGAGGATAAAAATTGTTCCGAAGGATGGTTGCATATTAAATTAAGGCCAGGCATATGCAATGGATCGCCTATATCAAGAGCAGAAGGAGTAACTTTATATGCGGATGGAAAAAAGTTTAATTTACTTAAAGATTTAAAATTAGATTATTACGGTGATTTAAGTGGTGGTGGATTTCTTATTTCAACACCAAAAAATGCAAAACGTTGTTCCTGCGGTTCTGGCTTCAAACTTTTGTAAAATAAATATGCCTTTTTTTGCAAACTAATATTATTTTCATTAATTGGCTGCTATCAAGATAAAATAACAAAAAGTTTCTTGAAATAAAATTTGCATATGACAGAGATGAATGATCAATTATTTTTAGAGAATTATTCACCTTTTGAAGTAGAGAAAAAGTGGCAAGAAAAATGGGAAAGTTCAAAGGCCTTTAGTCCTAACTCTGAAGATGATGGTGAGCCTTTTTGTATCGTTATTCCGCCACCAAATGTAACTGGATCTTTGCATATGGGACATGCATTTAATACAGCTTTAATAGATGTTGTAGTTCGTTTCCAAAGGCTCTTAGGGAAGAATGTTTTGTGTTTACCAGGAACTGATCATGCTTCAATAGCAGTTCAAACTATTCTCGAAAAACAATTAAAAAGTGAAGGAAAAACAAGCGAGGATATTGGAAGAGATGAATTTCTTAAAAGAGCATGGCACTGGAAAGAACAAAGTGGTGGAAGAATAGTGTCTCAATTAAAGAGAATAGGATATTCAGTTGACTGGACTAGAGAAAGATTTACTCTGGATCAAAAATTAAATGAGGCAGTGATTGAGGCTTTTAATATTCTTTATAAAAAGAATTTAATTTATAGAGGTGAATATTTAGTTAATTGGTGTCCTGAATCGCAATCTGCCGTAAGTGATCTTGAAGTTGAAATGCAAGAAGTAAATGGTCATTTATGGCATTTTAAATACCCTTTAATTTCTGAAAGTGGGAAACACTTAGATAAGTACTTAGAGGTTGCAACAACAAGACCAGAAACTCTTTTGGGAGATACTGCTGTTGCAGTAAATCCTAATGATGATAGATATAAAGAATTTATTGGCGTCAAAGTAAAAGTCCCGTTCGTCGATAGAGAAATACCTATTATCGCTGATTCACATGTTGATAAAGATTTTGGTACTGGATGTGTCAAGGTTACTCCAGCCCACGATCCAAATGATTTTGCAATAGGAAAAAGGCATAACTTAAAACAGATTAATGTAATGAACAAGGATGGAACTTTAAATATTAATGCAGGCAAATTTCAAAATTTAGATAGATATGAGGCTAGAAAGAAAATTATCAAAGAATTAGATAACTTAGGCCTTTTGACAAAGATAGAGGATTATAAACATACTGTTCCTTTTTCTGATAGAGGTAAGGTGCCAATTGAACCTTTATTGTCAACACAATGGTTTTTAAAAATGGATGAAATATCTCAAGGATGTCTTAATGAAATTGATTCTAAAAATCCATCGTTTATTCCCCCACGCTGGGAGAAAGTTTATAAGGATTGGTTAGAGAATATTAATGATTGGTGTATCAGTAGGCAATTATGGTGGGGGCACCAAATACCAGCATGGTACGTTTTAGACGACTCTCAAGATACAATAGAGCAAAATACTCCATATGTCGTTGCAAGAAATGAAGAGGATGCCTTAGACAAAGCTAATAAACAATTTGGATTAAATATTAAATTGGTTCGTGATAAAGATGTTTTGGATACTTGGTTTTCAAGTGGTTTATGGCCTTTCTCAACCCTTGGTTGGCCAAATACAAATGCCCCCGATTTCAAAAAATGGTATCCAAATAGCGTTCTTATAACGGGTTTCGATATTATTTTCTTCTGGGTGGCCAGAATGACAATGATGGGGAATACTTTTACGAATAATATTCCTTTTAAGGATGTTTATATTCATGGTCTAGTTCGAGATGAAAATAATAAAAAAATGAGTAAAAGTTCAGGTAATGGTATTGATCCAATACTATTAATTGATAAGTATGGTTCTGATGCTTTGCGATTTGCTTTAATTCGAGAAGTTGCAGGCTCTGGACAAGATATTCGCCTTGATTTTGATCGAAAAAAAGATACATCTTCAACTGTTGAAGCTTCAAGAAATTTTGCGAATAAATTATGGAATGCTACTAAATTTGTATTAATTAATAAAACTTCTAACAATAATTATTCGCTTAATGACAGAGATGAAACTTCTTTAGAGTTATGTGATAAGTGGATTTTATCTAAACTGAATAAGGTAAATACAAAGGTCACTGCTTTGTTGAAAGAATATAAATTGGGAGAATCTGCGAAACTACTATATGAATTTACATGGAATGATTTTTGTGACTGGTATGTCGAATTTGTTAAACAAAGGTTTAATAATAAAGAGACTAAAAATAGACAAATATCCGAAAAGGTTTTAATAAAAGTGCTCAATGATATTTTGGTGATGATTCATCCTTTTATGCCGCACATTACTGAAGAACTTTGGCATGCACTGCAACTTAAACCAGATAAAGAATTATTATCTCTTCAAAAATGGCCAACACAAGAAAATAAATTTGTTGATAATAATCTTGATAATTCATTTCAGCAACTCTTTGAAATTATTAGATTGATTAGAAATTTGAGAGCTGAATTAGGCCTCAAGCCATCAGAAAAAGTTCCTGTTTACTTAATTTCAGATAATGATGAATTGATTGATTTTTTAAAAATTTTAGTTGATGATATTCAAAACTTAACTAAATCTTCTGAAGTATTTATTTTTAAACCTAATGCTGTTGATAAAAAAGAGTTTGCTAAATCATTTTCTGGGATAATTAGTGATTTAGAGGTTTACTTACCTTTTCAGGATTTTGTAAATATAGATGCATTAAAGGAAAGGTTAAACAAGGATTTAAAAAAGGTGAATATTGAGTTAGATAATTTAAATAAGAGATTATCTAATAAAAATTTCGTTGATAAGGCTCCAAAAGATATTGTTGATGAATGTAGATTTAAATTAAATGAAGGTTCGGTACAAATGGAGAGGATTACTAAAAAACTCGAACTTTTGAATTGAGAATGAATATATTTCTTGAAAATATTTATCAATTGTCTTTTTTTTTTAATACTGGAATTGGGATATTTTCTTTTGTTTGCATCTATATTTTAATTGTTTTATTAATCCTTCCAGCTTCTTGGTTATCTTTATTATCAGGTTTTTTATATGGCTCATATTTAGGATCTATTATCGTTTTTTTCTCCGCTTCCATAGGAGCATCAGTTGCTTTTTTTGTATCAAAAAGTTTTTTTGCAAAAAAGCTAAAAAATCTTTTTAGACGTTATCCAAAATTAAGTGTTATGGAAAAAGTAGTAGAAAAAGGAGGACTTAAATTAATTTTTTTAGCGAGAATATCGCCGATATTTCCCTTCAGTATTCTTAATTATTTTTATGGTTTGAATAATGTTAAATTTCGAGATTTCGCTATTGGTCTTCTTGGAATAATTCCAGGAACTTTTCTTTATTGCTCAATAGGTAGTTTGGCAAAAAATATCCAGGAGCTAAAAAACGTCCAATCACCAAATAATTTATATATGACTATCGTTGGAATTATTTCGACTTTTTTAGTTGTATATTTCTCAGCTAAATACTCCAGGGAATATTTTGAAAACTCCTAAGAATTTACTCTTTAATATTCCAATCTCTAATAGATGCAATTAAGATAAACCACAAAAGCCTAAATTTACCCAGTAAGGTTTTGTTGGCTTCTAATTCGATATATTTTGCCTGTCCACAAGGTGTTTTTATGAAGTTGAAAACTGTTTTCTTTGTCATAAGCCTCTCAAAAAGTCCTGATAATTATTCTTACATTTTTTAGCCAAGATTTTTAGTTTTTTTATTTAAAAACCACATTTTTCATTAACTACTGTGTTGAATATTAATTTTTAAAATTTAAACTTTTTCTCCAGCTTTAAATCCTCTAAAGCACTTGAATCTAGGAAACCTAAGACTAAAAGCCACTGCATCCTTGGATTTAGTTTTAGCATCAGCTCTGATTTCTACAAGTTGGCCAATAAGTTGATTCCGTTTTGACCAATATTCTTCACGTTGGATATCACTAAATCCGCTTCCACAACTAAGACTGTATTCATGCCCATCATCTTCCCCTTCAACTAGGACAGCTCCCAGTCTACCTTTATTACGACCTGTGCCTTCCTCAACCGATACAACCTTTAAAGTGACTTCAATGAAAGGTTTTGCTTTTAACCAACTGTGTGTTCTTTTACATTCATAAATAGCATCAGGATCTTTAATCATTACTCCTTCATATCCACCTTCCACGGCAGATTTATTCAGTTCTACAAATCTTTTCTGCCCCTCAATGGTCTCGAGATCTACATTTTCCCATTCAAGTGTTTTTATATGTCTTAGAAGCATAGAATGTTTTGCTACCCATTCTTTTATTAGTAAACTTCTTGCCGTTTGACTAGTGTTCCATCTCCCTTTTTGGAAGTTTTCAAGGGGACATAAGTCAAATAGGTGAAGAACTGCGTCTTTTGTTTGTTTGCCATCTTTTCTATGAACCTGTTTCATTAAATCTTGAAAGTTAGCACTCATTACTTCACCATCTAGGACTAAGTCATGTGGTGCAGGATCTTCTTTTAGGACGTTTTCTATTTCTGAGATAATATGACCAAAATTATGGAATTGTTTTCCATTACGAGAAAACATTTCTACTTTATTTTGTCTAATTATTGTTAAGACGCGCACACCATCTAATTTGATTTCAATTTGCTTTTTTCCTTTCATTTTTTTTTCATGATTTGCACTGTCATGAGCTAAAGGACAAGAAAAAATAGGAATCGCATATTTGGGAAATTTCTTTGCTACCTTGTTGATTGTTTTTTCAGATACACCACATCTAAGATCTTTTATTAAAACTCGTCTATAAAATCCATTCCACTCTTCTTTTGTGGAAGATTCCATAGCCGTAATAATTGCATCGCGAGCAGCGTGACCAGTAAGTTCTCTTTGAATGAGCTTGTTTGCTAATTCCTTGAAATCTTTCCATAAAAAATTTTGATTTTTTTCATTCTCTTTTTCAGGAACAATTTTTACACCAAAAGTTACCAGTGGATCAAGTGCCATACGGATTCCCTCAAAAAAATCATCTAGACCTTGTTCCATTGCTTCTGAGATGATTTTTTCTTTATCTAATCTACTTGGGTGTAATTCTAATTGATGTATTATCTCTTCTTTAAACAATTCTTTTTGCCTCACAAGAAATTATTAATTCACTTTTGCTATTCTGTCTATTTTCCAATCATTGTCAGTTTTTGCGAAAGTGAAATCCAATGGGAGCTCATCTTGTTTATCTTCTGATTTTAAATTCAAAGTTATTATGATTTGATCTTCTTGGACTCTAGGTCTTCCTGATTTTAAATTTCTGTATTTATTGAGGTTTAAACTAGCTAAAAACTTAAGAAAGTCTTGACGCTTCACATGAGTTTTATAAGTTTTTGTAGTCAAACCATAAGCTGCATCAATTCTGCCAGCAGCTATTTGATCAAAAAACTTTCTTACTAATGGATTAATACCTCTTGCGCTTATAACTAATTTGACTGCATTAAAAGTCCAAAAAGAAACTAGTACAGCTCCTCCAACTAATAATGCTTTAATCCCGATATCTTTAACTAGTGTTGCATCCATCTTGATTTGAGTTTTTTATTACTTTAAGAAAAGAAATCGTTTTTGATGGGTTTTTTTGTCAAAATAATACTAATTTTAATCCATAATGCCTGTAATTCCTCTTTTACCTTTATTTCATAAATTTAATAGCCAATATTTTGAAAATTCTCTAGCGGTTAATAATCAACCTTTAGTAAAGGTTAGATGGAGTGATAATAGATTAAAAACTACTGCTGGTTTTTATAAAAGAAAACGAATTAATGGTTTTGTCGATTCTGAAATTATCTTATCGAAACCTATTTTGAGTAAATTATCTACTAGTGAAATAAACAGTACTTTATGTCATGAAATGATTCACGCATGGGTAGATAGGATATTAAAAAAAAATGAGATACATGGCCCAAATTTCTTAGAAAAGATGAATGAAATTAATGAGAAAGAGAAGAATTTTCAAATTTCTGTGAGGCACTCATTTCCTATTGAAAGGAGAGAATTAAAATATATAGGAACTTGCCAAAATTGTGGTGAAAAATTTTTCTACAGAAAAAGGATAAAGAATATT